>CAZQTL010000205.1:5397-7174 GCA_964595975.1 uncultured Thermoanaerobaculia bacterium | reverse complement strand
ACCGACCGAGGCGCAGGTCCGCGAAGTCCTGTCGGGCCACCTGTGCCGCTGCACTGGCTACCAGACCGACGTCGCGGCGGCGCTCGACGCGGCGGCGGCGATGCGCGGCGAGGCGACCGCATGAGCGCGAACTCCCGCCGCGTCGTCGGGCGGCCGGTGCCGCGCATCGAGGACGCGGCGCTGCTCAAGGGCGAGGGACGCTACCTCGACGACATCAAGCTGCCCGGGACGCTGCACGCGGCGTTCGTCCGCAGCCCGCACGCGCACGCGAAGATCCTCGGCATCGATACCGCCGAGGCGAAGTCCATGGAAGGGGTCGTCGGCGTCTACACCGCCGCCGATCTCGCCGGCACGCTGGCCGGGGCGCGTCTGCCGCTCGCGTTCCCGAAGGGCAAGCTCGACGAGACCGCGATGCCGTTCATCCTCTCGCCGGACGAGGTGTCGCACGTCGGCGAGGCGATCGCGGTCGTCGTCGCGAGTTCGAGGTACGTCGCCGAAGACGCGGTCGACCGCGTCCTCGTCGACTACGACGTGCTGCCGGCGGTCGTCGACCCGCGCGAGGCGCTGAAACCGGAATCGCCGCCGGCGTTCAGCGCGCTGCCGTCGAACCTGTTCACCCGGCTCGAGCTCCGTTACGGCGACGGTGCGGCGGCCTTCGCCGGCGCGAAGCACGTCTTCCGCGAGACGTTGTTCCAGACTCGCGGCCTCGCGCACTCGATCGAGGGTCGTGGCGTGCTCGCCTGGGTCGAGCCCGGCACCGGAACGCTGGTCGTCTGGTCGTCGACTCAGCTCGCGCACGAGGTTCGCGACAACCTGGCCGAGGCGCTGGGGCTCGAGGTCGACTCGGTCCGCGTGGTCACGCCCGACGTCGGCGGCGGCTTCGGCGCGAAGTTCCTCGTCTACCCGGAGGAGCTCGCGGTCCCGGCGATCGCGAAACTCCTCGGCCGCCCGGTCAAGTGGGTCGAGGATCGGCGCGAGCATTTCCTGACGGCGATCCAGGAACGCGACCAGTACTGGACGATCGAGGTCGCGGTCGACGCCGACGCGCGGCTGCTCGGCATCCGCGGCGAAATCGTCCACGACCAGGGCGCCTTCGCGCCGCATGCGATCACGGTTCCGTACAACAGCGCGAGCTCGGTGGTCGGGCCGTACCACCTGCCCGCCTACGACATGACGGTGCTGCTCGCGCGGACCAACAAACCGGCGATCAGCACGGTCCGCGGCGCCGGGTACCCGCAGGGCACGTTCGCGATCGAGCGGCTCCTCGACCTGGTCGCCGACCGACTCGAACTGGATCGCGCCGAAGTCCGCCGGCACAACCTGATCCCGGCCGACCGCATGCCCTACCGGCTGGGCCTCGTCAATCGCGCCGGCATCCCGGTCGTCTACGACAGCGGCGACTACGCGGCCTGCCAGCAGAAGGGGCTCGACGCCGCCGATTACGCCGGCTTCGCGGCGCGCCAGGCGGCCGCGCGTCGCGAGGGCCGATGGATCGGCATCGGCATCGCGCATGGACTCAAGTGCACCGGCCGCGGACCGTTCGAGACGGCGACGGTACGCGTCACGCCGACCGGTCGGGCGCTCGTCTACACCGGCGCGTCGGCGATGGGACAGGGCATCGCCACCGCGCTCGTGCAGATCTGCGCCGAAGAGCTCGGCCTCGAGGTCGAGGACGTCGACATCGTCTGCGCCGACACCGCGTTCGTCTCCGCGGGACTCGGCGGCTACGCGAGCCGGCAGACGATCGTCGCCGGGTCGGCGGTCCAGGCGGCCGCGC
>CAZQTL010000205.1:0-5297 GCA_964595975.1 uncultured Thermoanaerobaculia bacterium | reverse complement strand
GGCTACGCGAGCCGGCAGACGATCGTCGCCGGGTCGGCGGTCCAGGCGGCCGCGCAAGCGGTACGGGAGAAGGCGCGCCAGGTCGCGCTGCAGATGCTCGCCCCGCATACCGACCTGGTCCTGACGCGCGGTGGCTTCCAGGTCGCAGGCCGGCCCGATCTGGTCGCGCCGTACGGGAAGATCGCGGTCGCGCTGCGCGGCGTGGCCGGTTACGCGTTCCCGGAAGGCGTCGAGGCCTGCCTCGAGGCGACGCACCGGTTCCGCGTCGACTCGATGACCTACGCGAGCGCGTTCCACGTTTGCGAGGTCGAGGTCGACGTCGTCACCGGACTGGTCCACGTGCTCCGCTACGTCGCGGTCCAGGACAGCGGGACGCTCGTCAACCCGCTGGTCGCGCAAGGCCAGATCGTCGGCGGCGTCGTCCACGGAATCGGCAACGCGCTGTTCGAGCGGATGGCCTACGACGAGAACGGCCAGCCAATCACGACGACCTTCGGCGATTACCTGCTGCCGACCTCGCCCGAGGTGCCCAACGTCGAGGTCGTCTTCCACGAGACGAAATCGCCGCTGAACCCGATGGGGATGAAGGGCGTCGGCGAGGTGTCGATCATTCCGGTCACCGCGGCGGTCGTGTCGGCGATCGAGAGCGCGCTCGCGCCGATCGGCGTGCGCGTGCGCGAGACGCCGGTCTCGCCGGTGCGCCTGCTCGAGCTGATCGTCGAGGGGCAGGCGAGTCGATCCGAATCGTCGGGTGCGCCGGCGGGCGGCGCGCGCCCGACGGCCATACAACCAGGGGGTTAAGCGTGGTCGAGCAACAGACACGGGATTTCTATTCGCCGACGCATGTCATCTTCGGATCGGGATCCTCGGCGCGCACCGGCGCCGAGACCAAGCGGCTGGGCGGCAAGCGCGCGTTCGTCGTCACCGACCAGCGCGTCCACTCGGCGGGCCTGACGCGCGAGCCGCTCCGCTCGCTCGAGGACGCCGGCATCGAGACGGTGATCTTCGACGACTGCGAGGTCGATCCGTCGACCGCGACCGTCGAGAAGGCGCTCGAGCGCTACCGGGCCGAGGGCTGCGACGTCATCGTCTGCATCGGCGGCGGCTCGCCGATCTGCCTCGCCCGCGCGGTGGCCCTGCGCGCGTCGAACCCGAACCTGAGCCTGCGCGCGATGGAGGGGATGAACAAGTTCGCCGCACCGCCGAAGCCGACGGTTCTGGTGACGACGACGACCGGCTCCGGCAGCGAGGTCTCTCCGGTCTTCATCATCACCGACCCCGAGCGGATGGTGAAGATGAACGTCGGCGGCCACGGCGCCCAGGCGACGGTGTCGATTCTCGACCCGGCGATGCTGAAGTCGCTGCCGGCCGGGCAGGTCATCGCGACCGGCATGGACGCGATCACCCATTCGCTGGAGGCGTTCCTGTCCAACCGGGCGTCGCTCATCACCGATGCGCTGGCGATCCGATCGCTCAAGGTGCTCTGGAAGCACATCGGCCCGGCGGCGTTCTCGGTGAACAACATGGAGAGCCGCGGCCAGATGCTGCTCGCGAGCATCGTGTCGGTGCAGGCGTCGGGCAGCGCGAGACTGGGTCTCGTGCACGCGACGTCCGACCAGATCTGCGCCTTCCACCACGTCTCGCACGGGATGAGCAACGCGCTGATGCTGCCGGTGGTCATGGAGTACAACCTGCCGGCGGCGCCCGACAAGTTCGTCGAGCTGGCGCAGGCGACCGGCGAGGACGTGCGTCACGAAGCCGACGCGCCCGAGGCGTTCCTGATGGCGATCGCGCGGTTCTACCGGCGCATGGGCATCCCGACGAAGCTCCCCGAGGTCGTCGATCCGGCGAGCTTCGACGACTGGGCGCAGCGTACGCTCGACAACCCGCTCTACACGACGACGATCCGCCAGCCGGGCAAGGACGAAATCGTCGAGCTCTACCGGCGGGCGAAGGCCGGCTGGTCCTGGCCGTAGGCGGAACCGGCGTCGAGGCGATGGGCAAGCTGCGGATAAGGATCGCGGCCTGGGACTACGATCGGGTCCGGCCGATCATCGACGGCCGTGTTCCGGTCGAGGGCTGCGAGGTCGACTTCCTCGTGCTGCCGCCCGAGCAGTGTTTCCACCGGGCCTACCTGCACAAGGAATTCGAGGTTTCCGAGATCGGGTTCTCGCCGTACCTGATCGCCTATTCGCGCGGCGTCCATCCGTACATCGCGCTGCCGGTGTTCCTGTCGCGGATGTTCCGCCACTCGGCGGTCTACGTGCGCACCGACCGCGGCATCCGGCGTCCCGAGGACCTGAAGGGCAAGCGCGTCGGCATCGTCGAATACCAGATGTCGGCGGTGATGTGGCCGCGCGGCATGTTCGCCGACGATCACGGGGTGAAGCCCGCCGACATCCTGTGGCGCCAGGGCGGTCTCGACGTGCCCGGCCGCAAGGACAAGTTCCCGCTGAACCTCCCCCCCGGATTTCCGCTGGAGCCGGTTCCCGAGGGGCGTACGCTGTCGGCGATGATCGCCGACGGCTCGCTCGACGCGGTCATCGCACCGCGCCCGCCGGGCTGCTACCGCGACGGACGCACGCCGGTGGCGCGCCTGTACGAGGACTACGAGACCGCCGAGCGCGAGTACTACCGGCGGACCGGCATCTTCCCGATCATGCACGCGCTCGGCGTGCGCCTCGACGTCCACGAGCGCCACCCGTGGCTCGCCGGTGCGCTGACGCGCGCGTTCACCGAGGCGAAGCGGATCGCCACCGCCGAACTCTTCGAGCAGGACGCGCTCAAGGTGAGCTTGCCCTGGATCACCTCGCACGCCCAGCAGACGCGCGCGCTGATGGGCGAGGACTTCTGGCCCTACGGCGTCGAGCCCAACCGCCGCACGCTCGAGGTGATGACCCGCTACTCGTACGAGCAGGGGCTGGCGGTGCGCCGGCTCGGCGTCGACGAGATCTTCGCGCGCGAGTCGTAGCCGACGCGGTTGCGGCCGCCCCTGCCGTGCGCCGCGTCAGTGCCGGTCGAGCCAGTCGAGCAGCAGGCGGTTGAACTGCGCGGCGCGCTCGATCGTGTACAGGTGGCGCGCGCCGTCGACGACGGCGAGCGTGGAGCCGCGGATCGACTCGTGGGTGTAGCGGGCGTCGGAGAGCGGCACGCCGGGATCGTCGCCGGCGCAGGCGACCAGCGTCGGGACCGCGATCGTCCCGAGGAGGCGCGTGTGGTCCAAGTCGCGGATCGCCATGCAGGCGCCGACGAAGCCATCGACCGGTGTGGCGATGACACCGCGGGCGACCGCGTCGACCGCCGCCGGATCCGACGCGCGGAAGGCGGGCGTGAACCAGCGCTCGAGCATCGTCGGCACCAGCGGCGCGATGCCCTGGCTGCGGGCGATCCGGATGCGCTCCTCCCACATTGACGCCGGTCCCATGACGCTACGCGACCCGACCAGCACGAGGCTCGCGAGCCGCGCGCCGTGACGAGCGCCGAGCGACTGTCCGATCATGCCGCCGAGCGAGCAGCCGACGAAGTGCACGCGTTCGATCGCCAGCGCGTCGAGCAGCCCGACGGCGTCGCGCGCCAGCGTGTCGACGTCGTACGGCGGTGGCGGCGCTTCGGTCCGGCCGTGTCCGCGGTTGTCGAACCGGAGCACGCGATAGCGCGGCGTCAGCGCCGGCACCTGGGGCTCCCACAGATCCAGCGATCCCAACAGTCCGTGACACATCATCACGACCGGCGTCCCCGGCTTTCCTTCGAACCGATAGTGGATCCGCAGTCCGTTCGCCACGACGAAACTCGACGCCATCTTCGGTTCTCCGAAACACGCGCGCCCGCGCCGCGGGTGCCGCAGGCGCCGAGAATACGGCAGTCGATCGGCCCCGACCAGCGGCCGCGCTGCACCCACGCGTGCCAGAATCCGAACGATGCACGACGCCGACGCCGCCACGACGCGATTCGCCACGGCGCTGGCGCTCCTCTGGCTCGCGGGCAACGCGCTGCGGATCACGATCCTGTCGTTGCCGCCGGTGATCGCGCCGATCCGCGACGAGCTCGGATTGAACGCGACCGAGGTCGGTGTGCTGTCCGGTGTCGGCCCGGCGATGTTCGCGACGACCGCGATCGTCGGCTCGGTGATGGTCGCGCGATTGGGGCTCAAGGCGGCGCTGATCGGAGGCCTCGCGATCGTCGCGATCGGATCGGCGCTGCGGGGGCTGTCGACCGGCTTCGCCACGCTGCTCGCGACGTCGATCCTGATGGCGGCCGGCGTCGCGGTCATGCAGCCGGCGATGCCGACCGCGGTCCGACAGTGGGTGCCGGGCCGGATCGGCCTGGGGACGGCCGTCTACGGCAACGGGCTGCTGGTCGGCGAGTGCGTGCCGGTGTTGCTGACGATCCCGTGGCTGCTACCGCTGGTCGGCGGCAGCTGGCGGGCGTCGTTCGTCGCCTGGGCGCTGCCGATCGCGATCATCGCGATCCTGCTGCACGCGCTGGCGCCGAAGGGGCCGGTTCCGACGGCCGCCGCGGCGCGGCGCTGGATGCCCGACTGGCGCGCCGGGCTGGTCTGGCGGCTGGGCGCGCTCATCGGCAGCATCAACGCGGTCTACTTCGCGACCAACGCGTTCCTACCGATCTACCTCGCCCACGAAGGGCGCGCGGACCTGATCGCCGGCGCGCTGATCGCGCTCAACGTCGCGCAGCTGCCCGGCTCGCTGCTGCTGCTCGCGGTCGCGCATCGGCTCGAAGGCCGATGGTGGCCGTTCCTCGCCGCCGGCGTTCTCGCGCTGGCGAGCGTCCTGGGTCTCGTGTTCGCCGTCGGTCCGTGGACGATCGTCTGGGCGTCGCTCTTCGGCGTCGCCGAAGGCGGCGGACTGATCGTCGCCCTGATGCTGCCGGCGCGCCTGTGCCGGCCCGAGGACGTCGCGCGAACATCGGCCGGCATGTTCACGTTGAGCTACGGCGGCGCGCTGGTCGTCGGAGTCCTGAGCGGTGTCGTCTGGGACCTCACCGGGCGACCGGCGCTCGCGTTCGTCCCGATCGCGGCCTGCGCGGTCGTGCTGATGGCGATGCCGATCGTCATGCGCGCGCGCGGCGAGCTGCGCTAGGAAATCGACGACGACCCGAGGCGCGCCGCCGGCGATTCAACGACGAAAAGGGGGGACGCATGTCGCATGCGACGAAATTGACCGGATACCTGATCGCGATCTCGATCGGCCTCGCCGCGGGCGGCGCGGTCGCGCAGGGGTTTCCATCGAAGCCGATCCGGATGGTCGTCCCGTACTCCGCGGGCGGCGGCCTCGACATGA
>CAZQTL010000204.1:0-7315 GCA_964595975.1 uncultured Thermoanaerobaculia bacterium | reverse complement strand
GACGGCGATCACGAGTGTGCGCTGTGGACGGCCTTCGCCGAGCGCGGCCTCGGCACCGCCGCATCGACTGGCGCGTCGTCGAACGACCGCATCGTCACGCAGGACTTCACCTTGCCGACGCAGTGCCAGAGCAACTACATCTTCTCGTCGAGCTTCGGCCACGGCGACTTCTCGCACTGGAGCTCGTCGGTTCCGTAACCGCCGCGCGCAGCACCCCGCACGACGAAAGGGCCGCCCACCCGGGCGGCCCTTTTTTCATCCGCAGGCGTCTGGAGGCAGGGCGTCAGTGCTTGCCGCCCCCGCAGCAGTCGGGGCCGCAGCAGCTTTCGACCGCGAGCTTGCCGGCGGCGGGCTGGGTCGTCGCTTGGCCGTGGCGGGCGCGGTAGGTGACGGAGCGGACGGTGCCCTGGACGTCCGCGAGCTGGGTGCCGGTGCGGGCGAGGAGGGCTTCGACCTCTTCCGGCATCGTCGTGAGCAGGGTCTCGAGGTAGTCGACGTCGCGCAGGACCTCGATGTCGCCCAGGCCCGCCTCGGCGAGACCGGAGAAGTAGGACGCCTTCTGCTCGGCGCCGGAGATGCAGCCGACGTAGCCCAGGAGGTCGGCAGCGAGCGCTTCCGGCAGCGGGCGTTCGAGCACGATGTCGGAGACGACGAGGCGGCCGCCGGGCTTCAGCACGCGGGCGATCTCGCGGAAGACCGCCGGCTTGTCGGGCACCAGGTTGATGACGCAGTTGCTGGTCACGGCGTCGACCGAGGCGTCGTCCACCGGCAGCGCTTCGAGCCGGCCGGCGCGGAACTCGACCTGGATGAAGCCCATCCGCGCGGCGCCGGCGCGCGCCTTGTCGAGCATCTCCGGCGTCATGTCGACGCCGATGACGTGCCCCTCCTTGCCGACCCGGCGGGCGGCGAGGAAGGCGTCGATGCCGGCGCCCGAGCCGAGGTCGAGCACCGTCTCGCCGGCCGCGGGCGCGAGGAAGCCGATCGGCGCGCCGCAGCCGAGGCCGAGGTTGGCCTCTTCAGGGAGCGCAGCGAGCTCGCCAGCGTCGTAGCCCAGCTCCTGCGCGACCATGGTCTCGCAGCCGGCGCCGACGCCGCAGCCGCAGCCGGAGATCTCGCCGGCGGCGATGCGGCCGTAGCGGTCGCGGACCTGACGGACCTTCTCTTCCTGGTTCGGGATCTCGAGGTTCATTTTGCGGTCTTTCCTTTCCGGGCGCCCGAGAGCGCCACGAGCGGGCTGTCGGGCGGGCAACAGGCCCCCGCCTGGCAGCAGTTTTCGTAGAGGTAGGCGAGCAGCTCTTCCATCGCACCGTAGTGGGCCGCGTAGCGGATCGAGCGCCCTTCGCGCTGCGAGGTCACGAGACCGGCACGCTCGAGGTGCGCGAGATGGAACGACAGGGTCGGTGCCGGCACCGCCAGCGCCGCGCCGATCTCGCCGGCGGTGAGCCCCGCGGGCCCCTGCTGCACGAGCCGGCGGAAGAGGGCGAGGCGGGTCTCCTGGGCGAGCGCGGTCAGGCGGTCGAGGGCGGTTGTCGCTTCCATGTTTCTAGAATAATCGAATCATTGTGCCGCTGTCAACTCCCGCCCCCGGGGGTATCATCCAACTCTCTTGCCGCGCTTCCTCCTCCTCGCCGCCCCCCTGCTGCTGCTGGTCTTCGCCCTCGGGACGACGACGCTCACCGCCTGCGGCCTGGCGCCCGACCTCGCGCCGCTCGCGGCGCGCGGCATCGCCCGGCCGGAGGGTCTTCCGGCAACGATCCAGTGGGCCTCCTGGGCTTTCGAGGGGTTGGCGCTCCTCGCCCTCTTCCTGCTCGTCCGCGGGCAGACGCGGCGCTGGTGGCTCGATGGCCTCGCCGCCGGGGCAGCCGCCTGGACGTTCCGCGGACCGCTGCTGGTGCTCGCCGTCGCCGGCCTCACGCGCCTGCCCGTCGCTCCGTTCTGGCAGCTCGCGCGCGGCGCGCTGGTGCTCGATCTCGTCGCCGCGCTGGCTCTCGCACGCCTCGCCGACCGCACGCTCGGCAGCGAACGATGAGCGCCGAGGCGCTGCCGCGGATCGCCGCGGTCGGCGCGGCCTTCCCGCACCACTACTACGACCAGGAGACGCTCCTCGCGGCGCTGCGCGGCTACTGGGAGCAGCGCTACTTCAATCTCGACCGCATCGAGCAGCTGCACCGGAACGTCCTGGTCGGCGGGCGGCACCTCGCGCTGCCGATCGAGGAGTATCCGGGCCTCGCCACCTTCGGGCAAACCAACAGCGCCTGGATCCGCGTCGCCGAGGAGATCGGCGGCGAGGCGGTGCTCGATGCCCTCGCCAAGGCCGCCCTGACCGTCGCCGATATCGACGCGCTCTTCTTCGTTACCGTCACCGGCATCGCCACGCCGTCGATCGACGCCCGCCTGATCAACCGCCTCGGGCTGCGCAGCGACTTGAAGCGCATTCCGATCTTCGGGCTCGGCTGCGTCGCCGGCGCCGCCGGCATCGCCCGTGCCGCCGACTACGTGCGCGGCTTTCCGGACCAGGTCGCTGTGCTGCTCTCGGTCGAGCTCTGCTCGCTCACCCTGCAGCGCCAGGACCTCTCCATTCCCAATCTCATCGCCTCGGGCCTGTTCGGCGACGGCGCGGCTGCGGCGGTGGTGGTCGGCGGCGACCGCGCGGCGGCGCTCGCCGGGGAGCGAAGCCCAGACGCTGCTGCCGCGGCCCGCGGACCGGAGGTCGTCGCGACGCGCTCGATCTTCTACCCGAACTCCGAGCGGGTGATGGGCTGGGACATCTCGGAGAGCGGCTTCCAGATCGTTCTCTCCGCCGACGTACCCAAGGTCGTCGAAGAGCACCTGCGGCCGGACGTCGACGCCTTCCTCGGCGAGCGCGGCCTCACCCGCGGCGACATCGACTCCTGGGTCTGCCACCCCGGCGGGCCGAAGGTGCTCGAGGCGATGGAGCAGGCGCTGGCGACGCCGCCGGGGGCCCTCGAGCTCACCTGGAAGAGTCTGCGCGAGGTCGGCAACCTCTCCTCGACTTCGGTCCTCCTGGTGCTCGCCGCGACGCTCGCCGAGGCGCGGCCGCCGGCCGGCAGTCTGGGCATGCTGCTCGCGCTCGGACCCGGTTTCTGCAGCGAGCTCGTACTGCTGCGATGGTAAGTTTTCCGGCGTGACCGACCTCTTCCACGGCGCCCCCGGGACGCTCTTCTTCTTCCTCCTCGTCGCCGCAGTGGCGGCCGAGCGCACGCTCGAGATGGGACTGTCGTGGCGCAACGCCCGGCGCGCTCTCGCGCGCGGCGGCGTCGAGGCCGAGTCACGCGGCTTCTACCTGCTGATGGTCGTGGCGCACGTCCTGTTTCTCGCTGCCGGACCGCTCGAGGTCGTGCTCCTGGGCCGCCCGTTCATCCCGCCGGTGGCGATCGTCGCCACCTGGATCGTCGTCCTGACGATGGCGCTGCGCTACTGGGCGATCGTCACCCTCGGCGAGCGCTGGAACACCCGCGTCATCGTCATTCCTGGGCTGCCGGCGGTCGCCTCGGGGCCGTATCGCTTCGTCCGCCATCCCAACTACGTCGCGGTGGCGATCGAGGTCGCCGTCCTGCCGCTGGTGCACTGCGCCTGGATCACCGCGCTCGTCGCCACCGCCGCGAACGCCCTGCTCCTCGCGGCGCGCATCCGCCACGAAGAGCGCGCCCTCGAGTCGGCGGGGGACTACCGCGCGCGGCTCGCCGGCCGCGCCGGCCTGCTGCCCTGGGGGGACGCATGACGGCGGGCGAGATCGAGAACGGCATCGTCGAGGTCGCCCGTCAGCACCTGGGTTTCGCCGGCGGCTTCGATCCCCGCCTGCGGCTGGTCGAAGACCTCGGCTTCGACTCGCTCAAACTCCTCACGCTCGCCGCCGAGATCGAGAATCGCTTCCGCGTCACCCTCGAGCCCGACGAGGAGGCTGGCATCGCCACCCTCGGCGACCTGCAGGCGGTCCTGCTGGAAAAGCTCTCCGCCCCCCGGCCTTCCGTGAACCCGCTCCCGCACTGACCCGCCCAGCGCGATGACGCTCGACACCCTGCAGCGCCTTCTCCAGCGCGCCCGGGACTTCCCCACCGCCGGGCTGCGCCTGGTCGATCGCGCCGAGCGCGAGAGCTTTCACACCTGGGCGGCGATCGCGGAGAGGAGCAGTCTCGTCGCCGGCGGCCTGGCCGCACTCGGCATCGGCCCGGGCGAGCGCGTCGGCCTCGTCTACCCGACCTCCGCCGAGTTCTTCGACGCCTTCTTCGGCACTCTCCTCGCCGGCGCGGTGCCGGTGCCGCTCTATCCGCCGGTGCGTCTTGGCCGCCTCGCCGAGTATCACCAGCGCACGGCGGCGATGCTCGCTGCCGCCGGCGCGCGGCTGCTGCTCGCCGAGGCTCGCGTCCACGCCCTGCTCGGCGAGACGCTGGCGGCGGCGCGGCTGCCGCTCGGCGGACGGACGCTCGCCGACCTGCCGCGGACGGCGCAGTTGGCGAGCGACGGCGCGCCGGGAGACCTGGCGATGGTGCAGTTCTCCTCCGGCACGACGGTCGAGCCGAAGCCGGTGGCGCTCAGCCAGGCGGCGGTGCTCGCCCAGGTGCGCGCCCTGAACGCGCTCTGGCCGGCGGGGAAGGACGCCCCGGGGGCGATCACCGGTGTCTCCTGGCTGCCGCTCTACCACGACATGGGTCTCATCGGCTGCGTCTTCCCGGCGCTCGAACGACCCTCGGTACTCACCCTGGTGCCGCCGGAAGCGTTCGTGGCGCGGCCGGCGCTCTGGCTGCGCGCCCTCGGCCGGCACCGCGGCACGATCTCGCCGGCGCCCAACTTCGCCTACGCCCTCGCCACGGCGCGCATCCGCGATGAAGAGATGGAGGGCATCGATCTCTCCGCCTGGCGTTTCGCGCTCTGTGGCGCGGAGACCGTCGTGCCGGAGGTGCTGCGCGCCTTCGCCCAGCGCTTCGCGCGTTGGGGCTTCCGCGCCGAGGCGCTGAAACCGGTGTACGGCCTGTCGGAAGCGGCGCTGGCGGTGACCTTCGCCGACCTCGAGCGCCCCTACGTCGTCACCGCTTTCGAGCGCGGCCCCCTCGCCGACCGCGGCGAAGCGATCGCCACTGCACTCAGGGTGGGCGCAGGAGGCGGCACCGAGGTGCCGGCGGAGATCGTTTCGGTCGGCCGGCCACTCGCCGGTTTCCGCCTCGAGCTGCGCGACGAGGGCGGCGCCGCCTTGCCGGAGAACCGGGTCGGGCGCCTCTTCGTCGCCGGACCGTCGCTGATGAGCGGCTATCTCGATCAGCCGGCGGCCACCGCTGCCGCACTCCGGGACGGCTGGCTCGACACCGGCGACCTCGGCTTCGTGCACGCAGGCGAGCTCTACCTCACCGGACGCGCCAAGGAGATTCTGCTGGTGCGCGGGCGCAACTACGCGCCGGCCGACCTCGAGCTCGCGGTCGCCGACCTGCCCGACGTGCGGGCGGGCTGCGTCGCCGCCGCCAGCCATCTGCCGCCGGGACGCGACACGGAAGCCGTCGTACTCTTCGTGGAGCACGCCAAGGGAGTCGCGCCAGAGCGTTTCCCGGCACTGCGTGCGCGGGCGCGCGAGGCGGTGCTGGCGCGCGTCGGCCTGGCGGTCGACGCGGTCGAGGTGCTCGCGCCAGGCACGCTGCCGCGCACCTCGTCGGGCAAGATCCGCCGTGGCGAGGCGATGAAGCGCCATCTCGCCGGCACGCTCACGCCGCCCGCGCCGGTCGGGCCGCTGCGTCTCGCCGGCGCCCTGGTGCGCTCGCGCCTCGCGCACTGGAGGGCCGGAAAAGCAGTGAAAACGGGGAGGACCGAACGATGAAGAACGGCGAGATCGTGATCCGGCGCGGCGAGATGGCGGACATCCCGTGGCTCAAGCCGATCGAGCGCGCGGCCACCGGCCGCTTCCGCGGCCACCCGGCGTTCGAGCCGTTCTGGGAGCAGGACTTCACCCCCGAGCTCTTCGCGCGTCACGTGCGCGACCGCACCCTCTGGGTCGTGACGCTGGACGATTCGCCGCCGGTGGCGATGGCCTTCACCAGCGAGATCGACGGCATCGCGCACCTCGAAGAGATCGACGTCCACCCGGATGTCTCCGGCAAGGGAGTGGGCAGCGAGCTCCTGGAAGCGGTCTGCGCCATCGCCCGCGTCTCCGGTTACCCGGCCATCACCCTTTCGACCCTCACCGACGTGCCGTGGAACGCGCCGTTCTACGCCAAGCGCGGCTTCCGCATCCTCGCCCCGCACGAGCTCACCCCCGGCCTCGTCCAGCTGCAGCGCCGCGAGGCGATGGGCGGCTTTCCGATGCACCTCCGGGTCATCATGCGGCGCGAGCTGGCGTAGCCTCGGCCACGCGACCCACGCCGGCGAGAGGATCCCGCTTCGACACCGGGCCGACGAGAGAGGAGACCTCGATGGTGGACATCCTGCACGACATGCCCATCAAGACTTCGCCGGAGCGCCTGTTTCGCGCCGTGAGCACACCGCAGGGACTGGACACATGGTGGACCCTGCGCTCGACCGGCGAGCCGCGCGAAGGGACCGAGTACGAGCTCGACTTCGGACCGGAGTACGAATGGCGAGCGCGGGTCTCTCGCTGCGTCCAGGACGCGGAGTTCGAGCTCGAGATGGTGCGTGCCGACAGCGACTGGCTGGGGACGAGGGTCGGCATGCGCCTCGAGGCCGGAGACGGCGTCACCTGGCTGCGCTTCCGCCACACCGGCTGGCCGAGCCCCAACGAGCACTTCCGGATCTCCTGCACCTGCTGGGCGATGTACCTGCGGATCCTGCGCCGCTCGCTCGAACATGGCGAAGCGGTGCCGTACGCGGAACGCCTCGATGTCTGAACGCCGGGGCGCCCCGCTGGGCCCGCCAGTCGGGAGTGCGGTCGTGGGAGAATCGGAGTCCGCATGAAGATCACGGTCGAGACGACGGTCCGCGCGCTCCGGAGCCGGGTGTGGAACGCCTACTCCAACCCCGACGACATCTTGCAGTGGAACGCCGCGTCGGACGATTGGCATACGACGCGGTCGTCCGTCGATCTGCGGCCGGGCGGGAAGTTCTGCTCGCGCATGGAGGCGAAAGACGGCAGCTTCGGCTTCGACTTCGAGGGCACCTACACCCGGGTGGAGCCCGAGCGCCTCATCGCCTACTCGTTCGGCGACCGGGAGGCGACGGTCGAGTTTCTCGCTGCGGGCGACGGCGCGGCCGGCGTCACCGTGCGCGTCACGTTCGACAGCGAGGAGACGCACTCCGTCGAGCAGCAGCGCGCCGGCTGGCAGGCGATCCTCGAGCGCTTCCGGCGGCATGTCGA
>CAZQTL010000203.1:5193-7436 GCA_964595975.1 uncultured Thermoanaerobaculia bacterium | reverse complement strand
GTCTCGACCAGGATGTCGACCGGATCGCGTCGAAGCTCGCCGGTGTAGATCTCGATCGGAGCGCCGCCGTCGATCCGCGCGTCGATCGGCAGCCGCTCGAAGTCGATCCCCGCCCAGTCGTCGATTCCGACCGGCGACATCACGTAGGCGCCGCCGCCGCCGTTGTCGGAGATCGCGTCGTGGGTCGTGAAGCGGCGCGCGGCGCCGTCGCGCTGGTAGCGGCAGCCGGCGAGCTCGAGTCCGGGATGCAGCGCGATCCTGGGCGCGAGCTCGTAGCGCGTGTACGGCTGCGCGCGCGGGGCGACCGGCTGGCGGAACCGGAACGCGAACTCGCATTCGATCTTGTAGCCGTCGTAGAGGGTGGCCGGCACCCGGGCCGGACTCTGGTAGAGGCCGGGCGCGAACAGCCGCCCGACGATCGGTCCGTCGTGGCCTTCGAGCACCTGGACCGCCTTCACCGCCGCGCCGACCTTCCAGCCGACGCAGGCGTCGCCGATCAGCCGGGCCATGCGATCCTGGACCGCGTAGGCGTCGGCCCGGGACGCCACCGAGGCGTCGGCGGGCGGCAGCGGGATCGTCGAGCCCTTCCGCCAGGCGTCGGCGAGCGATCGGGCGAGTTGTTCGAGTGCGGGTCTCATCGTTCTCCTCGGGTCGGGGCGGCGCCGTCGTCGCCAAACGTCCGGCGCGCGCGGGGTCAGGCCTTCACTTTCGCGATCACGCCGAACAGTCCCGCCGGCCGGACCATCAGCACGACGATCAGCAGCACGAACGCGTAGATCTCCTTGTAGGAGCCGGACAGGTAGCCGGCGCCCAGGCTCTCGGTCACGCCGACGAGCAGCCCGCCCAGGACCGCGCCGGGCAGGCTGCCGAAGCCGCCGATGACCGCGGCGGCGAAGGCCTTGACCAGGATGCCGATGCCCATCAGCACCTGCACGTAGTTGATCGGGCCGATCAGCACGCCGGCGGCGGCGCCCAGCGCGCAGGCGACGCCGAAGATCACCGAGATCGTCAACGGGACGTTGATGCCCATCAGCGAAGCGATCTCCTTGTTGCCGGCGACCGCGCGCACCGCGAGGCCGAGTCGCGTGTGCTTGAGGAAGACGTGCAGCGCCGCCATCAGCGTGAGCGCCGCGACGACGATCCAGACGTAGGCGGCGGGCAGCGTCACCCGGCCGATCTCGATCGGCATGCCGAAGGTCACCGGGAACGGCAGCGGCTTGGGGCCCCAGATCAGGAAGGCGACGTTCTGCAGGATGATCGACATGCCGAAGCCGCAGATGACCATCGCCATGCCGGCGACCGTGTAGCCGCCGCCCGACTTGAGGATGCGCCGGTAGAACACGCGCTCGATCACCACGCCGACCAGGCCGGTCAGCGCCATCGCGCCGATCAGGACCACCGGGAACGGCGGCCCGAGCTTGGTGTAGAGCGTGTAGCCGATGAACGCGCCGAGCATGTAGATCTCGCCGTGCGCGAAGTGCACGACGTCGAGGCCGGAGTAGATTAGCGAGATCCCGACGGCGACCAGGCCGTAGACCATGCCGATCGACAGGCCGACGATCACGAGGTCGATGAAGTAGTCCATGGTCCGCTCCGCTGGCCGGTCAGATCGCCATCTTGCGATCGCGGTCGGCGACCGTGCCGCCGAGGTAGGACAGCCGCACCGCGTCGTCGCTGATCAGGCGCTCGGCCGGGCCCTCGAGGTGGATCACGCCGTCCTTGATCACATAGCCGACCTCGGCGAGCAGCAAGGCCATGCGGACGTTCTGCTCGACCAGGAGGACGGTCATGCCGTCGCGGCAGATTCTCGCGATCGTGCGGAAGATGTCGAGCACGACCTGCGGCGCCAGCGCGGCCGACGGTTCGTCCAGCAGCATCATCTTCGGCTCGGACATCAGGCCGCGACCGATGCACAGCATCTGGAGCTGGCCGCCGGAGAGCGTGCCCGAGAGCTGGCGGCGCCGTTCGCCGAGGATCGGGAAGTAGCCGTAGACCCGCTCCAGCCCGCGCCGGCGCACCGCGCGGTCCGGGCGCGTGTGCGCGCCGAGCAGCAGGTTCTCCTCGACGGTCATTCCCGGGTAGGCTTCCTTGCCCTGGGTCACCTGCACGAGCCCCCGGCGGACGATGCGGTCCGGCCGCAGACCGTCGATGCGCTCGCCGTCGAAGACGATCTCGCCGCGCCACGGCTTGAGGAGGCCGGACAGCGTCTTGAGCATCGTCGACTTGCCGGTGCCGTTGCCGCC
>CAZQTL010000203.1:0-5093 GCA_964595975.1 uncultured Thermoanaerobaculia bacterium | reverse complement strand
CACGCCCTTCTCGCGCCCGAGCCTCGACACCGCGCCGTGGATCGTGTCGATCTCGGTCGGACGCCGGTTCGCGAGGTCGGTCGCCATCGACGACTTCGCCGCGCCGGTGCCGCCGCCGGCGGTCGTCGTCAGCTTCTCGAAGATCGCGCGTTTCTGCGCCTCCGACAGGTCGACGCCGCAGGCCCGCGCGACCGCGGCCGTCTCGTCGAGCGCGCGCAGGATCGCCGCCCGCAGCTCCGGGACCTCGACCATCTCGGCCGCCGACAGGTCGGTCGCCGCCGACGCGGCGCCCAGCGCCGCGTTGCCGAGGAGCTTCTGCCATTTCTCGCGCTTGATGTCGGCGCTCGCGTGCGTCGCGAGCCCGTGCCGGGTGAACGCCTCGGCGATCGCGGTCGCGCGGTCCGAGAGACCGCCGCCCATCTCGCCGATCCAGGTCGGCAGGTCGCCGAAGTTGCGGACCACGCCGGGGCCGACCATCGTCGCTCCCTGCGCGGTGAGGCCGCCGAGCATCCTCCCGGCGCCCAGGATCGCGCCGAGCGTCTCCTCGTTGCCCAGGCCGTTCTGGAACGAGATCGCCACGGTGTCGTCGCGCATCAGGTGGAGGACCGAGCGCGCCGCCGCGTCGTTGACGAACGCCTTGCACTGGAACAGCACGACATCGGCGCGGGCGACCGTCGAGGCGTCGGTGGTCGCGCCGATCGCGATCGTGCGCTCGCCGCCGTGACCGGTGAAGCGCAGGCCGCGCGCGCGGATCGCGTCGACGTGCTCGCGCCAGACGTCGACGAGCGTGACCGCGAGGCCGCCGCCGGCGAGCAGTCCGCCGAACAGGCTCCCCATCGCGCCGCCGCCCACGATCACCACTTCCGGTCGCTCGAATCCCATGTCGTCTGGTCCGTCCGTTCGTCTCCGCCGATCCGCCCGCCGCGCGCGCCGGGCCGCCGTCAGCCCCCGCGCAGGAACGCGCGCACCTCGGCGTCCTTCATTTCCTTGCCGAGGTAGGCCTCGATCACGCGATGGTCGTCCTTGATCGCGGCGGGAGGGCCCTCGGCGATCTTCTCGCCGTGCTCGAGCACCGAGACCACGTCGCAGGTGTCCATCACGACCTTGAGGATGTGCTCGATGATGATCAAGGTGAGCCCGTAGCGCGCCTTCAGCGCCATCACCGTCTCGAGCAGCTTGTCGACGTTCACCGGCGAGAGCCCCGCGGCCGGCTCGTCGAGCATCAGCAGCTTCGGGCGCATCGCCATCGCCCGCCCGAGCGCCAGCAGCCGGCGCTGGCCGCCGGACATCTCGCCGGCCGGCATCCGCGCGTAGTCGGCGAGGCCGATGAACTCGAGCAGCTCCATCATCTCGCCGCGCACGCGCCGCTCCTCCTCCCAGACCGCCGGCCGGCCGACGATCGCCGCCGCCGTGCCGTAGGTCGTATGGCAGTGGTGCCCGACCATCAGGTTCTCGAGGACCGTCATCTCCGAGAAGATGCGCAGCATCTGGAAGGTCCGCGCGACGCCGCGCCGCGCGATCTCGTGCGGCTGGAGATCGGTGACGTCCTCGCCGTCGAAGGTCTTCGTGCCGCCGGCCTCCGGCCGGTAGACGCCCGAGATCAGGTTGAAGAGCGTGCTCTTGCCCGAGCCGTTCGGGCCGATGACGCCGCGGATCTCGCCCTTGGCGACCGCGAGGTCGACGTTCGACAGCGCGACCAGGCCGCCGAAGCGTTTGGAGAACCCGGTCACCTCAAGGAGCATGCCGGTTGGCCTTGCGCTGCGCGACGAAGCCGCGCGTCACGACCCAGCGGTCGATGACGCCGCCGATGCCCTTGGGCACGAACATCACCGTCAGCACGATGACCAGTCCGAAGAGCAGGAGCTGGATCTGGTAGTAGTCGCGGGTCAGATCGTAGACGATCGTGACCACGACCGCGCCGATGATGCCGCCCCAGACGTGGCCGATGCCGCCCAGCACGACCATCAGCAGCAGCGTCACCATCTCGACCAGCGTGAAGCTGTTCGGGTGCAGGAAGCCGGGGCGCATGTGCGCCGCCAGCGCGCCGGCGCAGCCGGCGTACATCGCGCTGATGACGAACGCGAGCGTCTTGTACTTGCGCACGTTGATGCCGGCGGCGCCGGCGGCGAGCGGATCCTCGCGCAGCGCCTTGAACGCGCGGCCGATGTTCGACCGCAGCATGCAGAACGAGAAGTACACGCCGGCGACCGCGAGCGGCATGATCACGTAGTAGTAGCTGCGGAACGACGTCAGCTCGGCGCCGAAGAAGCGCGGCGGCGGGATGTCGGAGAAGCCGACCGACGCGCCCAGGTAGTCGGTCGCCGAGATGAAGATGCGCACCGACTCGGCGAGCCCGAGCGTCGCCAGCGCGAGGTAGGCGCCCTCGAGGCGGAACGACGGGACGCCGACCAGCGCGCCGGCGGTGGCGGTGACCAGGACCGCGCCGGGCAGCGCCAGCCAGAACGGCCAGCCGAACTTGGCGGTGAAGACCGCCGCGGCGTAGGCGCCGATCGCCATCAGCGCGATGTGGCCGACGGTGACCTGACCGGCGAATCCCTTCACGATGTTGAGGCCCACCGCGAGGATGACGTTGATCAGGATCAGGTTGAGGAGGAAGCGGTGGTAGTCGTTGAGGGCGATCCACGGCAGCACCGCCATCACCGCGAGCGCCGCGATCCAGGGGCCGAGCCGGCGGGCGGAGGTCGCGCGCATCAGCGCGCCGTCGGTCGCGGGCAGCGACGCCTCGGGCTCGTCGACGCTCATCGTGGGCTCCTGGGATACCGGGCGATCATGACGCCGGAGCCCGCGCGCGGGACGGTGTCCGCAACCGCCGGCGGCGGGGCGGGCCTGCCCCCGCGGCCGGCGTCGGAGCGTTACTTCGGCAGCCCGAAGTCCTTGTCGAACGACACGCGCGACAGGACCTTCGCCTCGTAGTCCTTGCCGCCCTTCGCGTACTGGACCAGGATCCCGGTCCGGTTGCCGTCGCGGCACTGGGGCGTCGGGGCGGCGCAGAACTCGATCGGGCCGGAGGCGAGTCCCTCGTAGCGGATCGTCGCCAGCGCGTCGCGGATCGCGCGCCGGTCGTCGGCGAGCGAGGCGTCGGTCAGCTTGAGGCTCGCCTTGGCGAGCGCCATCTTGACGATCTGCGCGGCGTCCCAGGCCTGCGAGAAGTCGTGGTCGGGGCAGGCGAACTTGTACTTCTGGTTCACCATCGCGACGAACTCCTTCGCGATCGGACGCTCGTCGCGGCAGTTGAACGCCGCGGCGAACACCGTGCCGACCGCCGCTTCGCCGGCGAGCGTCGGGAACGGCGGGTTCACCGCCGCCGACGCGGCGACGCGCACGATGCGCCGGGGGATGCCGACCTCGTAGGACTGCTGCGCCTCGCGCGCCAGCGTGTCGGCCTGGCCGCCGATCGCCAGCACGTCGGGATTCACCGCCTTGATCTTGAGGAGATGCGCGCGGAAGTCGAGGTCGGTCTCCTGCATCTGCGCCTCGTAGGCCGGCTCGACGTTGTAGGTCTTGCGCATGTAGTCCTGGAACTGCTTGGTGAAGGCGATGCCGGCGCCGTCGGTCGTGTACAGGTACGCGATCTTCTTGCCGACGTTCTCGGCCGCCCACTTCGCGTGCACCGCCGCGTAGAACCGCTCGGAGACCGAGACGCGGAACACCCATTCGCTGCCCTTCTGGGTGATCGACGAATTGGTCGACTGGGGGACGATCTGCGGCACTTGCTCCTTCGAGGTCACGTCGACGATCGGCATCGACACCGACGAGCAGGTCGACCCGAACACCAGATGCACCTTGTTCTGGTGGATGAACCGGTTGACGTTGGCGATCCCCTTGTCCGGCTTGCACTCGTCGTCGAGCAGGATCACCTCGAGCTTCGCGCCGTTGATCCCGCCGCGGGCGTTGACCGCCTCGAGCTCGTCCTTGGCCATCGCGCCGTACGCGAATCCGACCTCGTTCAGGAGCCGCATCGTCACGCCGATGCGGATGGTCTTGTCCTGCGCGCCCGCCGGCGCGGCGACCAGGGCCAGGCCCAGTACCGCGCAGGAGCCGGCCAGCGAGGCGGCCTTCGCGATCCGTTTGCGATTCATCGGGTAGTCCTCCTCGGGGGTCTCTCGTCGCCGCCGGACAGGCGGCGGTTCGGGCCGGTCGATGGCCGGGCCGGGCAACGATAGGAGGGGGGGCGGGGGTTGTCCATGCAATAGGGCCAATAGCCGATATTGCGTTTTCGCAATGTCGTGCGCCCGGCGGGCGCGCTCCGGACGGCGCCCCGAGTTCGACCCGCAACGATCCCCGGCCGGGACCCGCGGTCAGGTCCAGATGTCGCGGATCGCGACCGCGGTGCCGCGCTCGATCGACTCGCGCGCGGCTTCGGCGACCGCCTGGGCGCGCACGCCGTCGACCAGATCCGGCGACATCGGCGCCCCGCCGCGGACCGCGGCGCAGAACGCGTCCAGCGCCGCGACGTAGGTCGGCGCGAAGCGCTCGTACCAGCCGGGGTGGATCCCGGACTCGACGACGCGCGGTCCCTGGTAGAGGGCGACGCCGCGCTCGCGCAGCCGCGTCGACTGCAGCATGCCGCCGGCGCCGAACACCTCGATCGTCTCGTCGAAGCCGTAGGCGGTGCGCCGCGAGAAGCTGAAGCTCGCCCGCGCGCCCGAGGCGAACCGGAGCACGAGCACGGCGGTATCGACATCCCCGTAGCGGGCGTACTCCGGGTCGAACAGGCACCCGCCGGAACCGTAGACCTCGACCGGCTCGGAGCCCGCGAGCCAGCAGGCGAGGTCGTAGTGGTGCGTGCCCTTCTCGCGGATCATGCCCCCGGCGCGGGCCGCGGCCGCCGCCGGGGGCGCCGCCGAGCTGCGCGAGACCAGATGCAGGAGCTCGACCGGGCCGATCTCGCCGGCGCGCACGCGGTCGTGGACCTCGCGATGATGGACGTCGAAGCGGCGGTTGAATCCGATCGCGGCGACGACGCCGGCCGCGCGCACCGCGTCGAGGCAGCGTCGCGCGCCTTCCAGGCTGTCGGCGACCGGCTTCTCGCAATAGATCGCCTTGCGCGCCTTCGCGCAGGCGAGCACGTG
>CAZQTL010000202.1:0-7465 GCA_964595975.1 uncultured Thermoanaerobaculia bacterium | reverse complement strand
GGCTGCGGCAGTTCGCGCCCTCCGACATGCCGGTGCTCATCCTCGGCGTGAGCGGGACCGGCAAGGAGCTCGCGGCGCGCGAACTGCGCCGCGCGAGCCGCCGGGCCGGCGCGCCCTGGGTGCCGGTCAACTGCGCCGCACTGTCGGAGACGCTGCTCCTGTCGGATCTCTTCGGTCACGCGCGGGGAGCCTTCACCGGCGCCGACCGCGCGCGCGCCGGCGTCTTCGAGACGGCCCACGGCGGCACGGTCTTCCTCGACGAGATCGGCGACCTGCCGCCGGTGGCGCAGGGCAAGCTGCTGCGCGTACTGCTGGAGGGGGAGGTGCGCCGCCTCGGCGAAGCGACGGCGCGGCGGGTGGACGTGCGTCTGGTCGCCGCGACGCACCGCGACCTCGCGGCCATGGTGCGCGCCGGCAAGTTCCGCGAGGACCTCTTCTACCGTCTGAAAGTCTGCACGGTGACGCTGCCGCCGCTGCGCGAGCGCGGCGCCGACGTGCTGCTCCTCGCCGAGCACTTCGTCGCCAGCGAGCGCCTCCTGCGCTCGCTGCCGCAGCTGCAGCTCGCGGCGGACGCGCGCCGGGTCATCGAAGCGCACCGTTGGCCGGGAAACGTGCGCGAGCTGGCGAACGCCCTGCAGGCCGCCGCCGCGCTCGCCGGCAACGGACCGATCCACGCCGCCATGCTCGACCTCGGGGCGCCGGCCGTGGCGGAAGGGGCGGACGAGGCGAGTGCCTACCACCAGGCGATCGACGAGTTCCGCCGCGGCCTGCTGCGCAAGGCGCTGCGCGCCGCGGGCGGCAACCGGGCCGAGGCCGCGCGCCGGCTCGGGCTCTCGCGCCAGGCGCTCTCCTACCTGGTGCTCCACCTCGGGCTCGAGGACGGCGGGCGGGAGACGGCCGGCGAAGCGGATACGCGGGGCGAGGCGTGACCGGCTACCTCCTGCGGCGACTGGCGCAGGCCGTGCCGGTGACGCTGGCGGTGGCGACGCTGGTGTTCGCCCTCATCCACCTCATCCCGGGCGATCCGGTGGAGATGATGCTCGGCGAGGGGGCGCAGGCGACGGATGTCGCGGCGCTGCGTTCCGAGCTCGGACTCGACCGGCCGCTGCTCGAGCAGTACGGCGGATTCATCGCCGGTCTGGCGCGCGGCGACCTCGGCCGGTCGCTGCACTTCGACGAACCGGTGGCCGCGCTCATCGCCCGGCACTATCCGGCGACCGCGCTGCTGGCAGCGGCGGCCCTCGCGGCGGCGCTCGCCATCGCCCTGCCGCTGGGGATGCTCGCCGCCTACCATCGCGACGGCTGGATCGATCGCTGCGCCCGGCTCTTCTCGCTCGCCGGGGTCTCGATTCCGAACTTCTGGCTCGGTCCGGTGGCGATGCTCCTGTTCGCCATCCAGCTCGATCTCCTGCCGGTCTCCGGCAGCTCGGGGTGGCGGAGCCTGGTGCTGCCGGCGGCGACGCTCGGTCTGGCCCTCTCGGCGCTGCTGACGCGCATGGTGCGGCAGGCGGTGGGGGGGGAGCTCGGGCGCCCCTACCTCGTCACCGCGCGCGCCAAGGGGATCTCGCGTCTGCGCGTGGCGCTCCTGCACGCCTTCAAGAACGCCCTCATTCCGGTGGTCACGGTGGTGGGGCTCCAGTTCGGGGCGCTGCTCACCGGCGCGATCCTCACCGAGACGATCTTCTCCTGGCCGGGATTGGGGCGGTTGCTGATCCAGGCCATCCGCCTGCGCGACTATCCGCTGGTGCAGGGTTGCGTGCTGTTGATCTCGGTGACCTACGTGGCGGTGAATCTCGCCACCGACCTGCTCTACGCCTGGCTCGATCCGCGTATCCGGCTTCAGGACGCGAAGGCGGAGGCGGGCCGGTGAGCGAGCCGCGGCGCGAGCGCTCGCACCAGCCGCTCGAGCCCGGCGCGGTCGTGGTCGTCGAAGTTCGCCGGCGCGCGGGAGTCGAGGTCGAGCACGGCGACGACCTCGCCGCGTTCGTCGAGCACCGGCACCACGATCTCCGAGCGCGCCCCTTCGTCGCAGGCGATGTGGCCGGGGAAGGCGTGGACGTCGGGAACCAGCTGCGTCGCGCGCTCGCGCGCCGCGGCGCCGCAGACGCCGCGCGCGTAGGGTATTTCGAGGCAGCCGAGCGGCCCCTGGTAGGGGCCGATGCGCAGCAGCTCCGGCGCGACGCGGCGATAGAAGCCGGCGAAGCTGGTCCCGGGCACGCGCTCGTAGACGAGACAGGCGACGGTGGCCATCGCGGCGATCGCGTCGTCGACGCCCTCGAGGATCGCCTCGAGGTCGCGGATCAGCTGGTCGTAGAGCTCCGATCGGGAGGCGGAAGTCATCCCGGCATCGTACCAAGGCTCGCGGGCTGCGGGGGGCGGGCGTGAAGCGGCTGCGCCTCGCCGGCGCGGCGGTCGGGCTGCTGCTGCTCGTCGCCCTCCTGGGGCCGCTCCTCGCGCCGCACAGCCCGGTGGACCAGGACCTCGAGCATCGTCTCGAGAGTCCGTCGCGGGCGCATCCGTTCGGGCTCGACGAGCTCGGGCGGGACATCCTCGCCCGGCTGCTCTGGGGGGCACGCGTCTCGATGCTGGTGGGTTTCACGGTCGTCGGGTCGGCGACGCTGATCGGACTCTTCGTCGGCGCGCTCGCCGGCACGCTCGGCGGTCGCGTCGATGCCCTGTTGATGCGGGTGCTCGACGTCTTTCTCGCCTTCCCCGGCATCCTGCTGGCGATCGCGCTCGTGGCGGTGCTCGGCCCGGCGCTGTCGCACGTCATCCTGGCGCTGGTGGCGATCGGCTGGGTGGGCACCGCGCGCCTGGTGCGCGGCCAGATCCTGCAGCTCAAGGAGCAGGAGTTCGTCCTCGCGGCGCGCGCCGGCGGTGTCGCGCTGCCGCGCCTGATCCTGGTTCACCTGATTCCGAACGTGCTGCCTCTCGTCGTCGTGCAGGCCAGCCTCGGCCTCGCCGGCGCGATTCTCGCCGAAGCCAGCCTGTCGTTCCTCGGCCTGGGCATCCAGCCGCCGACGCCCTCCTGGGGGGCGATGATCAACGCCGGCAGGAGCCACCTGCTCGACGCGCCGCACCTCACGCTCTTTCCCGGTCTGGCGATCGTCTTCGCCGTCGTGGCGCTCAACTTCCTCGGCGACGCCCTGGTCGATCGCCTCGACCCGCGGCGGCGCGCGCTCAACGACCGCTGAGGTGGTCCCAGCCTGAATCGGCGAGCCGCCGCCGGCGGCTCGCGGGACCGGCGTCCGGATCGTCCACGAAAACCCCATTCGCCCGCGTGATCGCGCCGATCGCGAGTGCGCGGAATCGCCTTGGCGGGGAAGTTGTCTTCGGTAAAGTGAAAAGCAGCACGTAGTCTTCCCCTCCGCTCTCGCGAGCTCGGTCAGGATCGATGCGCAGCCGCGCAGCCAGCTCCGCGAAGTGCGGCGCCGTTGCCTTGCGGAGGGCGGCGCCTTCGAGGCAGGCGCCGACGCCGCTGGCAGCGCACAGGCGGTGCAGATCCTTCGCCAGTCCGTCCGAAACGTCGATCGCGGCGATGGCGGCGGAGCGGCCGCGGCCGGCGAGCCAGCGTCCGAGTTCCAGTTGCGGTGCCGGCAGCAGGTGCCGGTGCACGGCACGGACGGCGGCAGACCGCAATTCTCCCTTTGCTGGAAGAAATGCTGGCAGGACGACGTTGCTGCCGCGCGGACGCGCGCCACGGCGGAGGAGCTCGCAGCCCAGCGCCGACTCGCCGAGCGTCCCACCGAGCCAGAGAATCTGTCCGGGTAGCGCGCGATCGCGCGCCAGCGTGGCGTCGCTCCTGCGGCGCTCGCCGATCAGGGTGAGGGAGAG
The DNA here is from genome assembly GCA_964595975.1 of uncultured Thermoanaerobaculia bacterium. Taxonomy (GTDB): domain Bacteria; phylum Acidobacteriota; class Thermoanaerobaculia; order Multivoradales; family JAGPDF01; genus JAGPDF01. The sequence goes on along the minus strand of CAZQTL010000202.1, from coordinate 3,631 downwards.
GTGGAGTTGCGGCGCGTTCGCGAGATCGCCGCCAGCGAGCACGACGCCGTGCTCGTCGCAGGCGGCGGTCAGGGCGCGGAAGAAGGCGCGGTGATCGAAGCCGCGCGGCGCGGCGAGGGCAAGGAAGGCATGGCGCGGGCGCGCTCCCGAGGCGGCGAGATCCGAGAGATTGACCGCCAGCAGCCGGCGCGCGACGACGGCCGGCGCGAGGTCGGCGGGGAAGTGCACGCCCGCGATCTGCTGGTCGACGGTGACGACGGCGCCGGACGGCAGTGTCGCGGCATCGTCGCCGATGAGCGTGCCGCGGCGACCGGGGCGCGCAGTGAGCGTTCGCAGCCAGGCGACCAGGCCCTCCTCGGAGGGCGCCGGGCTCACCGCGGACGCGCTCCGGTGCGGCGGCGGGCTCGCCTGGGCGCAGGCTTCGCCGCCGGTTTCGCGCGACCAGCGGGCAGCAGGACGCGCGCGAGAACATCATCCATCGACTCGACCGGATGGAGCGTCAGCCCCTTGTGGGCCGAGGCCGGGATGTCGACGAGGTCGCGCCGGTTGAGCTTGGGCAGGACGACCGACCGGATGCCGGCGGCCTGGGCGGCGAGGAGCTTCTCCTTCAGGCCGCCGATCGCCATCACCTCGCCGCGCAGGGTGATCTCGCCGGTCATCGCCAGCCGGCGGTCGATCTTTCGCCCGGTGAGGGTCGAGACCAGCGCCGAAGCGATGGTGATGCCGGCGGAAGGTCCGTCCTTCGGAATGGCGCCTGCCGGCACGTGCACGTGGAGGTCGTTGTCGGTGAAGAAGTCGGCCGGGTGGCCGTGGCGCGCCGCCCAGTCGCGGGTGAACGAGAGCGCCGCCTGGGCGGACTCCTTCATCACCTCTCCCAGTTGACCGGTGAGGACGAGCTGACCCTTGCCGGGGGTCGCCAACACCTCGATGAACATGAGCTCGCCGCCGGCGGCGGTCCACGCCAGGCCGGTCGCGACGCCGACCCGGTCGCGCGCCAGCAGGTCTTCCGAGAGATGCTTCGGCTGCCCGAGGTACTTCTCGATCGAGCGCGGTCCGATGGTCACCCGGCGCGTCTTGCCGCCGGCGACGCTGATCGCCACCTTGCGGCAGACGCTGGCCATCTCGCGCTCGAGGCCGCGCAGACCGGCTTCGCGCGTGTAGCCGGCGATCGTGCGCTTGAGCGCGCCGTCGCTCCACGCGAGGTGGGCGTCGGTCAGGCCGTTGTCGGCGAGCGTCTTCGGCAGCAGGTGGCGCCTGGCGATGGCGAGCTTCTCCTCCACCGTGTAGCCGGAGAGGCGCAGGACCTCCATGCGGTCGAGGAACGCCGGCTGGATCGGTTCGAGCAGGTTCGCGGTCGTCACGAACAGGACGCGCGACAGATCGTAGGCGACGCCGAGGTAGTGGTCGCGGAAATTCCAGTTCTGTTCCGGGTCGAGGACCTCGAGGAGCGCCGAGGACGGGTCGCCGCGGAAATCGGCGCCGATCTTGTCGATCTCGTCGAGCATGAAGACGGGATTCGAAGTCCCCGCCTGGTGCAGGCCCTGGAGGATGCGGCCGGGGAGCGCGCCGACGTAGGTCCGCCGGTGGCCGCGGATCTCGGCCTCGTCGCGGACGCCGCCGAGCGAAAGGCGAACGAACTTCCGCCCCATGGCGCGCGCGATCGAGCGCCCGAGCGAGGTCTTGCCGACCCCCGGGGGGCCGACGAAGCAGAGGATCGGGCCGCGGGCGTTCGCCTTGAGCTTGCGCACGGCGAGGAACTCGAGGATCCGCTCCTTGATCTTCTGCAGGTCCCAGTGGTCCTCGTCGAGGATCTTCTTGGCGTGCGCGAGATCGAGGTTGTCGGTGCTCATCTCCTGCCACGGCAGGCCGGTGAGCCAGTCGAGGTAGGTGCGCTGCACGGCGGCCTCGGCGCTGTCCGGGTGACCGCGCTCGAGCCGGCGGATCTGGCGCTCGAGCTCCTCCTTCGCCTCCTCCGGCAGCTTCTTCTCCTCGGCCAGCTTGCGGTAGCGCGCCACCTCCTCGGCGAGCTCGTTCTCTTCGCCGAGCTCGAGCTGGATGGTGCGCATCTGCTGCCGCAGGAAGTACTCGCGCTGGCTGCGGTCGATCTCGCCGCGGGCCTGGGAGGAGATCTCCTGCTGCATCGTCAGCAGCTGGATCTCGCGCAGCATGAACTCGGTGACCATCTTGAGACGCTCGGTGCCGTCGATCGTCTCGAGCACGCGCTGCGCATCGGGGATCGCGAGCTCGAGGTTGCTGGCGACGAGATCCGCCAGCCGGCCCGGATCCTCGAGGTTGGCGACCAGGACCAGCACCTCGGGCGAGACACCCTTGCCGAGGCCGACGATGCGGTCCATGCTCTCCTTGGCTGAGCGCACCAGCGCCTGGGTGGCGAGCGAGCCGGCATCGGACGGCACCTCGGCGATCGGCTGGATGCGCGCCTGGGGGAAGTCGTCGGGCCGCGAGAGATGCTCGAGGCGCACCCGGGCGACCCCCTGCACCAGCAGGCGGATGCGGCCGTCCGGCAGCTTCAGCATGCGCATGATGGAAGCGGCCGTGCCGACCTGGTAGAGGTCGGACTGCTCCGGCTCCTCGATCTTGGCGTCGCGCTGCGCGACGAGCAGCACCATGCGGTTCTCGGCCAGCGACTGATCGACGGCACGGATGGAGCTCTCGCGGCCGAGCGAGAGCGGCACGATGATGAACGGATAGAGCACCGCGTCCTTGAGCGGCAGGACCGGCAGGATGTCGGGCAGCCGGATGGCTTCGTCCAGCGGGTTCTCCCGCGACTTCATGCAGTCCCTTTCTTCTTCAGCAGCGTCTTCAGCTCGTCCATGAACTCGCCCACGTCCTCGAAGCGCCGGTAGACCGAGGCGAAGCGGACGTAGGCCACCTGGTCCAGCTCGCGCAGGCGCTCCATCGCGAAAGCGCCGATCTCGCTGGTCGACAGCTCGCGGTCCTCCTGTTCCGTCAGCAGGCTCTCGGCGGCGTCGACGATCTCCTCGAGCTGGCGCAGCGAGACCGGCCGCTTCTCGCACGCCTTCTCGAGGCCCTTGAGGAGCTTGCCGCGATCGAAGTCCTCGCGCGAACCGTCGTTCTTGACCACGCGGTAGGCGATCTCCTCGACCTTCTCGTAGGTGGTGAAACGGCGATGACAGGCCAGGCACTCGCGCCGGCGGCGGATGGTCACGCCTTCGCGGCTCTCGCGCGAGTCGACGACGCGGTCCTGGCTCGTTCCGCAGAAGGGGCAGCGCATGCGAGCACTCTAACGCAGGCCGGGCTGGCGACTTTGCGCGCCGACCTCCGGCCTGCCGCGGCGGCGGAGATCAGTCCTTGGACTTGAGGGCGACGTTCAGCTGCAGCAGGACGCGCTCGAGGGTCTTGGCGTCCTGGATCTCGATCGGCAGGTCGCGGATCGCCTCGACCACCTGGCGGTCCTCGTCCTCGATGCGCAGGTTGAGCAGGAAGCGGCGGGCGCGGCTGAATTCGCCGCGCTTCAAGGTCAGCTCCACCGAGCGGTGAATCTCGCCCTTGCCGTTGAGGACCGGGTACTTGGGATGGGAGCTCGAGCCGCCGGCCCCGGCGGTGGCGGCCGGCGCGGCGACGGCCGGCTGCGGCGGCGGCGAAGCCGGAC
>CAZQTL010000201.1:0-7660 GCA_964595975.1 uncultured Thermoanaerobaculia bacterium | reverse complement strand
GCCACCGAACCAGAACTCGGTGTGCGGGCGCGAACCGCAGTTCGGGCAGGTCAACTTCAACGCCATCGGCGAGTTCCTCGCGAGTGGGTCGCAGCATAGTCCCGGAGGCGACGCCAAGTCGAGGCCGCGCCCGCCTCGCCCGGCCCGTCAGTCGGCGAGGGTCGAGAGGTCGCCCGGGTCTTCGCCGAGCTCCTGCGCCTTGAGGAAGCGGCGCACGATCTTGCCCGAGCGGGTCTTGGGGAGCGACGTCCGGATCTCGATGTCGGAGGGCTGGGCGATCGGACCGAGATCCTGCCGCACGTGGTCCTTGAGACTGCCGATGAGGCCGGGACCCGAAGCCTCGCCGGGCTTCAGCACGACGAAGGCCTTGATGCGCTCCCCCTTGACGTCGTCGGGCAGGCCGACGACGGCGCTCTCGGCGACCGACGGATGCCTGAGCAGCGAGCTCTCCACCTCGGCCGTGCCGATGCGATGGCCGGCGACGTTCATCACGTCATCGGCCCGGCCGAGCACGGCGAAGTAGCCGTCGCGGTCGCGCACGGCGATGTCGCCGGCGGCGTAGCAGCCCGGCACCTGCCGCCAGTACTGCTGGTAGCGCTCGTCGTCGCCCCACACCGTACGCAGCATGTACGGCAGCGGCTCGCGCAGCACCAGCAGGCCCCCCTGGCCGTCGGGGAGCGACTTGCCCTCGCGATCGACGACATCGACGACGGCGCCGGGCAGAGGCTTGCCGACCTTGCTCGGCCGCGCCTCGAAGGTCGGCAGCGTCCCGAGAACCGGGCCGGCGATCTCGGTCTGCCACCAGTTGTCGACCACCATGCCACCGCCCTGGCCGACGAGATGAGTCTGCGCCCACAGGTGAGCCTCCGGGTTGAGCGGCTCGCCGGCGCAGGCGAGGAGTCGCAGGCGCGAGAGGTCGTACTTCTTCGGCGCCGCTTCGCCGTGGCTCATCCACATGCGCAGCGCCGTCGGCGCGGTGAACATCAGGTTGACGCCGAAGCGCTCGACGAGCTCCCAGGTCACTTCCGGCGAGGGATAGTCGGGCACGCCCTCGCGGCAGAAGACCGTCGCGCCGACCGACAGCGGACCGTAGACGATGAACGAGTGCCCGACGATCCAGCCGATGTCCGAAGTGCTCCAATAGATGTCGCGCTCGCCGATCTGATAGAAGGCGCGCGACAGATAGGTCACGCCCACCAGGTAGCCGCCGGTGGTGTGGACGACGCCCTTCGGCTGGCCCGTGGTGCCCGAGGTGTAGAGGATGAAGAGCGGATCCTCGGAGTCCATCGGCTCGGGATGGCAGTGGATCTCGCGCGCCTGCTGGATGTCGTAGAAGTCGACCTCGCGCGAGCTCTCGAAGGCGTACGGCGCGTCCCCGGGGCGCGAGCCGCGGCGGTGGACGACGACGTGCTCGACGAAGGTGAGGTCGCGCACCGCCTCGTCCACCGTCGGCTTCAACGAGATCTTCTTGCCGCGCCGGAACGTGTAGTCCGTGGCGACGATGACCTTGGCGCCGGAGTCGACGATGCGCGAGCGCAGGGCCTGCGTCCCCATGCCGGCGAAGACCACCGAGTGGATGGCGCCGATGCGGGCGCAGGCGAGCATCGTGACGATGCCCTCGGGGACGAGCGGCATGTAGATGATCACCCGGTCGCCCTTGATCACGCCGAGCCGGCGCAGGGCGTTGGCGAAGCGGTTCACCTCGCGGTAGAGGCGGTTGTAGGTGTAGGTGACCTCCTCGCCGTCCTCGCCGACCCAGATCAGGGCCGCCTTGTTGCGCCGGTCGGAGTGCACGTGGCGGTCGATGCAGTTGGCCGTGGCGTTGAGCTTGCCGCCGAGGAACCACTCGTGATGCGGCGGCGCGAAGCTCCGCACGGTATGGAACGGCTCGATCCACTCGACGAGCTCGGAACGCTCGGCCCAGAAGACCTCCGGATCGTCGGCGGCCGCCGAGCGCTCGATGTCGTCGTTGACCAGATGCGCGCCGCGGGCGAGCTTGAGCGGCGGCTTGACGACGACCTCGTCCTTCGCCAGCCGGGCGATCGCCGCCCGCTGGGTTTCGCTCAGCTCAAGATCGGGAACGGAATCGCCGGCCACACCGTCGCTCATCGCCAGGCCCTCGCTCAAGGAATCGGCAAGAACCTAGCATCGCCCTCCCGGCCGCGGGCCGCTCCAACGGGTAGCCTCCGCCGGGCGGGCTCGACCGCCGGGCCCCCCGGCCCGGCGCCTCCTCAGACGCCGAAGTAGCGGGCGTCGGGATGATGGAAGACCAGGGCGGAGACGCTCGCCTCCGGGTCCATCATGTCGCCTTCGGTGAGCTCGACGCCGATCTCCTCCGGGCGCAGGGCAGCGAACAGCTGCTGCTGGCCGGAGAGGTCGGGGCAGGCCGGGTAGCCGAAGCTGTAGCGCTTGCCGCGGTAGCGCGCCTGGAAGCGGTCCTGCGGCGTGGTCTCCGGCGGATCCGGGAAGCCCCACTCGGCGCGGAGCTTGCGGTGCAGCCACTCGGCCGCGGCCTCGGCGGTCTCGAGCGCGAGCGCCGCGAAGGTGTGACTCTTCAGGTAGTCGCCCGCCTGCTTGTAGCGCTCCACCCGCTCGCGCACGCCCGCACCCGCGGTGGTGACGAAGAGCGCCACGTGATCGGCGTCGAGAACGTAGTCGGAGATCGCCAGCCCGTCGCTGCCCTCCTGTCGTGGCAGCTCCCACGAGGCCGCGACCCCGCCCGTCCGCGGGTCGAGGAGCGTCAGCCGGTTGCCCGCGGAGCGCGCCGGGAAGAACTGCCACACCGCCTTCGCCTGCATGCCCCCCTGGCGCGCGACCTGTTTGAGCTCCTCGACCACCGCGTGCAGCTTGAGGTACTTCGTATCGCCCTCCTCGGCGAGCTTGCGAACCACGCCGCGCAGGCCGAGGTGCTTGCCGTAGAGCATCTGTGGATTGAGCTCCTCCCACACCGCGTCGAGGTTGAGCGTCACCGCGTGGCGCTCGAGATCGGGCGGCGGCGGCGCGGGAAGGTCGCGGCGCACGGCGGAGCGGCGCGGCGCGGCGCTCTCCTCGCTCGCCGCCCCCGTCGCCACCGGAGCGTCGACGCTGTCCTGCTCGAGCAGCGCGCCGATCTCCTGCTCGAGCGCCGGCCGGCTCGCCGGGTCCATCAACCGCTCGACCAGCTTCAGGCCGTGCATGGCGTCCTTGGCGTAGGTGCAGACGCCGCCGTAGGCGGCGGCGATCTTGCGGTGGGTGAAGCGCCGGGTGAGCGCCGCCCCGCCGACCAGCAGCGGCGTGTCGATGCCGACCGCGGAGAGGTCGCCCGCCGTCACCACCATCTGCTGCGCGCTCTTGACCAGCAGACCCGAGAGGCCGATGACGTCCGGCCGGTGCTGCTCGACCGCCTGGATCAGCTGCTCCGACGGCACCTTGATGCCGAGGTTCACGACCTGGAAGCCGTTGTTCGACAGCACGATGTCCACCAGGTTCTTGCCGATGTCGTGCACGTCCCCCTTCACCGTGGCGAGGAGGACCTTGCCACGCGAGGACGACTCGCTCTTCGCCATGTGCGGCTCGAGGAAGTTGACCGCCGCCTTCATCACCTCGGCCGACTGCAGCACCTCGGCGACGATCAGCTTGTTGTCGTTGAACAGTCTCCCGACCTCGCTCATCCCGGCCATCAGCGGTCCGTTGATGATGGCCAGCGGATCGGCGTAGCGCTCTTCGCCCAGGGCCGTCTGCAGGTCCGCTTCGAGCCCGATCTTGCTGCCCTCGACGATGGCCCGCGCCAGGCGCTCGGCGAGCGGCAGCGCCGCGCGGCTCTCCGCGCTGGCGCTCCCCTTCTGGCCGCTGCGCTCGCGGAAGTGCGCCGTGAAGGCGGCCACCGCCGCCTCGCCGGCCGCCTTGTCGCCGAGCTCGAGGTCGACCAGCGCCTCGGCCAGCCGGCGGTCGTCCTCGGGGATCTCGGCGAAGCGCGCCAGGCGTTCGGTGTTGACGATCGCGGCGTCGAGCCCGGCGAGTGTCGCGCGATAGAGGAAGACCGAGTTCAGCACCTCGCGCCCCGACGGCGGCAGGCCGAAGCTGACGTTGGAGACGCCGAGGATCGTCTTGGTGAGCGGGAACTCGGTCTTCACCGCCCGGACGCCCTCGATCGTCGCCGAAGCGCTGCCGAGATACGCCTCGTCGCCGGTGCCGCAGGGAAAGACGAGCGGATCCCACCAGATGTCTTCGGGAGCGACCCCCATCTCTTCGGTGAGGATGCGGTAGCTCCGCCGCGCCACCTCGAGCTTGCGAGGGACGGTGACCGCCATGCCCTTCTCGTCGATCAGGCCGACGACGTAGGCGGCGCCGAAGCGCCGGCCGAGCGCCACCACCTTCTCGAAACGCCCGAGCCCGTCCTCGAGGTTGATCGAGTTGAGGATCGACTTGCCCTGGCACCAGGTGAGCGCCCGCTCCATGACCCGCGCGTCGGTGGTGTCGATCATCAGCGGCGCCTTGACGACCCGGACCAGCTTGTCGAGCAGATGCTCGACATCGGCGAGCTCGTCGCGGTCGGGATCCTGCAGGCAGACGTCGAGGACCTGGGCGCCGGCGCGCAGTTGCGCCCGGCCGACCTCGGCGGCGGCCTCGAAGTCGCCGCTGGCGACGATCTGCTTGAAGGCGCGCGAGCCCAGCACGTTGGTGCGCTCACCGACGAGGAGCGGCCGGTTGCTCTCCTCGAGCTCGACCGCCTCGATGCCCGAGACCAGCGCCCGCTGGTGATGCGGAATCGCCCGCGGCCGGTGCTCCCTGGCGAGCTCGGCGAGCACCGCGACATGCCGGTCGGTCGTGCCGCAGCAGCCGCCGACGAGGTTGAGCCAGCCGGCCTGGAGAAAGCGGCCGAAGACCTCGCGAAAGACCTCCGGGCCCTCGCGGTACTTGCCGTCCTCGTCCGGCAGACCGGCGTTGGGCACGCAGGCGACGCGCGTGCGGCAGAGCGTCGACAGCGTCCGCAGGTGATCGGCCATCAGCGCCGGGCCGGTGGCGCAGTTGAGGCCGACGTAGAGGAGATCGGCGTGCAGCAGCGACACCGCCAGCGCCTCGGCGTCCTGGCCGGCGAGCATCGTGCCGGTGGCCTCGATGGTCACCGAGACCGCCACCGGGATGCGCCAGCCGCAGGCGTCGAAGGCCTGCTCGATGCCGATCAGGGCAGCCTTGATGTTGCGCGTGTCCTGGCAGGTCTCGACCAGCAGGTAGTCGGCGCCGCCGGCCATGAGGCCGAGCGCCTGGACGCGGAAGTTCTCGATCAGCTCGTCGAAGGTGATGCCGCCGGTGACCGAGATCGCCCGCGTCGTCGGACCCATGGCGCCGCAGACGAAGCGCATCCGGCCCGGCTCGTCGAACTCGGCGCACGCCTCGCGCGCCAGCGACGCCGCGAGCCGGCTGATTTCGAACGCCTTGTCGGACAGGCCGTACTCGCCGAGCACCAGCGGCGTCGAACCGAACGAGTTCGTCTCGACGATGTCGGCGCCCGCCGCGAGATAGAACCGCGAGAGGCCGCGCACGACCTCCGGCCGGGTGATGCAGAGATTCTCGTTGCAGCCCTCGAGGGCGGCGCCACCGAAATCCTCGGCCGTCAGGTCGAAGCCCTGGAGCGCCGTTCCGGTGGCGCCGTCGAGGACGAGAATGCGCTCGTCGAGCGCCTCGAGCAGCGCCGCCGTGCGGGCCTCGGTGTCGGAGAAAGTGGGCAGGGCCGCCGGAACGGGCACCCTGGTCGTCGTCGGCTGACTCATGTTCGCTCCCGCAAGACAAAAACGCCCCGTGATCTTCATCACGAGGCGTCTTCGCTTCAGACACTTCGTTGCCGCTTTCGCGACCGCATCCCGGCGACGTTCCGCCGGCGAGCACCTTGGGTGTCTGCCCCAGGTTGCCGTGCCCGGGAACTCTCCCGGGCCCTCGTGATGTGGGGCGAGGTTATGTCAGCCGGCATCCCAAGTCAAAGCTGCGGGGTTTAGAGGTACCCCAGCGAGCGCAGCCGCTCGCGCTCCTCGTCGGTGAACGGCTGGGCCTCGACCTTGGAGTCCCCGGTCTCCTTCATGCGCCGAGCCATCGCCGCGATCGCCAGCCGGCGGACCTCCTCGAGCCGGCGGGCGTCTTCCTCCCGCCCCGGCAGGAGGTTGGTCTGCTCGCCGGGATCGGTTGCCAGGTCGTAGAGCGCGCGCGGGAACTCCGGCGTCGCGAGCACGAGCTTGAGGTCGTCGAGGCGCACCGCGTCCTTCGACAGCATGAGCCGCGTGCCGCGGCCGGAGGTCCTGGCGAGGTCGTGGCCCGGGAGGTCCGCCGCCGGCTGGCCGAAATGCGCCAGGATCGTCGGCGCGATGTCGAGCGCGGTGGAGAAGCGCTCCGTGGCGACGCCGGCGCGCGCGGCGGAGCGCGGCCACTTCACCAGCAGCGGCACGCGCAGCGCCTCCTCGTGCGGCGTGGTGTGCAGAAAGTAACCGTGCTCGCCGAAGGCCTCGCCATGATCGCCGGTCAGGACGACGAGCGTCTCGTCCCACAGCCCGGCGCGACGCAACTCGTCGAAGAACGGGCCGAGCTGGCGGTCGAGCGTCTCGACCCCGCGGTCGTAGAGCCAGCGCGTGATCTCGCGTTCCCGGGCAAGCGGGGGGAGCGCGCGGTAGTTGATCGCCAGCAGCCGCCGGCTGGCGCAGACCTCGCCGGCGCAGCCGTAGTCCGCGACGCCGAAGCGCTCGGCGACCGTCGCCCGTGTGATGCCCTCGGCCTCGTAAGGCAGGATGCCGAAATCCGAATGGGCGCCGTAGAGGTGGACGAAGAGGAACGAGCTCTCCTCGCGATGGACGCCCGCCCAATCCGCCGCCAGCCGCAGCTCCTGCGGCACGGTCCACGCCTTGAGGCGATAACTGTCGAAGCCCTGGTCGAGGGCGAACTTCTCGGCGAAGAACGGCGCGATCTGCATGAAGGCGCCGGTCGCAGCCCCGGCGGCACGCAGACGCTCGGCGAGCGTCGCGATCTCCGGCCGGAGCGGCCGCTCCTCGCGATCGACGCCGTGGAGATCGACCGGCAGGCCGGTGAGCATCGAAGCGTGCGAGGTCTTGGTCGAGATCTCCTCCGACCAGGTGGGCGCGAAGCGTTCGGACTCGGCCAGCAGGCGGTCGAGCGCCGGCGTCGCCGTGCGCCCCCCCACGGCGCCGATGGCATCCTCGCGAAAGGCATCGAGCGAGACCAGGATCGCGCGCCGCGCCGGGGGCACCGGACCGGCGGGGAGCTCGCTGCGGACGGCGAAGGTGTCGATGTAGGCGCGGGAGCCCGGCGGCAGCGCCGCGACGAGCTCGAGCCGCAGCTCGGCGCCGGCGGGGATCCCGGTGAGCGGGATCCGTCGCTCGCGCCAGCCGGGAGGGGCTGCCCGCGCTCCGCCCTCGGCCAGGACGACACGCTCCTCGTGCCATTCGCCACCCGGCGTCGCGAGACCGAGAGCGACATCTGCGGCCGCCGCGGTGGGCGCCCCCTCCACGCAGCCGCCGAGCCGCACTTCGGCGGTACCGGAGAGGGTGACCCGGAAAGTGCGTCTCTCGCCGGCGGCGAGGACGAAGCTGTCGCGCGACTCGTCGGCGCAGGTGTGGACTCCGGTCCGCGAGTCGAACTCGCCGTACCGTGCCTGGTCGACGACGAGGTCCTGGTAGCG
>CAZQTL010000200.1:0-7712 GCA_964595975.1 uncultured Thermoanaerobaculia bacterium | reverse complement strand
TCGACGCCGAGCTCGGCGAGGCGCGCGACGATCAGCCGGTAGTGCTTCATCTCGTCGCCGCACTGCTGCGCGAAGGCGCTCTTGGCGTCGAGCTCCGGCGTCGTCGGCAGGGCCAGGCCGCCCAGCTCGGCGGCTTCGATCTCGCTGCGCAGGGCGGCCTTGAGCAGCGGCACGATCTCGACCTGGCCCTGCGACTCGGCCTCGAGCGCCTGGCGCTCGCCGAGGCGCGCGAAGACCGCCTGCATCTCGGCGACCAGACCGGCGACGAAGTCGTGGCTGGTCACGCCGGCGTCTCCCGGGGTCGCGGCACGTCCCGCGCGCCGGTGCCGACGGTGAGGACGAGCTTGCCGAAGGCGCCGCGCCGGGCGAGGAACTCCTGCGCCGCGGGAGCCTCGGCGAGCGCGAATGTGCGGTCGACCACCGGCCGCAGCTCGCCCGAAGCGAAGTAGGGCAGGAGCGCCATCAGCTCGGCGAGGCTGCCCATGGTCGAGCCGAGCACGGAGAGCTGTTTGAAGAAGAGCGCGCGCAGGTTGATCTTCGCCTCGGCTCCGGAGGTGGCGCCGCAGAGGACGATCCTGCCGCCGCGCTTGAGGAGCTTCAGGCTGCGCTCGAAGGTCTCGCCGCCGACATGGTCGAAAACCACGTCGACGCCTTCCCCCTGGGTCGCCTCGCGCGCCGCGCGCACGAAGTCCCCCTGGTTGTAGAGGATGCCGTGGGTGGCGCCGAGCTCGCGGGCGCGGGCGAGCTTGTCGGCACTTCCGGCGGTGACCAGAATCCGCCGCGCGCCGAGGAGTCGGGCGATCTGGATGCCGGCGGAGGTGACCCCCGAGCCGGCGGCGTGCAGCAGGATGTCTTCGTGTGGCGCCAGGGCGGCGCGCGCGGTGAGCATGTGCCAGGCGGTGAGGAAGCCGAGCGGCAGCGCCGCGGCCTCGACGTAGGACAGGCCCGGCGGCAGCGGCAGGACGTTGCGCCGCGGCACGGTCACCAGCTCGGCATAGCCGCCGTCGCGGTGCTCGCCCAGCAGGCCGTAGCGCGCGCAGAGGTGGTCGAGGCCGGCGAGGCAGCGCGCGCAGACGCCGCACGAGACCCCCGAAGCGAGGAGGCAGGGGGTACCGGCGGCGAGATCTCCAACGCCGGCGCCGACCGCTGCCACGTCGCCGGCGATCTCGCTGCCCGGGATCAGGGGCAGCGGAAAGCGGTGCCCCGGGACGCCGTTGCGCAGCCACAGGTCGAGATGGTTGAGCGCGCAGGCGCGCACCCGCACGGTGACCTCGCCGGGTCCCGCGACCGGGTCCGGCCACTCTCCCCACTCGAGCGCCTCCGGCCCGCCGTGATGCGAAACGCGAAAGCCTTTCATGCGGCGGAGTCTATCTCCGGGCGAGGGCGCAATGGCCTTAGACTTGCGCCATGTCGAAACTGGCTGCACGCTGCGCCCGGGCGCAGGCCGCCCTGCTCGGGCTCGCCCTTCTGACGGCCGCCGCCGCGCGCGCCGACGTTGCCGGACGTCACACCATCGACTTGCCGCTGCTGCTCGACCTGCCGGGGGATCTCGCCCCGGTGCGCTACACGCCGGGGGCGCTCGATCGCGCGGCGGCGGCGCAGGCGCGCTTCGAGCTGCTGACCGAGGAGTTCGCGCGCACCCGGTTCCAGGCGACGGCGATCGTGCTCTACGTGCTCTCGCCGGAGGACTGGGCGGCGGCACGGCTGCCCAACGCCTACGGCGAGCCGCAGCCGCTCGGCGACGACGCGCTCGTCCTGCCGGCCTGGGCCGACGACGAGCTCATCGGCCGGGTCAAGGGCTGGCTCGGCGGCCCCGTCCCCCTTCCCACCGGTCTGCCGCTGCTCGCGACGCGCGAGGAAGCAGGGGCCCTGGGCATCTCCGATCTCCTGGCGCAGATCGCCTGCGCCCGGATGCTCGGCCATCGCGCCAACCTTCGGGGGGACGCGCCGTGGATCGCGCCGGTCATGGCGCACGTCGTCGCGCGTCTCGCCTGGGATCGTTTCGAGCCCGGCCGCATGCCCGAGGTCGCCGCGCTGCTCGACGCCATGGCGGCGCAGGACCGGACGCCGGGCGGCCATCCGGTCGGCGACTGGGACGAGGCTCTGCCTCTGCCCCAGCGCGCCTGGTTCGAGACCCGCTTCGTGCGCGCGGCCGATCTCATCGTGATGAAGAAGGGACCGCGAGGGGCGCTCAAGATCCTCAACAAGGCGGTCGTCGGCACGCAGCCGTTGAGCGCGGCGGTACTCTTCAAGGAGGTGCCGGCGCTCGCCGGCTGGGTGACGCAGAGCTTCCCGGCAGCTCCGCCGGCGCCCTAGGCGCGTCGTCGCGGCCGGCTAGACCGGCTTGAAGATCATCAGCAGGGTGATGACGACGATGCCGAGCGCGTTCAGCTCGGCGGCGATGCGCGGTCCCTTGGCGGCGGCGAGGCGGGCGAGCTCCGGCGTCGGTGCGCCGGCGGCGGCAGACGCTTCGGCCGCGGCGAGCATCTTCTTCAGCGTCGGCCGCAGGTAGAGGATGCCGTTGAGCAGCATCGCCAACCACAGGGTCATCGAGATCTGCACCCAGAGCGCGCCGAAGGTCCAGCCGCGCGGGTGCAGGAGGCCGATCCCGAGGAGACCGGCGACGATTCCCCCCGGGAGGCTGTAGACGTTCGCCAGCCGCCAGGCGATGCGCAGCGCCAGGACACGCTCGCCTGGCGTCGCGGCCTTCCGCCCCTGGGCGCGGACGACGCTGCCCGAGAAGACCCCGGCGGCGAGCCAGAGCGCGGCCAAGACATGCAGGAAGAGCATCCAGGTGGCGATCGTCGGGTTCATGGTTTTCTCCTGCGGCGACTTTAGCATCGGGGCGGAGCGGCGAAAGTGCTACCTTGAAGGAGGAAGGAGACTCCCATGCCCCAGCCCTACCCCAAGTTCACCTGGCTCGGCCACGCCACGCTGCGCGTCGACCTCGCGACCGGCGAGACGATCGTCCTCGACCCCTGGCTCGCCGGCAATCCGTCCTGTCCGCCGTCGCATCGCCGGTTCGACCGGCTCGACCTGATCCTCCTGACCCACGCCCACTCCGACCACATGGGCGACGCCCTGGCGCTCGCCCGCGAGCACGAGGCGCTGCTGATCTCGAACTACGACCTGACCAGCCACCTCGCCGCCCAGGGCGCGCCGAAGGTCTCGGGGATGAACCTCGGTGGAACGCAGGAGGCCTGCGGGCTGCGTGTCAGCATGGTGCGCGCCGATCACTCGAGCGGCTTCCTGCACGACGGCCTGCCGGTCTACGGCGGGCTGGCGGCTGGCTTCGTCGTGCAGGGTGAGGGCTGGTCGTTCTACTTCGCCGGCGACACGGCGCTGTACTCGGACATGGCGCTCATCGCCGAGCTCTACCGCCCCCAGCTCGCCTTCCTGCCGATCGGTGACCACTTCACGATGGACCCACGCGCGGCGGCGCTCGCCTGCCGCTACCTCGATGTGTCGCGGGTGGTGCCGATCCACTGGGGGACCTTCCCGATCCTGCGCGGCCGCCCGGCCGACCTCGAGCGCGAGCTCGGCGCTCTGGGGCTCGCGACCGAGGTCGTCACGCTCGTCCCGGGCTTCCCCTGGGAGTGGCCGGCCGCGGGCTGAGCGGCCGCGCCGCGCCGCCTGGCTCAGTCGCCGTAGGGCATCTCCGGGACCTTGCCGGCGAGGCGGGCGTAGACCGCCAGCGCGCCGCGATGATGCCCGGTGTGGTCCACCAGGGCCTTGATGCAGCTGTGGCGCGGCCGCACTCCCAGGATCGGATTGTCCGCCAACGGGCTCGCCAGCTCCTCCTCGTTCGACGCTTCGACGCGCGCCTGGATGCGTTCCCAGGCGGCGTCGAGCTCCTTGCGGGCGGCGGCGAGCGAGGTGAAGGACTCGGTCACCGCCGCGCCCTTTTCGAAGTCCATGTCCCAGCGGTCGTCGAACATGCCTTCGCGCACCCAGTCGATGGTCTGCGCGGTGTGCGCCACGTGCTGGGCGGCGGTCATCGTCTCGGGCGTGGCGCGGAAGCCCGAGTCGGATTCGTCCAGGCAACGCGTGCTGCGATGGAAGAAGTGGCGGGTGGTCTGGATCTCGTACAGCACATCGGACTTGAGGCTCATGATGGGCTCCTCCGGAAGAACAGGCGCGAGCGGTGCGGCTCGCGGCGTCAGAAGATCCTAATCCTGCGCTCCTGACCGCGTGGTCTCAGGAGCGCCGCGGGCGGTCACAGGTCGGCCGGCGCCTTGAGCAGCAGGACCGGTATATCCACGGTGTGGCGGACCTTGTTGGCGGTCGAGCCGTAGACCAGGTCGGCCAGGAAACGATGGCCGTGGGTGCTCATGGCGATGAGATCGACGCCGGAGGCCTCGGCGACCTTGACGATCTCGTCCGCCGGCTCCCCCCAGAGAAGCTGCGTCTCGGCCGGAATGCCGGCGCTCGCGAAGCGCGCACGGACGGTCTCGAGGTAGGCGCGATCGACGCGCATCTCCTCCGACTCGGCGAGGTTCAGGCGCTCGCGATGGCGCGCCATCCAGCCGTCGGCGACGTGCACCAGCAGGAGCGTGCTCCCCAGCGGCTTCGCCAGCAGCTCGATGTGCCGCAGGATCGCCTCGTCGGTGCGGCTATTTTCCAGCGTGACCAGGATCTTCTTGTACACGGCGCCTCCGAGGATAGACGAATCGGACCCAGAGCGTGAACGCCGCCGCCGCGCCCACGAGCACGGCCATCCAGCCGGTGCCGATCGTCTGCCAGAGCAGCGAGAGGTTGAGTCCCGCGATCAGGCAGCAGATCGCGTAGCCCAGGATCTTGACCTTCGTCGAATTGGCGAACTCGCCCATCAGGCGCCGGTCGGAAGTGAAGGCGAGCAGCGGGAAGATGGCGAAGGAGAGCTGCATCGAAAGGACGACCTGGGAGAAGACCAGGAGTCCCACGGTGTCCTTGCCGCCCGAGATCGAGATCAGGACGACCGCCGGAACGATGGCGAGCAGGCGGGTGATCAGCCGTCGCAGCCACGGGCGGATGCGGATCTGCAGGAAACCCTCCATGACGATCTGACCGGCGAGGGTGCCGGTGATGGTCGAGGACTGTCCGGAGGCGAGCAACGCCACGGCGAAAGCCGTCGAGGCGATCGGCGCACCCAGGATCGGTGCCAATAGTCGATGCGCCTCCTGCAGCTCCGCAACGTCGTGCTGACCGTTCTTGAAGAACACCGCGGCGGCGACGATCAGGATCGCCGCGTTGACGAAGAAGGCCGCGCCGAGCGCGATCACGGTGTCGGTGATGTTGTAGCGCACCGCCTGGCGCTTGTCGGCGATCGTCGGTCCGATGTCGCGGGTCTGCACCAGGGCGGTATGGAGGTAGAGGTTGTGCGGCATGACGGTCGCGCCGAGGATGCCGAGGGCGATGTAGAACGCCTCCTTGCCCGGCAGCGTCGGCACCAGCATGCCGAGGGCGACGCCGCCCCAGTCGGGCTGCGCCAGGAAGATCTGCAGCGCGAAGCAGAGGGCGACGGTCGACACCAGGGTGAGGACGATGGCTTCGATCTTGCGGAACCCGAAGTGCATCGCCGCGAGCAGCAGCATGACGTCGAAGCCGGTGAGGATCACGCCCCAGACGAGCGGGATGCCGAAGAGCAGATTCAGGGCGACCGCCGAACCGATCACCTCGGCCAGGTCGCAGGCAATGATCGCGATCTCGCAGAGGAACCAGAGCACCACGGCGACCGGCTTCGAATACTGCTCCCGACAGGCCTGCGCCAGGTCCTTGCCGGTCACCACACCGAGCTTGACGCACAGCGACTGCAGGTACATCGCCATCAGGTTCGACAGCAGGATGACCCAGATCAGGGCGTAGCCGAACTGGGACCCGCCCGCGAGATCGGTTGCCCAGTTGCCGGGGTCCATGTATCCGACGCTGACCAGATACCCTGGGCCGGCGAAAGCGAGAAATCGTCGCCACCAGGTCTTGTGACTGGCGAGCGGAATGCTGCCGTGGACCTCCGGCAGCGAGCGGTGGGGATCGAGCGTCGGCGTCGTCGTGGTCATGTCGGGCGGGCCAAGTTGGAGCGTAGGCGCTCGGAGACTTTGACCACTCAAAATTCTGACCCAGGGGAGGCCCGGGTGTCAACTCTCGGGGCTGCCTCGTTTCCGTTCTAGAGTTCGCGAGTGGCCACCTCCACCGTCGAGGACTACCTGAAAGCGATCCTGCTCGAGGAGGAGCGCGAACCCGGAGCTCCCATCGCGACGGGCAGGCTCGCCTCGCTGTTGTCCGTGACCCCGGGAACGGTGACGGCGATGCTCAAGACGCTCGCCGACAGCGGGCTGGTGGCCTACGAGCCTTACGCGGGCGCACAGCTGACCACCGCCGGGCGGCAGCTCGGGCTGCACGTGCTGCGCCGTCACCGGCTGATCGAGCTCTTTCTGGTGCAGGTCGTCGGACTCGACTGGAGCGAGGTGCACGACGAAGCCGACCGCCTCGAGCACGCGGTGTCGGAGCGCCTGATCGAGCGGATGGACGAGATGCTCGACCGTCCGGCGGTCGATCCGCACGGCGACCCGATCCCCACCGCCGCGCTCAAGGTGCAGACCCTCGACTACGCGACCCTGGCCGAGCTCCGGGACGCCGACATCGGCGCGCGCTGCCGGGTGGCGCGCATCGCCGACCAGTCGCCGGAGTTCCTGCGCCTGGTGGAGAAGGTCGGGCTGCGCCCCGGCAAGCGGGTTCGTGTCACCGCCCGAGACGACGCCGCCGACACGCTGGAGATCGAGCTCGACCGCGGCCGCCGCGCGAGTCTCGGCCTGCGCGCCGCCGGCAAGATCTTCGTCGAGCGGGTCTGAAGGTTCGCGAAAAAGGAACCGGCTCTCCGGCAAGGGGGTGCGCCGGAGAGCCGGGATTGGGAAACGCCGGTTCGTGCAGAACCGGCGGAAAGATGTGTCGAGCTGGCATCGAAGCGCGGCACGAGGCCGCTTGCGCAGCTCCCGGCCGTGTCGCGGAGGCGTCAGCCCTTCTTGTCGACGGAGACGACCTTCTTCACGCCGTCGAGACCCTTCGCAGCGGCGACCGCTGCCTCGCGCTTCGCTGCCGACCAGTCCTTCTCGAACTCGAGCGTGATCACGCCGCTCGCGGCCTCGGTTCCAACCTTGACGGCTTCGGTGCCGAGCTTGTCGAGCAGGGCCCAGCGGACCGTCGCTTCCATCGTCGCGTCCTTGACTTCCGCCTCTGCCTCGGTGACCGCGGCGCCGACTGCGCTCGGATTGTTGACCGTGGCAGCCAGCTCGAGGTCGTTGTCGATCGTGCCGACGCCCTTGACGGACTTGGCGATCGTCGAGGCGAGCTCCTTGGTCTCGCGCTTGTTGACCGTGCCGATGAGGTTGACGTTGCCGCCCTTGGTCTCGACGTCGATGCGCAGGGCGTCAGCGCCCAGCTTGCCGAGCAGCGCGAGCTTGACGTCCCTGGTCACGGCCCAGTCACTCTTGTCGTCGGCGAAGGCGGTGCCGGAGAAGCAGAGGATGGCGGCGGCGAGGAGTGCTGCGAGGTAGCGATGGTTCTTCATATTGGTGTCTCCCTGGGCTGACGTGGGCGAATAGCCGCCCCGTCGGTCTGTCCCTTGGCGAGGAGCAAGAGGAGTGCCATGCGACGAACCGGCTCTGCTGCTCGATCCTGCGGCGGCCGGGCAGGCAGCGCGGACGAAGATCCCTGTGGTTTGTAGATTTCTCCGCCGC
>CAZQTL010000199.1:0-7734 GCA_964595975.1 uncultured Thermoanaerobaculia bacterium | reverse complement strand
AGGTCGAGCGCGGCGCCGATCTCCTCGTCGTTCATGCCGGCGAAGTAGCGGCACTCGACGATGCGCGCCAGACGCGCGTTGAAGCTCTCCAACTGCTCGAGAGCCTGATGCACCGCCAGCACGAGCTCCGCCTCCTCCCCCACGGCCAGCAGCCCGCTGTCGAGCGTCACCCGCCGGGCGCCGCCGCCGCGCTTGCCGGCGCCGTGCCGCCGGGCGTGGTCGACGACGACGAAGCGCATGGCGCGCGCCATCACGCCGTAGAAGTGCGCGCGGCTCTGCCAGTCGATCGAGCTCTCGTCGTGCAGGCGCAGATACGCCTCGTTGATCAGGCCGACGGTATCGAGGGTGCGTCCGGGAGGCGCCTTGCGCAGCTGCTGCCGCGCCATCTTCTCGAGCTCCTCGTGCGCCAGCTCGACCAGCGCGCCGAACGCGCCCGGGTCGCCCGCGCGATGCTCCTTGAGAAGCCGCGTCAGATCGCCGCTGAGGGAGTCTTCCATGGCGCTCGCGAAACTAGATCACGCCGCGCGCCCGCGCCGAAAGAGCCTCGGCCGCCCCTTCAGCCGGCGGCACGGACGACCGGCAGGGCGACCTCGTTGCGCCGCAGGAACCACAGCGTCCAGGGCGGGTCGTAGCGCATCGACTCGGCCGGACCCGCCACTTGCCAGGCGCTCGCCGCGAGGCCGGCGCGCAGCAGCCGCTCCTGCTCGGCGAAACGGGCGTCGCTCCACAGCCCGGAAAAGCGCAGCACGGCGACCTGCCGCGGCGGCTCTTCGCGCAGCGTCACGCGGGGGTCGGTCGGCTCGGGCAGGGTGCTCAGGGTCCAGCTCGCCGGCATCGTGAAGGACATCACCCAGCGCCCGGGGCTCTTCGCTGCCGGTGCCGGCCCGCCGGAAGGCGTCGCGGGGCGCCGGCCCACCGGCGCGGTCATGGCGATCTTCGAGTTTCCGGCCGGCCGCATCCCGACCGGGGCGGTCATGGCGATCTTCGCCGGCTCAGCCGCTTCGCCGCGCGCCCGGTTGCCGCCGAAAATGTAACCGGCAAGCCGGCGGAAGGCGGCGTTGCTGACTTCTTCGAAGGTCCCTTCGACTTCGGTTTCGGCGAGCACCACGGCGCCGTAAGAGCGGATCTCGACCTCGCCCAGCTTCTCGACGACGTCGTAGGACGGCTCTTCGGTGGCCATGGCGGGGACTCCGATCAGGTGTACAGCGAGCGCCAAACCCGCCAGGCGGCGAACTCGGGAGGCGAACCGGGAGAAGTGCAGGACCGACACTCCTGACTCTACGCTCCCCAGCGCCCGATCGGACGGGCGCTTCCGCCGATGCCGGCGCCAACTCAGGGCGGCGCCGCCCGGTCGCGCGCTTCGCGCGCGATCGTGGCGATGCCGACGCCTGCCCCCATGCCGCCAGCGAACAGCGCCAGAATGTCGACCAGGCGCACCCGGTCGCGCATGCCGAGCGCCGCCGTGAGGGCGACGACCAGCGACAGCAGCGCGCCGACAACCCGGAGGCGGAAGCGGACCCGGTCTGTCATGGCGGCGGGAAGACGGCGCTCCACCGCTCGCTGTCGCCGCTCTCGAAGCCGTCGCTGAAGAACGGCGCCGCGCCGCGGGCGAACAGGCTGTCGAACAGGACCTCCTGCAGTGGGAGGCTGCCGTTGTCGTCGACCACCAGCCCGATCAGGGCGCTCTGCGCCCCGGGCGGCGCGGCGACCGCGGTGGCCGCGAGAGACTCCCAGATGCCGGCCGAGTCACCGGTCACCGCCGGCGTCTGCTGCGCCGCCCCGAGCGGCGCGTTGCACGCCGTGCCGGAGTGGAACTGGGCCACGCCGTAAATCGCCGGCCGGGTCGCGTTCGTACTCTCGATCCGCACTCGCCCGCCGATCTCCACCTGGGTCCCGGACAGGACGGAGATGCACTGGCCCAGGCTCATCGGAGTCGCCAGGTTGGTGACGAAGGTGCCGGCGCCCGAAGTCGGCTCGAGATCGGAGTCCTCGCCGAGGCGGGTGAGATTCCCGGGCGTCCCGCTCACCCAGCCGTCGATCGTGCTGTCGAAGTTCGGGTTCAGCAGCAGGTTCGTGGCGGTGACCGCAAAATCGAGACCGTAGTCGTCGCCCCCGACACCGTCGCCGTCGCCGTCGAGCGGGTTGCCGGCGAGGTCACCGAGCAACGCCGTCGAACAGGCGATCAGGCGGTAGACGCCGGTCGGCAGCGAACGTGGCGCACCGACAGGTAGCATCGTCGTCTGGCCGCCGGCATCGAACTCCGGCAGGCCGAGCGGAATGACCTCGTCGTCCCCGGACGCCGCGCCGCAGGCGGACGACTCGAGCAGGCCGTTGCCCCCGCCCGAGAAGAGGCGGTAGTTGGCGATCTCCTGCGCACCGACCATCGGCTCGTCGAAGTTGACCACCAGGCGGGTCAGGCTCTCCGCGGTCGTCTCGCCCGGCAGCAGCTGCGGATCGCCCGTGTGCGGCACGCTGCGCAGCTCCGCGACGGTCGGCGGCACGAGGTCGATGAGATAGGGGCCCGCCGAGATCACGCCGGCCGTCCAGTTGCCGGCCACGTCCACCGTGCAGATGTGGAAATACCAGGTGCCCGACAGGAGTGGTGCCGTCGTCACCGTGCTCACCGCGCCGAGATTCTGCGCCTCGGAGCAGGTCCCGGCGGGATCGGCATCGACCGTGTACGCGTAGCCTGCGATGCCGCTCGCGGCATCCGTCGCCGGCGCCCAGACCATCGTCAGCTGCGGCAGGTTCGACGGCGTCGACACCGTGTGGCTCGTCGACACGAGGCCGGTGACCAGGGTCGGGTCGACCGTATCGATGAGGAACGGCCCCTGGTGCGCCGTCGGGCTGCAGTTGTCGGCGCCGTCGCAGGCGCGCACATGGAAATAGTGCTCGGTGCCATCGGCGAGCGCGGTCGCGGCGACCTGCGGATCGGCCAGCGGATCGTGCAGCTGATCGAGCGTCGTGCCGAGCGCGGTGGCGGCCGCCTGGTCGAAGAGCAGCGGATAGCCGGCGAGGCCGGCGCCGACCGGATCGTCGTGACTGCGGAAGCCCACCTCGAGATTCGGGTCGTTCGACCAGACACCGGGCAGATGACCGCTCGGGGTGGGGGAATCGAAGGCCGGCACCTCCGGCGCCACGAGGTCCTTGTGAAAGACCGCGATGCCGTCGTCGATGTTGCCGAGGACGTAGACGTGGCGCCCATCGGCCTCCGGCGAAACGACGAGCCCGAGCCCGCCGGCCAGGCCGTCGATCTCCGGCACGAGCGGCGGTGTTCCGACCCCGTTCGGGTCCGGGTCGCCATCGACCCGCGCCTCGATGAAGTCGACCAGGCGGCCGAAGGTCGGACTGGCCGGATTGTCGTCGCGGCGGAAGACGGTGAGGGCGTTGCCGTCCCGGCTGGCGCCGAAGACGTAGCCGCCGTCGCGCGACACCGCGACCGCCGTCACGCGGTCGAGTCCGGTGACGCCGCTGAGTCCGTCGCGCCGGCGATGGACGAAGGTGAGCAGGCCGGTCGCCGGGTCGCGCCGAAAGACGGCGATGGCGTCGTCGAGCTCCCCTGCCACGTAGAGGTGCAGGCCGTCGGGCGAGAAGGCGAGCGCGGTGGCGCCGTTCAGGCCATCGATCGGCGGATTACCGGTGGCGTCGCGTACGAAGCCGAGGTAGGTCAGCACGCCGGTCGCAGGGTTGCGCGCGAAGATCGTCACCGCCGAGTCGACGGCGGAGGCGGCATAGAGATGGACTCCGTCGGGCGAGACCACGAGCGCCCGCGGCTCGAGGAGTCCGTCGAGGTGGCCGCCGCCCGGCAGCACCTGGCTGTCCGCCAGGGTCGCGAAATGGGTGAGCTCACCGGTGCCCGCATCGCGGCTGAAGCATTCGATCGCGTTGCCGAGCTTCGCCGCGGCGTAGAGTTGGAGACCGTCCGGAGTCAGCGCCAGCGCGGTCGGTCCGTTGAGCGCCGCCCCGGCGCGATCGGCGAGACCTGTCCAGGTGAGCAGACCGGTGCCGGGGTCGCGGTCGAAGATGGCGATCTGGTCCTCGAGGAAGCCGGCGGTGTAGAGATGCAGCCCGTCCGGGCTGACAGCTGCCGCCTGGACCCCCTCGAGGCCGTCGACGCCGTTCTGGTTGTCGACCTGGTTCTCGAGATGCTCCAGTCGGCCGCTCACCAGGTCGCGATCGAAGGACGACACGGTGTTGTCGAGTCCGGCGGCGACGTAGAGGTGCAGCCCGTCCGGGCTCATCGCCCCTCCCAACGGTCCGCGCAGGCAGCCGGTGCAGTCGGTGCCCTCGAGCTCCGCCTCGACGTAGTAGAGGAAGGTCTCGTCGGTCGCGATCGTCGCGACGCCCTGGCCATCGAGAATCTCGTAGCCCGCCTGCCCCGGATCCGGCGGCGGCAGCAGGTCGAGGAAGAAGGTCTCCGGGCCCTCCGCGTCGTTGTCCGGGAGGATCGGGACGAGCACTTCGGCGCACGGCTTCCCGACCTCGGGGCAGGAGACCGCAGTGTCGATCAGCGCCGTGCCGCTCGTCGCCTCGTAGTCGCTGCCGGCGACGGCCGTGCCGTCGACCGTCTGATAGTCGATCGCCAGCACCGCCTGGACGAGGCCCTCGGGCACCTCGAGATCGGCGGTGACCAACAGGCGGGCGAAGACCGGCGCGCCGCCGTCGCCTTCGAGGATCCGGGCGTCGGCGACGCGCACCGCCTGGCGGCTGTCGTCGGCGGCGATGACAACGGTCGCCACCGACTCGCCGGACTTCAGCACGACGCCGCTCGCGGCATCGCACGGCGACGGCGGGGAGAAGGTGTGCGGATTGGACAGCGCCACGGTGAACGTCTCGTCGGTCTCAGCGAGATCATCGCCGAAGATCGAGAGCGCGATGAAGCCCTCGACTTCCCCCTCCGGGATCGTCACCGAGCCTCCCGCGGCGAGGTAGTCGGCGGGCGACGCCGGCCCACCGGTCGCCGTGCCGTTCGCCGTCGCCCAGTCGACGACGACGTCGTAGGTCACCGCCCGCGACAGCCGCACGACGAGATTCAGGGTCTGAGTCGTTCCCGGCCCGCCCTCGGGCAGGCTGGCATCCGGCGCCCCGCCGGCAGTCGCCGGGTCGGCGTCGACGATCCACATCTCCGGGTCGTCGTCGAACGAGGTGTCGATGTCCACCTCCTGCGCCGCGCCGGAGTCGCCCACCTGCGTACAGCCCGCGAGCACCCCGTCGAGGTAGATCCGCGCCTCCTCGCCGGCGCGCGCGGTCCCCGGCCGCCGCGGCTCGCGGACGTCCATCGGCAGGCGCAGAACGAAACGTTCGCCATAGGCGAGGACCGTGCCGATCGGATAGACCGTGATCGGCTCCGGCGCCGTTCCCAGGCGCACTTCGACGACGCCGGACTCGACCAGCAGGCCGTCCCGGGTCGCCGTGCCGAACAGAACGTGGTCCGGCGCCGGCAGCTCGGCCGCGAGCGGCGAGGCGAGGAGGAGCGCAGCGAGAGCGATCGGACGAGGTGTTCTCATGGCGCCCCTCAGTTCCCCGGATAGGAGTAGGTCTGGAAGAACAGCTTGACGTCGGAGACCGTGGTCAGGAAGGTCTCGAGGCCCGCCAGCTTGTCGGCGAGAGTGGGTCCCTTCAGGGTCTCGCCGGGGATGATCAGGATCCACTCGTTGTTCCACACCGACCGCCCGATCAGCCGGCTGTCGACGGTCATCTGGCCGACGTTGAAACCGGCGTCGTGGTACGCGCGGAAGCGCGCGAACCGGCGGCTCGCCCCGAGCTCGCCGGAGAGCGAGTCGTTGAGCGGAATCCAGTCGGGGTTCTGCAGGTCGATCTCGCCGACCGGGAACGGCACCGGCACGACCTGATCGACCACATTCCATTCGCGGGTCGTGAAGTCGGACGCGTTGGGCGACCGCAGCACGTCGGCCCCCGCCGGGATCAGGTAGACGCGCGGCGTGTTGGAAAGTCCGGTGACGTCGTAGTTCTCGAACCAGAGCCCCACCGAACGCACCTTGGTGGCGAAGCGGCTCGAGTCGTAGGTCGAATCCTGGCCGCCCAGGGGCCAGCCGAAGAAGTTGAGCCCCGAGGTGACGGTGGTGCGGAAGCGCAGCACCAGCGCCGGCTCGGGCTCCGAGCCCTGGGGTGCGAACGGCCGCGCCAGGCGCCGGAACTCGGGCAGCGACCAGAGGTCGTCGACCCAGTTTTCGCGCAGCACCTGCCGCCAGGCCTCGTCGGAGCTGTCGCGCATGCGCAGCAGCTCGCCGCGGAGCGAGAACCGGTTGGTCTCGGTCTGCGGATTGTTGAAACCGAGCTGTCCCTTGAGGACGTCGAAGTTGGCCTTCATCCGCCCCAGCGGATCGGCGAGGCCACGCGAGCCGACCGCGGGCTGGCCGTCGAGCACTTCGCCGAGACTGCTATGGCGCACGATGTCGGTGAAGAACTCCTCCCCCGCCGCGCCGGCCGAACCGAGCAGGTTGGTCTCGTAGTCGTAGGCGGCCGCGGCGAGATAGGTGTAGCGCGCCGCGAGGTCGAATTGCGCCTTGTACTTCTGCAGCGCGTCGTTGCGCGCGATGCGGAAGGTCAGATCCTGATACCGGTAGCTCTGCACGTCGGCCGCCGTGCGCTTGCGCAGCACGGAGAGCTCGTCGAGCATCCGCAGTCCTTCGGCGAGTTTGTTGCGGTAGGCGATCTGGGTCGAGCGCACCGCCTCCTGGCGGTCGAACGCCTCGAGCAGGAGCGCCGGCTCGCGCCGCATGAGCGCTTCGATCTGTCGCAGCCGGCTCTCGACTTCGAGATCGTCGGTATCGGCCTCGAGCGAGAGCTCGGTTTCGAGCGACACCAGATCGCGCTTGTCCGCCAGGCTGTCGGCGCTGTTTTCGCGCGCATCGGCGCCCATCTCGAAACCGTAGCCGATCGACTCGCCGACGACCTGGACCGCCGAGCGGACTCCCTTGACCGCCCACTCGAGACCGTCGCCGAAACCGGAATCCTCGATGGCGACGTCGCCGATGTTGGAGATGGCCTGCAGGAGGCCGTTGGCGAAGGCCCCGGTCGAGCGCAGCGCGCGCGCCGCCTCGCGGTCGGTCCGGATCCGGTCGTTGAGCCTCTTCTGCTGGTCGATGCCGGCCTGCAGGATCCGCACCGTATCGGCCGAGATGCCCTCCTGGATCTCCAGCAGCTCGGTCTCGGATTCGATCTGGGCCCGGAGGTCGTCGAAGTCGAGGCGCGCGCGCTCGAGTGCTGCGAGGGCGCGGAGGTGCTCGGAGTAGATACGCTGCAGGTCACCCTCCGAGCCCCGCTGCCCCGACCAGGTGGCGGGCTTCACCACGCCGAGCTCGGCATCGATGCAGTTTTCGAGCTCGGTGGGAATGAGCGGCGGCGGGTTGGCCGCGCAGAGCCCGGGTTCGCTCGGGAAGAGGTCGAGGCAGGTGGCTTCCGGCGGCACCGCCGTCGTGTAGCAGATCGCCGACGAGCCGCCGTCGCCGAAGCCGGTGCGGAGGGCCCCATTTCCGGGCAGGCCGGAGAGGTCGCGCGCGTCGATGTAGAAGTAGTGCGCGAGGTCCGGCCCGCCGAAGCCGGTCGGATAGTAACTGTCGTCCATATAGGGCGTTCCGAAGACCGTGATCAGCCGGTTGCGGAGATCGCGCTCCTGGTCCTCGACGTTGCGCTCGAAGTCGGTCTGGGTGTCCTGGCTCTTGCGCAGCATCTGGGTGATGCGATTGGCATGGTCGAACACCCGGACCGCGT
>CAZQTL010000198.1:0-7765 GCA_964595975.1 uncultured Thermoanaerobaculia bacterium | reverse complement strand
TCCTTGACCGACGTCGCCGGCAACCACCTCGACGGCAACGGCGACACGGTGGCCAACGACGACTTCGTGCGCAGTTTCACGATCGACCGTTCGCCGCCGCGAGTCACGGTGGTCGAGACGGCCGCTGCGACGGCCGGCCCGGGGCTCGACGAGAACGAGGCGACGAACGTCGCGGTGAGCTCGTTCACGGTGACCTTCAGCGAGGCGGTCTACGACCCGATCGGCGACACCAACCCCGACGACGTCACCAACCCGGGCAACTACCGGCTCGTCGAGTCCGGCGGGGACGGCTTCCAGACGGTCTCCTGCCAGATGGGGGTCGCTCCGGCGGATGTCGCCGTGATCGTCGACGCCGCGAGCTACGACGGCCCGACGCGCACCGTGACGCTGGCGGTGAACGGCGGCGTGCCGCTCGGGGAGGGGATCTACCGCCTCTACGTCTGCGGCTCGGCGGCGATCATCGACCTCGTCGGCCTGCCGCTCGACGGCGACGCCAACGGCCTCGGCGGCGACGACTTCATCCGCAACTTCCAGATCGACACCACGACGCCGTCGAACCCGGTCCTCACGCCGAACCTGCCGCCCGGGGCGTGGACGAATCTCAACGGACTCGTCGTGAGCTGGTCGGGAGCGACGGACGAAGCGTCGGGCTCGGGCCTCGCCGGCTACTCGGTGCTCTTCGATCTCGTGGCCGGCAGCGATCCAGGGACGAGCATCGACATCGCCGAAGCAGCGGCACACCAGGCGGCGGCGACGCTCGCCGATGGTGCCCCGCACTACTTCCACCTCGTGACCTGCGACCGCGCCGGCAACTGCGCGGCAGCGATCGAGGCCGGGCCGTTCCAGGTCGACACACAGGTCCCGTCGACCCCCGCTCCGGTGACCTCGAGCAGCCACGGGGACGGTCAGCCGCACTCGGACCCGGCGATCGCCGTGAGCTGGACTGCGGCCGTCGACCAGTCGGGTCTCTCCGGAGTGGCTAGCTACCTTGCGTCGCTGCAGGGCGCTGCGGCGCCACCGGTCTGCGGCGGGGCGAGCACCGCCAGCACTTCGACGACGCTTACGGCACCTGCGGACGGCATCTACTACGTGCACGTGTGCGCCGTCGACCTCGCCGGCAACGCCGGCGCGGTGGCGATCGGCGGACCTTACGTCGTGGACACGGCTGGCCCGTCCGGTCTGGTCGTAAGCTCGACGAGTCACACCGTTTCGAGCTGGTCGAACGACAACAGCGTCGACTTCAGTTTCACCGGCGCGGCGGACGCCAGCGGCATCGCCGGCTACGCGGTGGTCCTCGATCAGGTAAGTAGTACCGAACCGACCTGCGTAGCGACGCAGGCTGGCAATTCCTTTACTGGAAGCATTTCGCTGGACGCAGACAACTGGTGGCTGCATGTACGAGCCATCGACCCTGCCGCCAACTGCGGCGGGACCGTCCATCTCGGACCGTTCCAGATCGATACCCAGAGTCCGTCAGCGCCGACCGGACTCGCCAGCCCGAGCCACGAGGTCGGAGTGGCGTCGAACGACGACACTGTCGATGTCGAGTGGCAGGCGGCGCTCGACCAGGCCGGCCTGTCCGGGATCGACGGTTACGGCTTCTTCTTCTCGGCCGGCGAAGACGACGACTGTGACGGCGTGAAGGACGTCGAGGAGGATGTCCTGACGACGACGAGCGCCGCGCTCGCCGACGGCGAGCACTTCTTCCACCTCTGCGCGGTGGACAACGCCGGCAACTGGAGTCCGGTGGCGTCGATCGGTCCGTTCGTCATCGATACGGCGGGCGCTGCGGTGGTGGCGATCGGGACGGTGGCCGATACGGGCGACGGCGAGCTCGCGGAGGGGGAGGCGACGCAGAGCGGGCTGACTCAGCTCGTGGTCGTCTTCGACGGCGCGATGCGGGATGCCGCCGGCGACAGCGAGCCGGGAGACGTCACGAATCCGGCGAACTACCGGCTCTATCAGGCGGGACCCGATCGGACCGTGACGACGACCGCCTGCGGCGCGGCGGCCGGAGACGACGTCGAGGTGGCGGTCTTCGCCGTGGATTACCTCGCTACGACGACCACCGCGGCGCTCTCCTTCTCCAGCAGCCTGGCGCTGCCGAAGGAGAGCTACCGCCTGCTGGTCTGCCCGACGCTGGAGGACGACGCCGGCACGCCGATCGCGGGCTTCACGCGCAACTTCTCGGTTACCGCGAGCGACCTGCTGTCGAACCCCAATCTCGACCGCGACCTCTCCGGTTGGGTGGTCACGGAGCCGACCCCGGGGACTCTCCTGTGGAGCGACGCCGACTTCGGCGGTGCTCTCACCTCGGGCTCGGCGGAGCTCGTGACGGCGAGCGGGGCGGGCCAGCTCTGGGCGCTGTCGCAGTGCATCACGGATGCGGCGGATCCCCTCGCGAGCAGCGGTTGGGCGACGGTCGAGAGCAGCGTGGCCGGCGCGCCGGTGGTCGGCCTCCGGCTCGACTTCTTCGCCGGCGCCGACTGCTCGGGAGCGCTGGTCGATTCGACCCTCTCGCCGCCCGTCGCTGGCGACACCGGCGGTCTCCGGAGCTATCTGCACCTGGCGCGGAGCGCATCACCGGAAGCCGCGGTCTCCGTCCTGGTGACGATCCAGATCGACGGCGGCGCAGCGGCGAGCTTCACCGTGCGCCTCGACGATCTCTTCCACGGTCACCCTCCGGTGCTCTTCGCCGACGGATTCGAGAGTGCGGACACCAGCGCCTGGAGCGGCGCCGTGCCCTAGGCGCCCGGCCAGATGTCCGGCGGCGGGCCGGCCAGCGCCGACGGCGAGCGAGCGGCTCTGGCGAGGCGCATCGAATCGACCCAGATGGAGTGCAGGAAGAGCGCCCCGACGGCGGCGAGCATCCAGAGCGAGCCGTGGAAGAGCCGGTACCAGACCGGCGTTCCCGGCTCGAGCACCTCGAGCTCCTCGAAGAAGAGGACCTCGCAGGCACCGTTGCCGCCGTCGTTGCGCACCCGGCTCGACCGGCGCCAGAAGTCGCGCCAGTCGTCCACCTGATAGTCCACCAGGGCGCCCTTGACGTGAATCTGGTCGCCGACGCGGACGTCGCCGAGAGCGGATCTCAACGACTCCTGGTCGGTGAGGAGATGGTTATTGGACATCTCCGAGCCGCGGAAGCGGACGCCCTCCGGATACCGGTAGTAGCAGGTCCACGGACCGCTGTCGAACGAGACCTTGGCCAGCTCTCCGGACTGGAGGTTGCTCCCCCAGACGACGCAGAGATCCTTGGTGTCGACCGACGAGCTGTCGTGGTAGATGTCGGCGATGCTGCGAATGTCGTTGTGGCTGACGACGAGTCCCCAGAGCTCGTACTCGGCGACGGGACGAACCCGGATGGTGTGTTCCCGGTAGGGGAACTCGAAGGGCTCCCGCGCCGTCGTCTCCTGGACTGGCGCCTGCAGCAGCGCGGGATCGATCTGCGCCGGCGACGGCAGGGCGCCCTTCCGGTTCCAGGACAGGAGAAGCAGGGCGAAGAGGGCGAGAGCGGCGATACCCAGCTTGCGGCGGCGGCTGTCGAGCGGCGCGGCGAGGGGCGCCGGACGCGGGCCGGGTGCGGAGGATCGCGGAGGAAGGGGCATGGAGGAGGGCTCGCGCGGTGCCAGGTTCGCGGTCAGCGGTCCCGTACCGGAACCGCGGCGCCGCGCACCGTCGCCAGGGCCAGCAGGCAGAGCACGAACGGCAGCACGAGAAGTCCGAAGCGGTTGTTCTCGCCCAGGTCCAGGCTGTTGCCGGCGGCGGCGACATAGAGGATCGTCGCCAGCATGAACGCGACGGCCGCGCCGCGCGGAGATCGTCCGCCCTCCCGCAGCAGGTATCGCGCGCCGGAGGCGATGCCGCCGAGCCACGCGGCGAGGAGCAGCCAGGCGAACTCGCCCGGCCCGACCTGGTCACGGACCGTCATCCGCCGCAGCTGACCGCAGGCCAGCCGGTACCAGCGCTCCACGGGCTCGATCACCGAGGCGTTGGGCTCGAGGAGCTTCTCGTCGGCAGGCGAGCGGAAGTAGAGCCGCCAGGCGGTCCCCAGCCCGCGCAGGTAGAGCCCGGGACGGTGGAGGATCGCCCAGGCGGCGGCGCGGCGAAAACGCTCGGCGACCGCGACGTAGCCGAGATGATGGTAGTTGACGATGCCGGGACGCTTCTCGAGCCGATCCAGCAGTGGAATGCCGGTCGGGGCCGGCAGCGGCACGATGGCGGCGTACTCCGGCAGCGGCCGAAAGGGCATCTGGCCCAGGATCCGGGTCTCGGGCGAGGCTTCCGCCAGCGCGGCGCGTTCCTCGGCCGTGGCCGTTCGCACGACCATCTTCGCCACGCTCATCCCGAACCAGGAGCTGGAGCTGAAGCTGCCGAAGAGCAGCCAGGTGTGAAGGTACCAGGTGCCGGCGACGAGGATCGCCGCGCCGCCCCAGCGGAGCACCCGCCCGCGCGCGGGGCCGGACACCGCAGTCAGACCGGCGACGGCGGCCAGCAGATAGGCGAGGTGGAACAGACTGCGGGTGAGGACGAGTGCGGCGAGGAGCGCGCAGCATCCGGCGAGCGCCGCGGTGCTGCCGCGGGCGAGAAAACGATGCAGCAGGAGCGCCGACCAGATCAGCGCCGCGAGAACGGGATAGTCATAGAAGAGTTGGTTCTCGTACAGCACGACCGCGGGAGCGGCGGCGAAGAGCGCCGTCACCGCGCTCCGTACCGGCAGCGGGATGCCCAGCTCGCCGAGCAGGGTGTAGAGACCCCAGGCGATCGCCAGGCCGGTCAGCAGAAACGATCCGGCGAAGAGCGGCGCCTGCAGCGGCTCGGGAAACTGCAGCACGAGCGCGAGGTAGGCATTCCACAACGGTGGCTGGGAGTGCAGGTGCAGGAGGCACTCGAGCGGACGGTCGGCGAGGAGTTGGGGGTCGACGACCTGCCAGTACCAGTTGAGCGGCCGCAGCTGGAAGCGAACGCCGAGCGCGTAGTAGAAGAGTCGCGAGAGGCCGAATATGCCCAGGAACAGGAGCGCTTCGCGGTGACGCGACCGGAACGACTCGGCCACTGGCTACGGCAGGGCTCCGAGGCCCGCCGCTGCGCGCAGCGTGCGCTCGACGTGGACGGGGGTGACCTGGCCGCGCCAGCGGGGATCGAGGTCGGTGTTGTCCATCGGCGTCGCGGCGCTGCGCGCCTTCGCCGCCGCCGCGGCGATCGATGCGACGGAGAGCCGCTCTCCGATCAGCGCCCGGGCGACGTCGTCGGCGGACGAGGGCAGCGAGGCGATCGATCCCAGCACGACGCGGGCATCGCGCACCAGCTCACCGTCCATCCAGAGCGCCACGGCCACCGAGAGAACTCCGAAGTCGATCGAGCCGCGCCGCCGCAGCTTGAAGAACGCCGTGCGGCAGCTCTTCGCGTCGGCGGCGCCGGGCACGACGATGCCGGTGACGATCTCGTCGCGCCGCTTGGTCAGATACGCCATGCCGTCGTCGTGGTAGAGGGCGGCGATCGGGATCTCGCGCTCGCCGGCGGTCGAGACCAGCCGGACGCGCGCCCCCAGCGCCACCAGCATCGGCGCCGAGTCGGCGGAATTGACCGCCCAGCAGCGCGGCGACGACGGCGCCACCCAGCAGACTTTCCCCTCCGCCTTCATGCAGTAGGAGATCGACTGCCGCCACTCCTCGTTCTGGTTGTAGTAGGTGCAGCGCGTGTCGAGGCAGACGTTGCCGCCGATCGTCCCCATGTTGCGCAGCACCGGCGAGGAGATCCAGGCGACGGCGCTGGCGAGAGCGGGGAAGCGCTCGCGCACCGCGGGGTGGCGTTCGACGTCAGTCAAGGTCGCCATGGCACCGAGATGCAGGTCGCCGTTCGCCCGGATCTCGCGGAGCTCCGGCAGGCGGGAGAGCGAGACGACGTCGGCGGCCTTCTGATGCCGGCGCTTCAGATTCGGCCAGAGGTCGGTGCCGCCGGCGACGACCCGGGCGCTGTCGCCTTCGGCGGCGAGGATCGCCGCGGCTTCGGCGAGCGTCGCCGGCTGATGCAGTCGGAACTTCGGCAGTCGCAGCATGTCACTCGCCCTTCTTGCCTTGCAGCTTCGTGGTCAGCGCCTCGACGCTGCCCGCCTTGAGCGCCTCTTCGCGCTCGGCCATCGTGCCGTCTTTCGACTTCCTGCCGGTGGCGGCTTTGAACTCGGCCTCGTTGGTCGCCTTGCCGTCGCCTCCCTCCCAGGGGGTCGGCACCTTGAGAGTGAAGCCGAAGTCGATCTCCGGGAAGGCGTCGGGACCGAAACGCGCCGGTTTCCCCTTGCGCTTCGCTTCGAGCGCCTTCAGGACCATGTGCGGGTGGATCGGCACCTGATCCACCCGCACGCCAACGGCGTCGTAGATGGCGTTGGCGCAGGCCGGCGGCATCGGCAGGAGCGGCCCCTGGCCGACCTCCTTGGCGCCGAAGGGACCCGCCGGGTCAGGGTCTTCGATCAGGTACGTGGTGACCGGCGGCATCTCCTCGAAGGTCAGGCTCTTGTACTCGAGGAGACTGGGGAACTTGTGGACCAGCGCCCCCGAGCGCGCCTTCGGCAGCCGGCGGAAGGCGCTCTCTTCCATCATCGCCTCGCCCAGCCCCATGTAGACCGAGCCTTCGACCTGGCCCATCACCAGCGCCGGGTTGATCGAGCGCCCGATGTCGTGCGCCATCCAGACATGGAGCGGCTTCCAGATGCCGGTGGCCTCGTCCACCTCGACCTCGACCACTGCCGCCGAGTACGAATAGGTGGGGGAGGGGCCGACGCCGGCGCCGCGGTACTTGCCCGGCGAGCGCGGCGGCGTGTACGAGCCGGCGGCCGCGAGGGTGCCGGCGCGCGCCTCGGTGACGATGACCGCCTCCTCCCAGGAGAGTCCCTGGTCGGGATCGGCGCTGTCGAAGACGCGCCGGCCGGAGAAGACCAGCTGCGACTCCGCGATTCCCAGCTGACGGGCCACCGCCTGGGCGACGACCGCCCGGACCTTCTCGGCGGCGTCGCGCGCCGCATGCCCCATCATCAGCGTGACGCGCGAGGAGTAGCTGCCGAGGTCCACCGGCGTGAAGGCGGTGTCGGCGACCTGCAGGCGCAGATCGCCGAGCTCGAGGCCGAGAACCTCCGCCACCACCGCCGCCAGGACCGAGTCGGAGCCCTGGCCGATCTCGGTTTCGCCGCAGAAAACGGCGACGCCGCCGCCGCGGTCGACGTGCAGGGTGACGCCGGACTGCGGCATGTGGTTCCAGTAGATCGGCAGCCCGGCGCCGCAGAGGTAGCTGCCGCAGGCGAGGCCGAGACCGCGGCCGGGCGGGAGCTTCCCCCAGCGTTCGCGATAGCCCGAGCCGGCGACCACCGCCTCGATGCAGCGTCCGAGGGCGATCGTCCCGAGACGCAGCCAGTTGGCGGTGACGGTATTCGGCTCCTCGACCATGCGCAGGCGGAGGTCCGCCGGGTTCTGCCCCAGCTCGACGGCGATCTTGTCGAGCTGGACTTCGAAGCCGAAGCGCGGCTGCGGCGTGCCGTGGCCGCGCTTCGGGCCGCAGGCCGGCTTGTTGGTGAAGGCGCGGATCGACTCGAACTTGTAGCGCGGCAGGCGATAGGTCACCGTCTGCAGGGCGCCGGTGTAGTAGGTCGAGGCGACGCCGTAGCTGCCGTAGGCGCCGCCGTCGAGCGTGGTCTGCAGCGTCTGGGCGGTGAGCGTGCCGTCCCGGCGCACGCCGGTCTTGAGCTTCATCAGCACGGGATGCCGCCCGCGATGGCCGC
>CAZQTL010000197.1:0-7765 GCA_964595975.1 uncultured Thermoanaerobaculia bacterium | reverse complement strand
CATGTCCGTCGCCAAGATCATCGAAATCAGCGCCGCCTCCAGCAAGAGCTTCGAAGACGCCGTCGCCATCGGCATCGCCCGCGCCGACGCCTCGCTCGACGAGGTTCAGGGCGCGTGGATCAAGGAGCAGAAGGTGAAGGTCGAGAAGGGCAGGATCGTCGAGTACCGCGTGATCATGATGGTGACCTTCCTGCTCAAGGAAGGCACGAAGAAGTAGCTCCGCCGATCCGGCCGCACCGCACCTCGGTCGAGGAGAGCGGCAGCGTATAGAGGCTGCCGTCCTCGGCGATCGTCCAGCCCTGCGGCCGGACCGCGTTCACTCCCTGCGAGAAC
The DNA here is from genome assembly GCA_964595975.1 of uncultured Thermoanaerobaculia bacterium. Lineage (GTDB taxonomy): Bacteria > Acidobacteriota > Thermoanaerobaculia > Multivoradales > JAGPDF01 > JAGPDF01. Next base: position 7,432 of record CAZQTL010000197.1, on the reverse strand, counting down.
AGCCGCAGCGGCAGCAGGCCGTCGGGCGCCGGCAGGAGATGGTAGTACGCGAGCATCTTCACGCCGGCGTCGTTGGCGATCGTCGCCGCCTCTTCCGGTGAGATGTGGTAGTCCTGCACGTCGTGCATGATGGCGGCAGTGCGGTCACGCTCGCCGGCATGCGCCGCCTCCTCGAGAGATTTCGTCATGCTGCGCGAGATTGCCTCGGAGACGAGCAGGTCCGCTCCCCGCGCCCCGTCGACGAGCGGCCGATGGTACTTGAGATCGCCGGTCACGACCGCCGAGCGCCCCTTGTAGTCGAAGCGATAGGCATACGCCGGAGCGATCGGCGCATGATCGACCTCGAGCGCGGTGATCCGCAGGCCCCCGCCTTCGTAGACCGTGCCCTGGCGATCCTTCGCCGGTGTCGCCGCGCCCGCGAGCTCCACGGTATGCGCGACCATCCCCCAGGTCGCCCCCGGCATCACCTTCTCGCCGTGATGCGCGGTGCGGTAGCCCTGGTCGAGACGATAGGCCCGGTTGAAGCCGTCGACGACCTCCTCGACCCCCGGTCCGCCGTAGACGGCGAGCGGCGCCTTCCGGCCGCCGGCCCAGGTCTGCAGCTGCAGCTCTCCGAGATCGCCGATGTGATCGGAGTGGAAGTGGGTGAGCAGCACGCCGCCGATCTCGGAGAGGGGAATCCCCCACAGCACGAGGTTCTCGACCGATTCGGGACCGGCGTCGACGACCCAGTACCTGCCGCCGGCGAAGACCGCCACGCAGGCCTTGGCCCGCGAGGCCGACGGCAGCGGCGCCGAGGAGCCGCAGATGGCGACGCGGAGGGCATCGTCCGTGAGAAGTCCGCTATTGGAAGCGGCCGTCTTCGTCTTCGCTCCGCGATCGTAGATCGCCTGGGCGACGCCGGGGACGTAGAGGACCGCCAGGACGGCGAGGGCGAAGAGGACGAGGACAGCGACAACGATCTTCAGCAGGTTCGAAGCGAGCGTGGCTTTCATGGCAGGTCTCCTGGAAGGGGTGGTTGGGGTTCAGGCCGGCTGCTGCTTGACGAGGACTCGCTGCATCATCAACCGGGCCACCATCGGCCCGGCGTTCTGGTTCTGACCGGTGACGAGGTCGCCGTCGACGACGACGTGATTGGCGAAGAAGTCGCGCAGGGGATGGGTGCGCCCTTCGAAGAGCGCGCCCGCGGCCCGCAGAGCCGACTCCGGATGGAGCGGGGTAATGGTGATGCCCAGCTGCTGCACCTGGCGGTCGGTGACCGCCGTCAGCCGTCGCCCCTTCACCAGCAGTTCGCCGTCGGGCCGCCGCGCCCGCAGGAGTCCGAGCGGGCCGTGGCAGATGCCGCCGAGCACCCGGCCGGCTGCGGCGGCCTCCGAGGTCTTCTCTCCCAGCAGCAGCGACTGGCCGAGGTCGAACGCGGCGCCCCACCCGCCGGCGAAGTAGACGAGGTCGTAGGCGGCGAAGTCGAGCTCGGCGATGGCGAGCGAGTCGACGAGCCGGCGCCGGAGCTCCGCGTCGGCGACCAGCCGGTCATCCTCCGGCGTGCGCAACGCCTCTTTCATCGACAGGGGATCGACCGGCACGATGCCGCCGCGGACGCTCGCGACATCGACCTCCATCCCGGCATCGAGGAAGCCGTAGTAGGGCACCGTGAGCTCGGAGGCGAACACTCCGGTCGGCACGCCGAGGTCGAGCACGGCGTGGTTGGTCGCGATGCAGAGGGCGCGGCGGCCGGTGAGGTCGAGGGGCTGGAAGTCGCGGTCGGATGGGTGCATTCCGATCGCCCGCAGGGCGGCCCGGCCGGCGCGGCCGGCGAGGGAGGGTTCGGGGCTCAAGAGTCGCTGGGGCATGACGCTTCTCCGTGGGTCGTGGGTTCGTTGAGCGGTGGTGGGTGGTGAGCGGCGAGACTCAGAAGGCGATGCGGAGGCCGGCGAGGAATCCCGCGAGGGTCATCTCCGCTTCGACCTCTCCTTCGCTGGCGAAGTCCACCCTCATGTAGCGGTAACCGGCGGTCGCGGTGTAGCGGCCCGTCCTCCCAAAGGTGTAGCCGATCGTCGGACTGGCGCTCCAGGTGAGCTCCGTGCCACCGGCGGAGACGTCCGCCTTCGCCTCGACCGACCAGCGGGAATCGAACCGGTGCTGAAAGCGGACGCCGAGCAGCGCGTCCACCAGGGTGTCGTCGATCGAGTAGCTCCGGTCGACCACCGGCGCGCCCGCGGGCGCGAAGGTGGCATCGATCTCGGCGCGTTGGTTGAGGAGTCGAGCCCCATAGAGCAGCTGGAAGCCCTGCTGATCGCCGCGCGGATCGAACAGACCGGCGAGCTCGAGGATGGTCATCCCCATCTCGGGCTCGAAGGTCGCCGCGCCGCCGCGCGGCAGCTCGACGGCCGCTGCGTCGTCCGAAAGGTTCACGTCGAACAGGTCGAGGTAGGCGCCGTGCGCTCCGTCCTGGGCCTCGACCCGCACCTGCGCGATGGTGTCGAGATCCTCCATGAGGTCGGCGACCGAGATCGTCTCGTCGACCACCGAGCGATCGTCGACATCGACCCGGACGCCGACATCGGTCGCCCAGGCGTAAGGGGTGACGCTCCACTTCCAGTCGCTCGCCTGGGCGGAGCCGGGGGCGAGAACCAGGACGGCGGCGGTGATGATCGGCGCGGCAAGGCGGTTCGCAAATCGGGACTTCGGCTGACGGTTGCGGTTCATGACGCTGTCTCCTGTCGGGTCGGTCCTGCGGGTTCCGGGTCGTTCGGATTCGGTTCGGGGTTCGGGTCCTCGGACCCCGGAAGCGGTGCCGGTTCGTATCGCCGCAGGCGCGCGTCGAGCGCGCCCGCCAGGCTGCGGAAAGCCTCCGGGTCCGTCTTCGCGAGCGCCGCGAGCTCGATCTCGGTGAGCTCGAGGCCGCTCTCCGCCAGCTCCCGGAGGAGTCCCTCCGGCCTGGCGGCGAAGCGTCGGCGGAGCTTCGAGTCCGTGGCCAGTCGGCCGATGAGCAGTTCGACGTTCCTGTGCATCGCCGGAGAGAGATTGCGGCTCCCGTTCCAGCTCGGGCGACTCGACGGTTGCTCCCCGAGAAGAGCGCCAAGTCTTTTTGCAGCAGCAGGTTGAGGCGGGTCTTCCGCGCTGGACCCGGAGCGGCTAGGCTGTTTCGATTCGGACACCTGACTCGAAACGGACAGTCCCCCGTGGACAGGCGCTGGCCGCGACGCGCGCCGGGGAGAGTCCTGCGCAAGCTCCTCCGGAGGCGGGTGACTTCCTCCCCCGGGTTGCCGTCGCGTTGCGTCAGGCACTGCCGGCCGCTCATGTCGAAGGAGCGATGGCAGCGGTGGCGACGGAGTACGAGCGGTTACGGCGCTTCGAGCATCGGCGGCAACTTCGTCGCGAGAAGCTCGAGGCGCTCCTGCCGGCGCTCGCCGAGGCTCTCGACATCCGCCAGGTCTTCCTCGGACTCTCCGCGGTCATTCAGGAGGTCGTGCCGCACGACGTGCTCGCCTTCTCGCTCCTCTCTCCCGACCGCGGCGGAGTGCGGCTGCAGCTCGCCACCCACGAGGGTCTGCGCGAGATGCCGGAGTACCGCTTCAGCAATACGACGGAAGCGCTCGACACCAACTGGAACTACCTGCTGGCCTACGATCTCGAACCGCAGGGCGAAGAGGCCTTGCGTGTGCGGACGACGCCGCGCGACGCCCCCGAAGCGCTCTTCGACCTCATCCGGCCGGGCCCGGCCTGGATCCGCTTCGTCGCGGCCCAGGGCATCCGTTCGTCCCTGCGCGTGCCGATCCGCGCCCAGGACAGGCCGGTGGGCGGCGTCGCCTTCCTCGCGCGCGAGCCGTTCGCCTACGACGAGGAAGACGGCGCGCTCGCGCTGCGCATCGCCGACCACGTCGCGCTGGCCCTCGCCCACCAGGCGCTGGCGGAGGAGGCGCGCCAGATCGCCCAGGCCGAGGCACGCGCCGAAATGCTGGAAGCGCGCGTCGAGGTGCTGTCGCGCGAGCTCGAGCGCTTCAGCGCTCACCGCGCGCTGGGACAGTCGCCGGGATGGAAGAAGGTGCTGGCCGACGCCACGCAGGTGGCGCCGACCGAGGCCACCGTGCTGGTGACCGGCGAGTCGGGCACCGGCAAGGAGGTGCTGGCGCGCTTCCTCCACCGCGGTTCGGCGCGCGCTCGCGGGCCTTTCGTGGCGCTCAATTGCGCCGCCTTGCCGGAGCAGCTTCTGGAGTCCGAGCTCTTCGGCCACGAGCGTGGCGCCTTCACCGGCGCCCTGCAGGCGCGGGCCGGCCGGAGCGAGCAGGCGGCTGGCGGCACCCTCTTCCTCGACGAGGTCTCGCCGGCGGTGCAGGCGAAGCTCCTCCGCGTGCTGCAGGAGCGTGAGTTCCAGCGCCTGGGAGGAAGCCGCACGCTGAAGGCCGAGGTGCGCGTCGTCGCGGCCACCAACCGCGACCCGCGGCGGGCGATCGAACGCGGCGAGTTTCGCGAAGACCTCTTCTACCGCCTGAGCGTCTTCGAGATTCACCTGCCGCCGCTGCGCGAGCGGCCCGAGGACATCCTCGTCCTCGCCGAGGCCTTCCTCGAAGAGCTGGCGGCGAACGTCGGGAGGCCCGCCGCGGGCCTGTCCGAAGACGCCCGCGAGCATCTCCTGTCGCACTCCTGGCCGGGCAACGTGCGCGAGCTCCGCAACGCCATCGAGCGCGCCGTCATCCTCTGCCACGGCGGCCTGGTGACCCGCGAGCACCTGCCGCTCGCCGTGGCGCGGGCGCGGCCGGAAGCGAGCCCGCAGCCGGCTTCCGCCGGCGGCAGTTTTCCGGCCGGTGGAGTGCACCTCGCCGCCGTCGAGCGTGATCTGCTCACCCGGGCACTCGCCCAGGCGCGCGACAACAAGTCGCAAGCCGCCCGGCTCCTCGGCCTGTCGCGCGGCCAGCTCTACTCACTGCTGCGCCGTCACGGGCTCACCGAGGCCCGGAGGTGATGCGCTCCCGAAAGATCGCGCTGAGCCGGGATTCGCCGGCACCCACCCGCGCGGACGGCGAGACCGGGCGAGGGTTGCGGTTCCATCTCTTCGTGCCGGGCGAAGGTACCCTTCGCTGCTGGTCAGCGATCGTTCTCTGCGTCGTCTGCGCCTGCGCGGCCTTCGGCGACGCGCCTGGAGCCGCGCAGGAGCCGACGAAGCCCCGCGTGGCGCTGGTGCTCTCGGGCGGCGGCGCTCTGGGGCTCGCCCATGTCGGCGTGCTGCAGGCGCTCGAAGAGATGCAGGTGCCGGTCGACTGCGTCGCCGGCACGAGCATGGGGGCGATCATCGGCGGTCTCTATGCCGCGGGGTATTCGCCGGCGGAGCTCGAGACCCTGGCCGCGACCCTCGACTGGAACAGCTTCGTGCGTGACGCTCCGGACCGGCGGCACCTGCCCTACCGGCGCAAGGTCGACGACCTGACCTATCTGACGCGCTGGGAGCTCGGCGTTTCGAAACGCGGCATCGTCCTGCCGCAGGCGGTCGTCGGCGGCCAGCGGCTCGGAGCCGAGCTCCGGCTGCTCGCCCTGCGCGCCGCGGGGATCGACGACTTCGACCGGCTGCCGCTGCCCTTCCGCGCCGTCGCCGCCGATGCCGCCAACGGCGAGACCGTCGTGCTCGCCGCCGGCGACCTGGCGACCGCGTTGCGCGCCAGCATGGCCGTGCCGGGGCTCTTCGCCCCGGTCGAGCGCGACGGGCGGCTGCTCGTCGACGGCGGCGTGGTGGCGAACCTCCCGGTCGAGGCCGCACGCGCGATGGGTGCCGATATCGTCATCGCGGTCGACCTGCGCGAGCCGCTGGCGGACCGCCGCCGGCCGCAGTCGGTGGCCGGCGTCCTGTCGCAGAGCCTCGACGCCCTGTCGCAGCGCGAGGTCCAGCGTGCCCTGGCCGACGCCGACATCGTCATCCGGCCGGAGGTCGGCGAATGGGGACTGCTCGACTTCCAGGCGGCGCCGGAGCTGATCGCGCGCGGGCTCGCCGCGGCGCGCGCCCAGCTCGAAGCGCTGCGTCCGCTCGCCGTCGGCGCGCCCGACTGGACCAGCCAGCTCGCGCGACAGCGGCGCGCGACACCCGAGATCGTCGTGCATGCGCTGCGGGTCGAGCCGGGCCCTGGCCTGCCCGCCGCCGCGGTGCGCCGCGCCGTGCAGACCGCTGCCGGCGGAGCGCTCCGGCCGCAGGTTCTCGCCGGCGATCTCGAAAGGCTGTGGGAGCTCGGAGTCTTCGAGACGGTCGACTTCGAGCTGCGCGCGGCCCCCGAGGGGGGATGGGACCTCGAGATCTTCGGCCACCCGAAGCCCTGGGGACCCAACTTCCTGCGCACCGGCGTGGCGCTCGCCTCGGATCTCGAGGGCTCCAGCAGCTTCAATCTCCTGAGCGCCCTGACCTTGACCGGCCTCGATCGCGTCGGGCGCGAGCTGAAATTCCAGGCGCAACTGGGAGACCTGCCGATCCTCACCGCCGAGCTCTACCAGCCGCTCTCCGACGCGCAGGTGCCGTTCTTCGCCCTCGGCCTGCAGGCGGGCGAACGCAAACAGCGGATCGCGATCGGCGAGGTGCCGGTGCAGTACCGTTTCCTCGCCCTGAACGGCACCGCCGATGTCGGCCTGGCGTTCGGCCGGTGGGGCGAGGCACGGATCGGCTACCATTACTACACGACGCAGAGCTGGGCCTTCGGCGATCGGCCGAGTGATCTGCCCGAGCTCGACCGCAACGACAGCGGCCTCGGGGCAAGTGTCGTCTTCGACCAGCTCGACCGGGTGAACTTCCCGCGCCGCGGGGCGCTCCTGGCGGCGTCTTATCACGAGGCCCGCACGGCGCTCGGCGCCGACGAGGATTACCGGAAGCTCACCTTCCAGACCGTCCTCGCCACCTCGCTCGGCCGCCACAGCCTGGTCGCGCTGGCCCACGCGCAGACGGCGCTCGGCGACCTCCTGCCGGCGGCGGAGTGGACCGGCGTCGGCGGCCTGTTCAATCTCTCCGGCCTGCCCCCGGGTGAGGTCGTCGGCAGCTACGGCGGGAGCGCGGCGCTGCTCTATCTCTTCCGCCTCGGCCGGCTGCCGAAGTGGGGCGACGGCCTCTACGCCGGGGTCTCGCTCGAGACCGGAAACGCCTGGCGAACCGCCGACGAGGTCAGCGCGAGCGACCTCCGTCAAGCCTGGGCCGTGGTCTTCGGCGCCGACACCCTGCTGGGCCCGGTCTACGTCGGTCACGGCCACAGCGACGACGGCAGCGACTCGTTCTACCTCTATCTCGGCCGGACGTTCTGAGCCACCGCCGCAGCTCCCTCCTCCGGCCGGACAGGCGCCCGGACCACGGGGTCCTCGACCCTAGCCGACCGGGTGGGCTCCGCGGCGGGGCCGCCTGGGACAGGCGGCCCGGGAATGCCGATCGGTCCCGCGGCCGGTGGCGCGGACGGATCCGACCGGACGC
>CAZQTL010000196.1:0-7771 GCA_964595975.1 uncultured Thermoanaerobaculia bacterium | reverse complement strand
GCGCTTTCTCAGCGCGAGGACCCATGGGAAGCGGGCCAGACAGGACCCCGAGCGGCGACTCGGCGCAGAGCTTCGACCATGAAGAGCAGGGTTTCAACTTTGAGTGAGGGAGTTCGATGATGCTTCTAGACATCCAGAATCTGCACGCCAACGTCGAAGGCCGCGAGATCCTCCGCGGCATCGACCTGAAAGTGAATCCGGGCGAGGTCCACGCCATCATGGGCCCCAACGGCTCCGGCAAGTCGACCCTCGCCCAGGTCCTCGCCGGCAGGGACGCCTACGACGTCACCGACGGCAAGGTCCTGCTCGACGGCAAGGACCTCCTCGACATGGCGCCCGAAGAGCGCGCCCGCGAGGGCGTCTTTCTTGCCTTCCAGTATCCGGTCGAGATTCCCGGCGTCTCGAACACCTACTTCCTCAAGGCGGCGGTCAACGCCGTCCGCAAGCACCGCGGCCAGAGCGAGTACGACGCCATCGACTTCCTCAAGCTCGTCAAGCAGAAGGTCAAGCTCGTCGGGCTCGACGACTCGCTCCTGCAGCGTCCGGTCAACGAGGGCTTCTCCGGCGGCGAGAAGAAGCGCAACGAGATCTTCCACATGGCGGTGCTCGAGCCGCGCCTGTGCATCCTCGACGAGACCGACTCGGGACTCGACATCGACGCCCTGCGCATCGTCTCCGAGGGCGTCAACACGCTGCGCTCGCCGGAGCGCTCGTTCGTCGTCATCACCCACTACCAGCGCCTGCTCGACTACATCGTTCCCGACTTCGTGCACGTCCTGCTCGACGGACGGATCGTCCGCTCCGGCGGCCGGGAGCTGGCGCTCGAGCTCGAGGCCAAGGGTTATGCCTGGCTCGAGGACGAAGCCGCGGTCGGCTCGCGGGTCTGAGGCGCGTTCACCATGAGCTCCGCCACCGAAATCACGCCTGCGGGCACGCCGGCGCCCGCCACGACGCTTCCGGCCGCCGTCGAGTTCTTCGCTGCCGACTTCGCGCGACTCCAGGCTGCCGAGACCTCGGCTCACCGGCGGGCGCTGCGCGCGAACGCCTGGCAACAGTTCGAGCGCCAGGGCTTTCCGACCCTGCGTCAGGAGGAGTGGCGTTTCACCAACGTCGCTCCCGTTGGCAAGACCTCCTTCCGCCGTCCGGCCGCGGTCGATCGCGCGCGACTCGCCGCCGCCGTCGAGGCCTTCCGTCTCGCCGGCACGATCGAGCTCGTCTTCGTCGATGGGCGCTTCGATGCCGCGCTCTCGGCGACCGCCCTGCCGGCGGGCCTCACTGTCACGCACGGCGCCGAAGTGGCGCAGGCGGATGCATGGCTGGGCAGCGTCGCCGGTATCGACACCCGGCCTTTCGGGGCGCTCGCGACCGCCCTCTTCGAGGAGCTCGCTTTCGTCGAGGTCGCGTCCGGGGCGGTCGTCGAAGAGCCGCTGCATCTGCTCTTCTACTCGACCGCGCAGGAGACTCCCGGCGCGAGCTTTCCCCGCACGTTGATCCGCGCCGGCGAGCACTCGCAGGCGACCGTCGTCGAGAGCTTCGCCGGCGACGCCGGCGCGGTCTATCTGACCTGTCCCGTCACCGAGATCGTCGCCGAGCCCAGCGCCGTCGTCGACCACTACAAGTTCCAGCGCGACAGCCGCGAGGCGTTCCACCTCTCGGGCCTCGCACTCGCGACCTCGCGCGGCGCCTCGGTCTCGACGCACTCGTTCTCGCTCGGTGGCGCGATCGTTCGCCACGACATCCAGGCGCGGCTCGCCGGCGAAGGCAGCGAGGCGACGCTCAACGGCCTCTACCTGGTCGACGGGCGCCAGGTCTGCGACACCCACATGCGGGTCGATCACGTCGCGCCCCATTGCGACAGTCACGAGCTCTACAAGGGGATCCTCGACGGCCGCTCGCGGGCGGTCTTCAACGGCCGGATCTTCGTCCACAAAGGGGCGCAGAAGACCGACGCCAAGCAGACCAACCGCAACCTCCTGCTCTCGGACGACGCCCTCGTCAACACCAACCCGCAGCTCGAGATCTTCGCCGACGACGTCAAGTGCACCCATGGCTCGACCGTCGGGCAACTCGACGACGACGCGATCTTCTACCTGCGTTCGCGCGGTATCGGCGCCGAGGCGGCGAAGAGCCTGCTGACCTACGCCTTCGCCAGCGACCTCGTCGAGCGCGCCAAGGTGCCGGCGCTGGCGCGCGAGCTGCGCGAGTTCCTCTTCCACTGGATTCCGCAGGGTGATGTCGTCCGCGACGCCGTCTGAGGCGGCCCGCGAGGGGGCCGCGGCGCTCGACGTCGAGCGTCTGCGCGCCGAATTCCCGATCCTCGCCCGGCGGATCGGAACGGCGCCGCTCGCCTATCTCGACAACGCGGCGACGACGCAGAAGCCGCTTCCGGTCCTCGCCGCCATGCAGCGCTTCTACGAGGAGAGCTACGGCTCCGTGGCGCGCGGCGTGCACCAGCTCTCCGCCGAGGCCACGCGGCAGTACGAGGCGGCGCGCGCGCGGGTCGCCGCCTTCCTCGGCGCCGCTTCTGCGGACGAGATCGTCTTCGTGCGCGGCACCACCGAGGCCGTGAATCTGGTGGCCTGGAGCTTCGCGCGCCCCCGGCTCACCGCCGGCGACGAGATCGTGATCACCGGTCTCGAGCACCACTCGAACCTCGTTCCCTGGCAGATGGTCTGCGAGGAGCGCGGCGCGCGGCTCGTCGTCGTGCCGGTCGACGACCGGGGAGAGGTCGACCCGGACGAGTTCGCCGATCGGCTCGGACCGCGAACCCGGCTGGCGGCCTTCGCCCACGTTTCGAACGCGCTCGGCACGATTCTGCCGGTCGCCGAGTTGGTGCGCCGGGCGCAGGCGGCAGGTGTCCCGACGTTCGTCGACGGCGCGCAGTCGGCGCCGCATCTCGCGGTGGATGTCGCCGCGCTCGGCTGCGACTTCTTCGCCTTCTCGGGCCACAAGGTCTACGGACCGACGGGCATCGGCGCGCTCTACGGCCGAAGCGAGCTCCTCGCCGGGATGCCGCCCTGGCAGGGCGGCGGGGGGATGATCCGCAGCGTGAGCTTCGAGGGCACGACCTACGACGACCCGCCGCGGCGCTTCGAGGCCGGCACTCCGGCCGCGGCCGAGGCGATCGGCCTGGCCGCGGCGCTCGACTGGATCGCCGCGATCGGCTGGCCGGCGGTCGAGCGCCACGAGGCCGGCCTGGTCGCCGCTGCGGTCGCCGGTCTCGAGAAGATCGCCGGCGTCCGCCTGATCGGACGGCCGCGCGAGCGTGCCGGCGTGGTTTCCTTCGTCCTCGACGGCATCCACGCGCACGACCTCGGAACGGTGCTCGACCACTATGGCGTCGCGGTGCGCGCCGGACATCACTGCGCGCAGCCCCTGATGCGCCACTTTGCGGTTCCGGCGACGGTGCGGGCGTCGTTCGCGGTCTACAACACGGCCGCGGAGGTGACGGCCCTGCTCGCGGCGCTCGCCGGAGCGCGGTCGCTCTTCGGTCTCGACGGCCCGGTTCGCGGCGAAGGCGGCGAGGGGGGGCGATGAACGAGCTGCAGGGGCTCTACCAGGAGGTTCTCCTCGACCACTATCGGAGCCCGCGCAATCGCGGCCGGCTGGCGGAGGCGACCGGACGCGCCGAAGGGCACAATCCGCTGTGCGGCGACCGCATCGCCGTCGAGGTCGAAGTCGAAGACCATCGTCTGCGCAAGGTGGCCTTCGAAGGCACCGGCTGCGCCATCTCGACCGCTTCGGCCTCGCTCATGACCGAGGCGATCGCCGGGCTCACCGAGAGCGAGATCGCCCAGCTCTTCGAGCAGTTCCGCCAGGCGGTGACCGGCGACCCCGCGGCCGACCTCGAGAGCCTGGGCAAGCTGGCCGTGCTCTGCGGCGTCAAGGACTTCCCGATGCGGGTGAAGTGCGCCACGCTCGCCTGGCACACCCTGCTCGCCGCTCTCGCCGGCGGCGGCAAGGTCTCCACCGAATAGCCTTTCCTGACTCCCACCGTGGAGCGGGCGGAGACCGCCGCGAGCCCGGCATGGTAGCGTGCCGGTGCACTCACGCTGCTGCGGGAAGGAGACGGACAATCCGATCGTTTTCGACCGATCGGCTTCGCAGGCTCGCCGGCCTGGCGGCGATCTTCTGGTTCGCTTCGCTCGACCCGCGCGCGGCGACCGCGCAGCGCCTTCCCTTCACCGTCTACTCCACCGACGACGGACTCGCGGCATCGCAGGTCTGGCACGCGCTCCAGGATCGTCGCGGCTATCTCTGGGTCTCCACGACCTGGGGACTGTGCCGCTGGGACGGCGTCTCTTTCGGCACGCTGTCGATTCCGGATGGCCTGCCGAGCGCCACGGCCCGCATTACCGTCGAAGCTCCGGACGGCACGCTGTGGATCGGGACCAACGGCGGAATCGCCGCCTACGACGGAGAGCGCATCGTCTCCTATGCCGACCGGGGCGGCGCCCTCGCCGCGACGATCTGGTCCGCTGCCGTCGATCGTCACGGGGCACTCTGGTTCGGCAGCGACCACGGCCTGGTGTCCTACGACGGTGAGCAGTTCCGCACCTTCCTGCGCGCCGATGGCCTGGCGGACGACTACGTCTATTCGCTGCTTCCGGCGAGCGACGGCGCTCTCTGGCTCGGCTCGCGCGGTCACGGCGTGACGCGTTGCACGCTCGAACCCGGCGGGCGCCTCGGCAGCTGTCGCGTCTTCACCACCGCCGACGGCCTGGCGAACGATTCGGTGCGGGCGATCGCCGAGGATCGCGACGGAGCGGTGTTCTTCGCGACCCGCGGCGGCGGCCTGTCGCGTTTCGACGGCAGGGAGTTCACGCGCCTCACCGTCGCCGACGGCCTGCCGGCCGACGACCTCTATGCCTTGCTCGTCACTCGCGACGGGGGCGAGCTGCTCGTCGGCAGCACCGCCGGCGTCGGCGTCTGTCCCCTCCCTGCCGCCCATCCCTGCCGGTTGCTCCGCGAGGCCAACGGCCTCGCCGACAACGAGGTCCACAGCCTGCTCGAAGACCGCGAGGGCTCCTTCTGGATCGGTTCCGAAGGGGGCGTCAGTCGCCTGGTGCGCAAGGACTTCTGGAGCTACGGCGAGGCCGAGGGTCTGCCGGATCGCCAGGTGTTCGCGTTGGCTCCGGACGGCGGCGGCGGGCTCTGGGTGGGCACCGTCGACGGCCTCGGACACCTCGCGATCGGTCCGGATGGCGAGCCCGGATCGCGTATCTGGCGCAAGCGCGACGGCCTGCCGGCCAACTGGGTCTGGGCGGTGTTGCAGAGCCGGCGCGGCGAGGTCTGGGTCGGCACCGAAGTGGGACTGTCGCGCCTGCTCCCCGGCGGCGGCTTCGAGAATCTGACGGTCGAGGACGGCCTCGCGGCCAACTACGTGGTGAGCCTGTTCGAGGACCGCTCGGGCGCGATCTGGGTCGGTTCTATCGATGGGCTGACCCGATTGCGCTTCGACGCCGCAGGCCGGCGCAGCGAGATCCGGGCCTTCAGCAAGGCCGACGGTCTGGTCACGGATCGCGTCTACGTCGTCGCGGAGGATGCCCGCGGGCGCATCTTCGTCGCCCACGGCGAGAGTCTCTCCTACCTCGACGGCGACCGCTTCCGCCAGGTCGGCCGCGACTCCGGACTCGACACCGGCAGCGTCCGGGCGCTCGGCCGCACGAGTGACGGGACGCTCTGGGTCGGTGGCTATGCGCGCCTGGCGAAGCTCGTTTCCGAGCCCGGTGAGGGTTCGCCGCGCTTCGTTCCGTACGGTCCGGCGAGCGGTCTGGCCGACGCGCTCGTCCTGACGATCTCCGACGACGGTCAGGGAAGGCTCCTGCTGGGCACGAATCACGGGGTCCTCAGTTTCGATCCGGCGGCCCGCGGCGGCCTCGGCGCGGTGCTGGCGCGGTTCGACCGCGCCGCAGGCACGATTGCGAGCGAGGTCTCCCACAGCAGCGCCTTCGCGCGCGACGCAGCCGGAAGGTTCTGGTTCGGTTTCAAGGGGGGACTGACCGCGTTCCCTGTCGATTTCGGACAAGCGGCCGCGCCGGATTCGCTGCCGGTGCTCTTCGAGCGGCTGGCCACCCGCAGCGGCAGCGAATGGCTCGCGCCCTTCTCGGGGCGGAGCGTGAGCGGCAAGCCGCCGCTCGGTTCGCAGCCGATCGTGCTCACGCACTCCGACTCGAACCTGCGCGTGGAGGTGCGCGCGCTCACCTTGCGCGGCGAGGCCCAGGTGCGCTTCCAGTTCCAGCTGGTGGGCTTCGACAGCACCTGGTCCGAGCCGCAGTCCGAGGCATTTCGCGACTACACCAACCTGGATCCCGGGAAGTACCTCCTGCAGGCGCGGGCGGCGCGGGGCAACGCTCCGTGGAGTGCTCCGGTCGAGCTTCCTCTCGAGGTCTCGCCTGCCTGGTACCAGCAGCGCCCGGTGCGAGCCCTGCTGGGTCTGGGAGTGCTCGGCGCGGTCTTCGCGACCGCGACTTTCCGCAGCCGCCGTGTCCGCGCCCAGAACCGGGCTCTTGAGAGGGACGTCGCCGAGCGCACCGACGACCTTGCCCGCTATGCGCGCGCTCTCGAAGAGCATGCGCACGCCCTCGATCGCGCCAACGACCGGATCCGCCTCGCCGACCGGCACCGCAGCGAGTTCCTGGCCAAGATGAGCCACGAGCTGCGCACGCCCCTCACCTCGGTGCTGGGTTTCGCGGCCCTGCTCGCGGACGGTCTCGGCAACCGGCTCGAGCCGCGCCACGCGCGCTACCTCGAGAACATCCGGGAGAGCGGCAATCAGCTCCTGCGTCTGATCAACAACCTCCTCGACCAGGCCAAGATCGAGGCCGGCAGGATGGAGCTGCAGCTCGAACCGGCCAACCTCGACGCAATCGTCGAGAGCGCCCTGTCGATGATGGAGGGCTACGGCTCGACTCGCGGCGTGCGCCTCCGGGCGACGCTCGGCGGCAACGTGCCGGCGATCGTCGTCGACGTCGCGAAGCTCCGCCAGGCGATCCTCAATCTCCTTTCGAACGCGATCAAGTTCTCGGACAGGGAGGCGGAGGTCGACCTGCGGACCCGTTTCGTCGCCGCGGCCGACGCCAGCCTGGGCGTCGACGCCTACGAGATCGTCGTCGCCGATCGGGGGCCGGGAATCGAGCCCGCCGACCACGAGCGCATCTTCGAGCCGTTCCGCCAGCTGGCGACGCGCGGCGAAACGGTCGCCGGCACCGGCCTCGGGCTGTCGATCGCGCGCCAGTTCATCGCCCTCCTCGGCGGGATTCTCGAAGTGGAGTCGGCCGTCGGCGAGGGAGCTGCGTTCCGTATCCTGCTGCCGGTGGACGCGTCGGCGCGCGCCCAGCGAACCCGGGAGCCGGCGCAGGCGCGTGAGGCGGGCGCCGGCGACCGGCCGCGCGTGGTGGTGCTCGAGCCGGATCGCGGCCGTTTCACCGCCGTGGCCGGCGATCTCGATCGCCAGGGCTTTCTCGCGGTGCGCGCGCCCGACCGCGAGGAGGCTCGCCGGATGGTGCGCGAGCTGCGCCCGGCGGTCGTCGCCATCGACATCTTTCCGGCGCGCCTCGAAGCCTGGTCGAGTCTGCTCGCGCTCGAGCCGGACCTGTCGCGGGCCGGCACGCCGCTGGTGCTCTTCGCCTTCGCCGCCGGCAGCGAGCGCGGGGTCGCAGCGGGCTTCGAGCGTGTGCTGCTCGCGCCGGCCTCCGGCGGCGAGCTCGTCCATGCCGTGCGCCTGGCGGCGCCGGAGGGCCGGCAGCCGGGCGGCCCGGGTCTCGCCGCT
>CAZQTL010000195.1:0-7841 GCA_964595975.1 uncultured Thermoanaerobaculia bacterium | reverse complement strand
TCCAGAGTTGCTGGCGGAGGTCGTCGAAGGTGGCGCGGTCGAAGACCTGGTTGAAGCGGAAGGGGGAGTCGGCGGAGATCGGGACGTAGGTGCCTTCGGTGTCGCTCCACTCCAGGCCGAAGAGCGGCGGGAGGTCGGAGTCGACGATGACCTCGTTGCCGCTCATCGTGAGCTGCGTCTCGGTGTTGACGAAGGCGAGGATCTTCCGGAGCTTGCGGCGCAGCAGCGCCATGATCCCCTGGTTCTCGAGGTTGCCGCCGTCGCCGAAGAGGTACGAGCGCGCGGCGTTCCGGGGCAGTTGCGCGGCGCGGTAGACCGGCCAGTAGACCGTCTCGGGCACCATGTCGTCGAGGAAGTGAATGCCGCGCTGGTGCGCGAGATCGAGGAGGTCGTAGACGAAGGCGACGCTCGACAGGCCGGCGGCGTCCGAAAGGCGAAAGCGGTTGGGCGGCGCCGGCACGCGGAAGCGGCCGTCGGCACCGACCGTCGACGGAGCGATGCTGCCCATCGCGAACGGGTCGATCCAGCCGCCGCCCAGGTCCGAGCTCGACGGCTGGCCGGGGGCGGGGGCGCCGGCGTTGGGGAAGGCGGGCGGGATGCCGGTGGAGATCGGCGTGGTCTCGAAGTCGTAGCCGACCTCCCAGGCGTTCCGCGGCCCGCCGGCGCCGGCGGGGCGCACCGGCGCGGCGAGCGACGCGGGCGGATTCGGCGGATAGAAGAGTGTCGAGTTGGTGATGAGGTACGGGCGGTCCGGCCGCGTGAGCAGGAAGTCGGAGGCGCGCAGCCCCGGGTTGTCGGCGAGGATGCCGCGCGCGAGCCAGCCTGGAGTCCAGGTGAAATAGCGCTGCGGCAAGTCGCCGAGACCGAACGGCGCCAGCACCAGCTCGCCGATCGCGCGCGGCCAGAGCTCCGACGCCGGGACGCCAGCGTAGTAGAGCTCGATCGCCTTCGCCAGCATCTCCTCGAGGCCGAGGCGGGTGGCCGCCGAGCCGATGGCGTGCGCGTCGAGCGCGCCGAGATCGTCGGCGGGCCCGCCCGAGTCCCACCGCAGTCGCGACGGGTCGAGCTCGAGCGGGCCCAGCAGCTCGGCGTCCGAGACCTGCGTCGGCGTCCAGTTGTAGAGCGTACCGGCCCAGGTGCCGCCCGAGACCGTCGACAGCCAGCCGATCTCCGGCAGGACGCCGAGCGCCTCGAGGCCGCGCAGCTCCCCCATCGCTGCCGCCAGCGAGCGCGAGCCGCCGCCGGAGATGCAAACACCGGCCCACGGCGGACCGAAACGCGCGGCGTCGGCGGCTTCGGCGGCATGGGCGATCTCCGCCGCGCACTCCGGGAGGCTGGCGGGCAGCGCCGCATCCGCGCCCGGCGTCGCGAAGAGCCGACCCTGCAGCTGCGCGGGCGCTTTCGCGCCGTTCGTCGTCGGCTCGTCGGACATGCCCTCTCCGGATCGTTTCCTGCCCGGTACCAACGAACGGCGGAGCGGAACCGAACACCTGGCGGAGAGAAATCCGGGGCGCGGCGCTCGCGTCACGCCTGTGGCATACACTCCGGCCGGTTTCCTGGAGGTCTGCCATGCGTGAGGGTGCTGGAAGCGGACCGGCGTCGCCGACCCATGGGGATACGAGCAGCCGATTCGCCGCGATCGAGCGCGTCATCGCCACACTGCTGCCGTTCTTCCACCGCTGGACGCACGGCCGCCTGCCCACCTATGCGCGGCGCAGGATGGATACCGGCGACATCGTGCAGGAGGCGATCGTCGGCGTGCTGCGCAATCTGGGCGAGATCGACACCGCCGACCCGCAGGCGCTCGCCAAGTACCTCGCCATCGCCATTCGCAACCGCATCGCCGACGAAGTCCGCCGCGCGAGCCACGGCGAGGTGGCCAACCGCAGCTCCGAGCCCGCCGACGGACGCGCCTCGCCGCTCGAGGAGGCGATCGACTCCGAGAACCGGCGTCACTATCGCAGAGCACTCCTCGCGCTTGGCGAGGACGATCAGGCGCTGCTGGTCGGCCGGATCGAGCTCGGCCTGTCGTTCGAGGAGCTGGCGCTCGTCACCCGGCGCCACTCCGCCGACGCCGCGCGTGTCGCGACCCGGCGCGCGGCGTTCCGGCTGGCGCGCGCCATGGGGCGCCATGATTCGAGCTCACGGAGCTGAAGCTGCGGGCCCCGGTCAGGGCTCGTAGACCCGCCCCTGCTCGAGGAACCCGATGTCGGGGTTCCCGAGGGCGGTGACTTCGCGCTGGATCTGCTCGATGCAGGGGGGCTTGAGGTGGTGGAGCAGGATCGGCACGCGGCGCTCGAGCAGATCGAGCTCGAGCGCCACGGTCGCCCGCGTGAGGTGGCCCGAGACGTCGGCGATTCCCTGCATCGAGTTGTCGAAGCTGCAGTCGATCCAGATCCCCTTGAGGTTCTCGGTGCGGTTGGCGATCTCCCACAGGCGCTGGGTCGGGCCGGTGTCGCTCGACCAGAGGAAGCTCGCGCCGCCGCTCTCGATCAGGAAGCCGTAAGTGGGCACGACGTGGTTCACCGGGATCGGCGTGAAGCGGACGCCGGGAGCGCCGCCGACCTCGCCGATGACGATCGGCACCTCGTCCTGCAGCTCGTGAAAGCGGATGACGGGCAGCAGGTGGTTCGGCAGCCGGGTGAAGTCGGGCCAGGTGTCGTTGTTGAACAGATGACGGCGCAGGGCGTAGATCGTCGCCGGCGAAGCGTAAATGTCGACCGCTTCGCGCAGCTTGCCGAAGACGTTCTCGATGAAGAACGGCAGGGACGAGGTGTGATCCATGTGCGAATGCGTCAGCACGATCGAGTGGACGAGGCGCTGCCTCGCGATCGGCAGGCTCTGCGACAGCGACCCAGCGTCGAGCGCGATCGCGTCGTTCAACAGGAGGCAGGTCATGCGGCAGTCGATGCTCTCGCCGCCATAACTGCCCAGGATCTCGACTTTCATCGCCTACCAGTCATTGTACTCTTGCTCGATTTTCGCCGACAAGGAACGAGCCAACACCTCGCCCGCGTCGACGCGGAACCGGCCGGAGGCGAACAGGCGCTCGAAGGCCGCCACCACCGTCGCGCAATGCTGGACTCCGCCGTGCCGCGCGATCTCCTGCGCCGCCACCTCGTGCGCGAGCGCCGTGCGGTAGGGGCGGCTGGTGGTCATGGCGTCGAAGGTGTCGGCGACGGCCACGATCCGCGCCGCGAGCGGAATGTCGTCGCTGGCGAGACCGTCCGGATATCCCTTGCCGTCGATCCGCTCGTGGTGGCTGCGCACGATCGGCAGGATGTCGCGCAGCGACTCGATCCGCGAGACGATCTCGGCGCCATCGACGGGGTGGCGCCGCATCGCCGCCGCCTCTTCGTCGTTCAGCTTGCCGGGCTTCAGGAGGACCTGATCGGGCACGCCGATCTTGCCGATGTCGTGCAGGGTCGCGCCGAGAGCGAGCTGCTCGAGCGCCTCCGGGTCGAGTCCGAGCTCGCGCCCGAGGAGCAGGGAGTAGGCGACCACGCGGTGCAGGTGGCCGCCGGTGTAGGGATCGCGCTTCTCCACCGCCTCGGCCAGCGCCGTCACCGTCTCGACATAGAGCCGCTGCTGGGCGGCGTAGAGGCGGGCGTTCTCGAGCGCGTGCGCCAGTGGACCGGCGAAGAGCTGCATGCGCCGCGTGTCGCCGGCCGAGAAAGCCTGCTTGCCCACCGGGTTCAGCAGTTGCAGGACGCCGATCACCTTGCCGCGGGCGGTCAGCGGGACGGCGAGGATCGCCCGCGTGTCGAAACGGTCGCTGGCGTCGCCGCGCCAGCGCGGGTCGCTGCCGACGTCGTTGATCGTCTCGGCGCGCCCCGAAGCCGCCACCGCGCCGACGATCCCCTGGCCGACGGGGATGCGGAGGTCTTCGATCTCGGGCGCGGCGCGCCCGCGGACGACGCGGAAGAAGAGCTCGCCGGTCGCCTCGTCGAGCTCCCAGATCGAGCTCGTCTCCGCCTTGCAGAACTCCTCGGCCTTGGTGAGGGCGAGCGACAGCACGCGTCGCAGGTCGAGGGTGGCGGCGAGCTCCAGGCCGATCTCGAGCAGCGCCTCCTGCTCGCGCACCCGCCGTTCGAGATCGACCGGACCTTCAGGATTCATCGCGCCGGGGCTCCCGCCTAGAACCGGGTCCCGATCCAGAACTGCGAGCCCCAGCCGTAGCCGAGACTGTCTTTGCCGTCCCAGAGGTTGGCGAAATCCCAGTTGAGGTCGATGCCCATCAGGTTGATCGTCACGCCAAAGCCGTACGAGGAGACCGCGTCCTCGAAGCGGTTCTCGTCGCTGTTCCAGAAGTCGAAGTCCTGCCCCAGGATGTCGAACCAGGCGCCGCCGACGTCGAGGAAGACGCGGCCGCGAATGCTGCGGAAGTTGAGCACCGGTGTCGCCAGGACGTCGATCAGCGGGAAGCGGTACTCGATGTTGGCGTAGAACGCCCGGTCGCCGACCATCGAGCGGAAGTCGACGCCGCGGAGGTCGTCGAGGCCGCCGAAGTAGAGCGGGATCGGCTGGTTGCCGCCGGCGTAGCCGGCGTAGAGGCGCAGCGCCATGTTGCTGCGCTGACTGACCTCCAGATACTGCCGCATGTCGAGCTCGTACTGGGTGTAGAGCGCGCCGCTCGCATCCTGGTCGAAGGCGTAGACGGCGTCCAGCCGCCAGCGCCGCCCCGACACGGGTCCGTACTGCGTGAACACCGCGCTGTCGCCGATCAGGCTGGCCTGAACGAAGGGATAGTCGTTCTCGATCTCGACGGTCTCGGGCCGCACGACGCCGTCGTCGCCGACGACCAGGCCGCCGGTCGGGTAGCTCGCCTTCTGGAAGATGTAGCCCGCGCCCGCCGACACCCGGTGGTAGAGCGAGAAAGGATAGATCCACGAACCCAGCGCCCCGGTCTGCTGGATCGCCTGCTGCCGGTCCGTCTTCTCGAACGGCGAGCCGGTGACCCCGCCGAGCACGTAGAAGTCGCGCCGGTCGAAAGCCTGGACCGACCAGTTCCAGCGATGCGAGAGATCGATGTAGACGACGTCGAAATTCGAGAAGCTCGACACCGAGCTGAAATTGATGACCATCCGCCGGTCGCCCAGATAGTCGGAGAGCGACAGGTAGGTGTAGCCGAGGAGGGTCTGGTCGTCGGTGACGCCGACCGACGCTCCGGCGTCTTCGACGAAGAGCTTGAAGCCGCGGTACTTCGATTTGTTGGCGTCGTCGAGGGTGACCCGGATGTCGGGCTCGAACTGCGGCAGCGGCTGCAGGACCGCCGGATCGGCCGGAGCCGCAGGCATCGTCGCCTCGGCGACCGGCTTGTCGATATCGACCAGGTAGAGGTCGAAGCCGCCGCGCCAGAAGCCGGTATAGACCACCTGGTCGATCGCACCCTCGCGCTTGAGCACGGCCGGCATGAGGCACCCGGTGACCACGTTGGTGAGCTGCAGCGTCCGGCCCGTGGCGAGCTCCATGGCGTAGATGTTGTCGACGCCGTTGCGGTCGGAGGTGAAGACCAGCCAGGTGCCGTTCGAAGAGAAGATCGCGTCCTTGTCGCTCCACGCTCCTTCCGTCAGGCGGTACCGTTTGGCGGGATCGGCGAGGTCGACGCGGAAGAGCTGCGCATGGTTGTCGCCGATCACCGAGCTGAAGACGATCGACGCGCCGTCCGGCGAGAACACCGGCGCGCCATCGAACGTCTCGTCGTCGGTGACGTTGCGCACCTCGCGCGTCTCGAGGTCGACGGTGTAGATGTCGAACCGGCCGCCCCGGTTGGCCGAGAAGGCGACGGTCCGTCCGTCCGGACTGAAGGCCGGGCTCATCTGCTGCTCGACCTCCATCTCGATCGTCTTCGCCAGCTTGCGCTTCAGGACGTCGAAGATCATCAGGCTCCGGCCGCTCTCGCGCTTGGCGAAGACGGCGACGTAGTTGCCGTCGGCCGAGAAGGCGAGGTCGCGGCCCATGCGGCCGCCGATCGTCAGGTACTGCGCTCCCAGGTACTCGTACTTGCCGGTGTAACCCTTGGTCAGGTTGGCGTTGGAAATCGCGCGCCGGGTGCGGGTGTCGTAGAGCACGATGTCGAGATCGCCCCGGGTGACCGCGAGCGCCGCCACGAGGTCGCCGGAGGGCGATGCCGCGGGCGAGATCACCTGCTGGATGTCACCCTTCTCGTCGCGGAACGGGCGTCCGAAGTCGGACGGCTCGCCGGTCTCCACCAGCTGCGGCAGGTACTTCTTGCGCAGCCAGCGGCGGAAGTCGAGGTCGAAGTCCTCCGGATCGATACGGAAGGAGCGTTCGACCGCCCGGTCGGCACGGCCGCCGAAGGTATTGCGGAACTCGAACAGGAAGTCGCGGAACCCCTCCTTGCCCCAGCGCTCTTCGATGAAGTCGAAGGCGGCGTGGCCGAATCGGTAGGCGAGGAACCCGGACGTGCCGCGCTCCAGGATCGACGGGATCGAGTCGTTGACCACGGCGTCGCGCAGATACATCTTGTCCGAGGTCGACTCGTCCTTCGCCATGTAGGAGGCCATGCCTTCCATGAACCACTGCGGCGCGCCGCCGACCCGTCCGCCGACCTTGCCCTTGTACAGAATGTCGTACTGGAAGATGTGCGTCAGCTCGTGCGAGATGAGCTGGAAGAGCTCGGCGTCGGGCAGATCGATCGGCAGCACCATGCGATTGCGCACCGGACTGGCGAAGGCCCCGACCCCCTCCGGGATGAAGTTGAGGATGATGTTGTTCTGCTCGAACGCCGAGTGCGTGGCGTAGAAGATCATCGGAATCGGATCCTGCACCTGATGATCGAACTCGCGGGTCAGCCGGTCGTAGGCGCTCTCGGCGAGCGAGGCGACCTTCTCGAGCGATCCCGCCTCGGCTTCGTAGTAATAGAAGGTGAAGTGGGGCGAGGCGTAGAGCTTCCAGTCGAAGTCGCGGTAGGCGATCTTGTTCTTGCCGAACTGCGCCTGAGCGGCGGGCACGAGGGAGAGGGCGAGCGCGGCACCGAGCGCGAGCCGGGCGAGAGCGCGACCGCGGCCGCCTGCCACGCGATCCAGTAGGTCCAGGTGAGCCAAGGGGAACTCCTTTCGGGTCAGTCGGTCAACAGGGTCCGGCTGGTCTCGACGGTCTTCTGGGTGAATACGCCGACGATGCGGTCTTCGAGCGAAGCGAGGTTCTCGAACATGCCGCGCAGCGGGTCGGCGCTCTCCCCTTCGAACTGCTTGAAGTCCTTGAAGTTGTCGAAGAAGATCCGCTCCCCGGTCTTGCCGTCGAAGACCATCATCGCGATGTCGTAGTCGAAGCCCGTGCGCTCGACCAGCACCTGGCGGTAGTAGACCCGGCCGTCGTAAGGCGACACATACTCTTCGGTGCGGTAGCCGCTCTTGTCCTGGACGTCGAAGTCGAGGCTGCCGGCGACGATGAGGTCCGCCTGGCTGCGCTCCCCCAGGGCCCGCCAGAACTCGGCGTTGCGCGACAGGACGTCGAGATCGTAGGAAGGGTAGTCGACCGGGCCGCTTTCGAGGACCTTGAGCGAGGTCTCCCGCCGCAGCACCTTGACGATGTAGCGCTCGAACTCGCGCTGGACGTTCAGGGACGACGCACCCGGCGTTTCGCCGGCCCCTTCCCGGGTGACGACGATGAAGGGCGCCGGCGTGATGGAGCGCTTGCCGGTGAGATCGATGCGTGCCCGCACTGGCAGGCGGAGCTTGACCTCGACCGCGGCCGCGGCCGGACCGGCGGCGAGCGGCATCAGGAATGCGGCGAGCAGGGTCACCCCGAGCCAGGGCTCGCGACGGACGCGGCGGGATGCCGTCACAGGCCACCTCCAGAGATGAGGCCGGCAGCCG
>CAZQTL010000194.1:4586-7853 GCA_964595975.1 uncultured Thermoanaerobaculia bacterium | reverse complement strand
GCTCGGCCTCCTCGTGGTCGCCCATCTGCATCGCCTGGCGGGCCGAGTCGACGAAGGTCTTGACGTAGGGCGCAGCCTCGAGGCGCGCCCGCGCCTGTTCGACGAGCTGCCGCGCAGCCGAATCCGCCGCCAGGGCCCGGGTTTCCTGCTCAGCGGCGGCGAGAATGTCGCCGAAACGGCGCTCCGCGAGGAGACGGGCGAAGCGGCTGGCGAGCGGCTCGGCGGCGGCAGGGGCGGCAGGGGCTGCAGGCGCGGCGGCAGGCGCTGGCGGCACCACCTCGCCACCGCCGAAGAGCGATGCGAGCTGAGGGCCGCTGCGCCCGGCCTGAACGAGCTGCTGCAGCGTCCGGGCCGGGCCGAACTGCGGGTCGAGGCGAAGGATGAAATCGCAGCCGAGCAGCGCTTCCTGGCGACTCCCCTTGCTCGCCAGCTCCAGCGTCTGCTGGAACGTCGTCAGAATGCGCTGCTGGACATCGGAAGCGAGTGCCGGATCTCCGGGATAGCTCATTGGGCGCGAAAGCTCCCGTGGATGGTAGCAAAGGCGGCGCCGCGCGACAACGCAGGCGCCGGGGCAGGGAGCCCGGCGGGCGTCTTTCGCGCCGCCGGCATCAGCTGCCGGCGAGAACGGCGGCGGCGAGACGTCGCGGCAGTCCGCCGAACGAGCCCGAAGACATCGTCAAGACGACGTCTCCGGGCCGCACCTCGGCGAGCAGTCGCGCCAGCAGCGCGTCGAGATCCTCCGCAAGCACGCAGGGGGTGCCGGTGCCGGAGAGGCCCGCAGCCAGAGCCGCGAGGTCGAGCCGGTCCTCGGGAGCGAGACGATCGCGGTGGAAGATCGGCGCGAAGTAGGCGCGATCGGCGACCGCGAAGGCGCGCGCGTAGCCCGCGAGCAGGAAGGCACGACCGGCGGTCAGGCTGCGCGGCTCGAAGCAGGCGAGCAGCCGACGCCCCGGGAAGCGCATGCGCATGCTGGCGAGGGTTTTCTCCACCGCCGTCGGATGGTGCGCGAAGTCGTCGATCACGACGATGCCGCCATGGTCCGCCAGGAGCTCCTGGCGTCGCTTGACGCCGTGGAAACCGGCGAGTGCGGCGGCAAGCTCGGCCGCGCCGAGGCCGTCGCGCCGCCCGGCAGCCCACACGGCGAGCGCGTTGACGGCATTGTGGACGCCCCACAGCGGCATGGCGACCGCGACCTCGTCGCCGCTCTCCTCGCGCAGACGAAAGCGGATTCCCGACTCGTCGGCAACGGGCGCACCCAGCAGGCGCACGTGGTTCGACTCCGCCTCGCCGTAGAAGACGACCGGCGCGCGCGCCGCCGCGGCGAGGGCGCGCACCTCGGCGCTGTCGCCGCACGCGACGACGAGACCCGACGCGGGAACGAGGGCGATCAACCGGGCGTAGGCATCGAGCAGCGCCTGCGGACTCGGGTAGAGATCGGCATGGTCGTACTCGACCGAGGTGAGGAGCAGCGTCTCGGGCCGGTAGTGCAGAAACTTCGCGCCGCGATCGAAGTACGCGGCGTTGTACTCGTCCCCTTCGATCACGAATCGGGGGCCGCCGCCGAGCCGGAAGCTCACCCCGAGATCGATCGGCACGCCGCCGATGAGGAATCCCGGGTCGCGGCCGCAGCTCGCCCAGACCGACGCGGCCATGGCGCTGGTGGTGGTCTTGCCGTGCGTACCGGCGACGACCAGCGGCCGCCGGTCGGCGAGGAAGAAGCGCGCCAGCGCCTCGGGCATCGAGAGCCGCGCGAGTCCCAGCCGCTCGGCTTCGACCGCCTCCGGATTGTCGCGGCGCACGGCATTGCCGACGACCACGACATCGGGTGCCGGCGAGAGATGGGCCGCGGCATAGCCTTCGAACGGCCGGATTCCCGCCGCCGCGAGCAGATCGCTCATCGGCGGATAGAGGGGGCCGTCCGATCCCGTGACCGCGTGGCCTTGCGCTTGCAGCAGGCAGGCAAGGGGCGCCATTCCGGTACCGCCGATGGCGACCAGGTGGATGCGCAACGGACGGGGAGTCAACGGGCTCGAAAGAGAGGGTTGCAGGGCAGGGGGTGCCTCGAAGCGGGCGCAGTATAACATCCGGTCCCGGGCCGGTCCGTCACCGGTAAGCTCATTGCGGAAGGGGAGTTAGGCATGTCGAAGAGCATCGGTACCGCCGTCGTTTCCGGATTCCTCCTGAGCTCGATCGCCGGGTTGGCCGCCAGCCAGGCGCCCGCGTCCGCGCCCGCTGCGCCCGCCAAGACCGGGGGGCCGGCGGCTCCCGCAGGCGCCGCAACGACCCCGGCGTCCGGGGCCACCCCACCGGCCGCTCCGGCAGCCCCGGCGCCCAAGCTGGTGCCGCTCGAATCGATCCAGGACGTCGGCAAGATCGCCAAGGGGGAGAAGGTCAAGGTCGACTTCTCGATCCGCAACGACGGCCCGGTCGAGCTCGTCCTGAGTGACGTGCACCCTACCTGCGGCTGCACCGTGGCGAGCTTCGACGCCAAGATTCCCCCCGGCGGCGTGGGGAAGATCCATGCCGAGATCGACACCGTCGATTTCGCCGGACCCATCGCCAAGACCATCACCGTGTTGTCGAACGATCCGGTGCAGCCGCGCGTCACGCTCACCATCAAGGCGCGCGTCGAGCCGCAGGTCAACGCCAGCCCCGGCTATGCCCGCTTCGTCTTCGTGCGGAACCAGCCACCGGCGACGGTGAAACAGTGGCTGTGGGCCGAGAACTTCCCGGATCTCAAGATCCTCGGCGTGCGATCACCCTACAAGTTCATTCAGACCACCTTCCGCCCCGCGACGCTCGAGGAGCGTCGGCCCGAGGTGCCGACGACCAATCAGTGGATCGTCGAATCCACCATCCAGTCGGACGCCGAGGTCGGGGCGCTGCGGGACTTCCTGGTCGTCGAGACCAACCACCCGCAGCAGAAAGAGCTTCGCCTGGCGGTCACCGGATTCGTGCGCCCGTTGCTCTCGGCGACGCCGATGGTGGCCGAGTTCGGAGTCATCGACCTCTCTGCGGCGAGTCAGGACCTGAGTCTGGTCCTGGTCAACTTCGGCGACGCCGCGATCGCGGTCACGAGCGTGAGGGCGTCGGTCCCTGGAGTCGAGGCGAAGATCAAGCCGATCGAGGAGGGTCGCCGCTGGGAGATCAAGCTGACGCTCACCGGCAAGATGCCCCGGGGCCGCACCGACGCCACGATCACCATCGAGACCACCAGCACGCAGCAGCCCACGCTGCAGGTGCCGCTACGCGGCACCGTGTCTTGAT
>CAZQTL010000194.1:0-4486 GCA_964595975.1 uncultured Thermoanaerobaculia bacterium | reverse complement strand
CGCGGCACCGTGTCTTGATTCAGTACAGGTCGCGCTCGCTGCGAGCCGGAGCGCTGCCGCGTTTCCGGCCGCGCAGCTCCTCGACCAGCTTGAGCTGGTCGCCCAACGCCGCGACCTGAAGCCGGGCGAGCTCGGCGATTCCGGCCTGCGCGAGGTCGAGCAGGCGGTCGAGCTCCGAACGCTCGAAGCTCCGCTGCTCGCCGGTCCCCTGGACCTCGATCAGGCGCCCGTCGGCCGTGGCGACGACGTTCATGTCGACCTCCGCCTTCTGGTCCTCGCGGAAGTCGAGGTCGAGCAGCGGCGTGCCGCCCACCAGACCCACCGAGACCGCCGCCACCTGCGAGACCACCGGCCAGGCCGGCAGATCGCCGGCGACGAAGATGCGCGCCAGGGCGCCGACCGCCGCCACCCAGGCGCCGGTGATCGCCGCCGTGCGCGTGCCGGCGTCGGCCTGCAGCACGTCGCAGTCGATGATCAGCGTGCGCTCGCCCAGCAGCGACAGGTCGACCGCGGCGCGCAGGCTGCGGCCGATGAGGCGCTGAATCTCCGCCGTCCTCCCCGAGGGCCTGCCCTGCGAGACCTCGCGCGCGGTGCGCGTCATCGTCGCCCGCGGCAACATGGCGTACTCGGCGGTCAGCCAGCCCTTGCCGGTGCCGGCGAGGAATCCCGGAACCCGCTTCTCCACCGAAGCGGCGACCAGCACCCGCGTGTCGCCGGCGGAGATCAGCACCGAACCTTCGGCGAACTTCAGCGGATCGATGTCGATGGTGACCGGCCGCAGCGCGTTCGCGGCCCGCCCGTCGACCCGCGGCGGGGCCCCTTGCGACGTTTCGGTGCTCAAGTTTCAGCTCCTTTCCGGGAGGAGAGTCCCGGAACCTGCGGCGGAATCGCCGATGTCGACCAGCTCGAGCGTTACCCTGCGGCCCAGAAAAGCGCCCGCGATGCGCTCGAAACGCTGGGATGCGTCGGTCACGCAGAAGTGGTCTCCCGCGCCATCGGCCTCGGGGGGGTGCGGCGCGACCGCGAGCAGGCCGCGATGGGCGAGCTCCGCCGCCACCCGGTCGGAGACCGCGGCCGCCGAGTCGACGAGCACCACGCCCGGGCCGGCGATGCCGGCGATGAGCGGCGCGATGAGCGGATAGTGCGTGCAGCCCAGCACCAGGGTGTCGATGTCGTGCGCCAGCAGCGGCTCGAGATAGCGCCGCGCGACCTCGGCGGTGACCGGATCGTCGAGCCAGCCCTCCTCGATGAGCGGCACGAGCAGCGGGCAGGCCTGCGACCAGATGGCGAGCTCGGGGACGATCCGGCGCAGCGCGTCGGCATAGGCACCGGAGGCGACCGTCGACTCGGTGGCGATGACCCCGACCCGGCCGTTGCGGGTCGCGGCCGCCGCCCGATCGGCGCCCGGCTCGATCACCCCCCAGACCGGCACCGGCGCTTCGAGCCCGGAGAGCCCGAGAGCGGAGGCGGTGTTGCAGGCGACCACGACCGCCTTGACGCCGCGCCGCTCGAGGAATTCGAGGTTGACCTGGGTGTACCGGCGCACGGTCGCCGCAGACTTGGTGCCGTAGGGCAGACGGGCGGTGTCGCCGAGGTAGAGCAGGCGCTCCCGCGGCAATCGCCGCGCAAGAGCCGCGGCGACGGTCAACCCGCCGACACCCGAGTCGAAGACGCCGATCGGCCGCGGATCGCTCACGAGCCCTCGAGGTCGGGGCGCAGCCGCAGCGGACGCCCCGTGTCGACGTGACCGGCGAGGGTCGGACGCTGGACGCCGTTCCACAGCAGGACGACCCGCTTGGCCTCCTCGACGTTGCGCAACACCGTGTTGACCACGGCGTAGATGCGCAGCTGCTCGACGGTCGAACCCGAGGCAGGCGGCTCGGCGCCCGGCTCGCTGCGCAGATCGACGATCACCGTGCCGTCTTCGAGCAGGAGGAGCTTGCCGAGCCTGACCTCGGGCGGAAAGACCGCCACCCGCGGCGCCACCGGCGCGACGGCGAGCAGCGCCGCCACGACCCCGGCGGCGCGGGCGCGCGCGCCGTGCGCGCTCACCACCGGCGCCTCCTGCGGCAGCAGCAGATCGTTTGCCGCCGGCAGAAAGAGCCGCGCCGTCCAGGACTCCTCGACTTCCGCCGGCGGAACGACCGGCGGGGCAGGAGCGGCGACGGCGTCCGGCGTCTCCTCCGGCCCGGACACCGGCTCCGCCCGTCGCTGCGCGCGCAGCAGCCAGAAACCCGCGGCGACCGCAATCCCGAGCGCGAGCGCGATCGCCCATGCGGCCCAGCTGCGCTTCATGGCGCTCCCGCTGCGGCCGCGCTGCCGGTCTCGTACTCGCTCTTGAACCGTCCGACCGCCCGGACCAGCGTCTCCACCAGCTGGGCGCGATACTCGGGCGTGCGCAGGCGCTGCTCTTCGTCCTTGGTGCTGATGAAGCCGAGCTCGACGAGAACGGCCGGCATCGCCGCGCCCATCAGCACCCGGAACGGCGCCTGCTTGACCCCGCGATCGCGGAGATCGAGGTCACGGTTGAGCTCTTCCTGGATCATCGTCGCGAGTCGCTGCGAGGCCGCCAGATGCTGGCTCTGCGCGAGATCCCACAGCAGCAGCTGGAGCTCGAAGTCGTCACTGCCGGCCGGCGCCGCCGCGGCGCCGACGTAGTTCTCCACCGCCGCGGCATCGGCGGCCCGCTGATCGCTCGCCTGGAGCGAGAGGAAGTAGGTCTCCGCGCCGACCGCGCCGCGGCCGACGCTCGAGTTCAGGTGGATCGAGAGAAACAGATCGGCCTTGTTCTGGTTGGCCAGTGCCGAACGCTCGTCGAGCGCGAGGTCGACGTCGTCGCTGCGCGTCAGGACGGTGCGCACCGCGAGCGTCTGCTCGAGCCGGGTCGCGAGGGTCTTCGCGATCAGCAGCGTGAGCTCCTTCTCGGCGCTCCCCGCCGGACCGATGGCGCCGGTCTCCTTGCCGCCATGCCCGGGATCGATGACCACGGTGCGGATGGTGCGGCGGGCGGAGTCCCGCGGCAGGGCGGGGGCGCTCGGCGCCGCCACCGGCGTCTCCTTGAAGACGTCGAAGACCAGGCGAAAGGGGTTCTTGAGGGTGTAGGACTCCGCCGCGCAGTCCGGCGCGAGCTCGAGACGGATGCGCTCCGGCGTGACGTCGATCGACTTCACCCAGGGGTCCTCCGCCTTGGGCCCCGGGGGCGGCGGCACCACGCGGTCGCCGACCAGCACCACCTCGTAGGCTCCGGGACTGCGGACGACGCGATAACGCGGCGCGTCGGGGAACTGCAGCACGACCGTCGTCACCCCCTGCAGGTGCACGAGTCCGACTTCGACCGGCAGCTCGCGCTGCGGCGGCCGCACGACGGTGAGCACGGCGCGCGCCTCGTCCCAGGTGAAGCTCACCCCGAGCTGGGCGCCGTAGCTCCTCTCGAGCAGCTCGAGCGGCACCAGCAGGCGCCCGTCGACGATACCCGGCGCCTGCGCCAGCGCCTGGATCTCGGTGCCGGAAGTGAGCGCCGGGCTCCCCGGCACCAGGACGAGCTGGGACTCGCCGATCGCCAGGCTGTAGCTCTGCCGCAGCGGTCCGACGTCGAGCCGGCCGCCGAGGCGGGCGACGATCGGCTCGAGCTCGACCAGGAGCCCAGCCGCCGTGGTTCCGAATGCAAGCGGGGTCGCGGCACCGCCGACCACGAGGTTCGCGGTGCCGGAGCCGGTCAGCACCACCGCGGCGGCGGCCTCGGCTTCGGTGGGATCTTCCTGGGCGGCGGCGACGCCGGAGACGAGCAGCAGGAGGCCGGCGAAGAGACGGAAGGACAGGCGGAGTTTCACCGGTCGCGACAATAACACTGGCGCTCGACGCCTCGCGGGGGTTTGTGGAATGCTTCGAACTGCAGTCCGCCCGCCACCGGGCGCCGGGCCTCGCCGCTGGGAGACATGAGATGGAAATCCGCCAATTCCGCGTCGTGCTGAAGGCACGCGACTTCGACCGCACCTGCAGCTTCTACGGTGAGACGCTGGCGCTGCCGCGCCTCCAGAGCTGGGACCGCGAGAGCGGCCGCAGCGCCCTCTACCAGGCCGGCAACGCCGTGATCGAGATCCTCGGCCGCGGCCACGGCGCCGACGACCAGCGCGACGAAGCCTTCGACTATCAGGGGCCGATGCACAAGATGACCCTGGTCCTGCACGTGCCGTCGGCCGAGAAGGCCTACGAGGAGCTCATCTTCCGCAACCGCAACATCCCGGGCGGCCTCGCGACCGACAGCGAAGGCGTGATGACCTTCGGCACCCACGACCCCGACGGCGTCAAGATCGTTTTCCGCCAGACCGACTGACGCCCGCCGCCGGCGCCGGCCTCGCCAAGGCCGATTTGCCGCCCCGGATCGGGTTTTGATACTCTTCCCTTCCCCATTTGGCGCGTTCGTCTAGGGGTCTAGGACGCTGGCCTCTCACGCCGGTAACACGGGTTCGAATCCCGTACGCGCTAC
>CAZQTL010000193.1:0-7906 GCA_964595975.1 uncultured Thermoanaerobaculia bacterium | reverse complement strand
CGAAGAAGCTCCTGCCCGAGATCGCCAGGGAGCTCGGCGTCGACTTCGTCGTCGAGGGCTCCATCGCCCGGCTCACCGACCGCCTGCGCCTGAACGCCCAGATCGTGCGCGCCGAGCCGGAGGCCACCCTCTGGTCCGAGAGCTTCGAGCGCCGCGAGGAGGACGTACTCGTCCTGCAGAATCTCTTCGCCCAGTCGGTCGCCGGCGCGATTCACGTCGAAGTCTCGCCGCGCGAAGCGGCGCGGCTGGCCGACACGCGCACGGTCGACCCGGAGGTCTATCAGGAGTATCTGCAGGGGCGCTTCTTCGTCGACCAGGGGAGCCCCGGTTCGATCGAGAAGGCGCGCCTCGCGTTCGAGAAGGCGATCCGTCTCGATTCGAGCTTCGCCCCGGCGCACGCCGGCCTGGCGGATGTCTACGGCTGGCAGGCCTACCTCTACGAAGAGCCTTTCGTCTACGCGGCGAAGACCGAGGCCGAGGCGCGGCGCGCCATCGAGCTCGACCCCGAGCTCGCCATCCCGCATGCGCTGCTCGGCGATGTCCTGCGCTACTACAAGTGGGACTGGGAGGGGGCCGAGGCGGCCTATCGGCGAGCGATCGAGCTCGGACCGAACGAACCGCTGGCGCGGCGTTACTACTGGGCGCTGCTCGCCAGTCTCGGCCGCTTCGTCGAGGCCCGGCAGCAGATCGAGGCGGCGATCCGCTTCGACCCGCTGTCGGCGGCCTCGTTCGCCGACCGGGCCTACCTCGAGCTCTTCGAGGGCAGGTCGGACCTCGCGGAGCGCGACTTCCGGCGCGCGCTCGAGCTCGGACCGGGGCTCCACTGGGCGCATTCCGGACTGTGGGTCGTCTACGGGCGCACCGGCCGCGAGCGCGAGCAGATCGCCGCCCTGCGCGGCTGGCTCGCCGGGCTCGGCCAGACCGAGCTGGTCGCCGCTTTCGACACCATGCCGGCCGGCAGCTCCCACCGCGAGATCGCCCGTGCCGTCGGCCTGCTGGCCGAGCGGCTGTCGCGTTCGAGCCGGGTCTCGATCGGCGTCGGCGTGTCGCTGCTGGCAGCCGCGGGCGAGCTCGACCGCGCCCAGGCCTGGCTCGAGCGCGCCTTCGCGGCGCGCGATCCCGAGCTGGTCTGGCTGGCGATGGATCCGGCCTGGGAGCCCTTGCGAGCGCGCCCGCGCATCGTCCGCATGCTCGCCGAGATGCGGCTTCCGGGGCCGCGCTCGTGAGCCCCCGGCCCCGGGGGCTTCGACCCGGGCTCCTAGCTCGTGGTTTCGTCCAGCAGCGAGGTCTGCGTCATCGGGCCCTCGGCGACAGCGGAAGGGGCGGCCGGGGCGATCGCCTTGATGGCCGCGGTCTTGCCTTTGATCGCCGCAGTCTTCCCCTTGATCGCTGCCGTCTTTCCCTTGATCGCTGCCGTCTTTCCCTTGATCGCAGCGGTCTTGCCCTTGATCGCAGCGGTCTTGCCCTTGATCGCAGCGGTCTTGCCCTTGATCGCAGCGGTCTTGCCCTTGATCGCGGCGGTCTTCCCCTTGATCGCCACCGCCTTGGCCTTGATCGCTGCCTGGTCCGCCGCCGATCCCAGATAGGCGCGGATCTTCGCGTCGCTCCCCGAGAGCACGAGCTCGCGCTCCGCCGGCGTGAGACCGGCCTGGGCGAGCGTCGCTTCCGGGTTCTTCTTCAGCTTCTCGAGATGCCGCGGATCGCCGAACAGACGCACCAACAGACGCACGACGTTCTTCTTCGACATGCCCCCTCCTCCTAGACTTCGGCGCAGTCTATCGCCCGCGGCGCGCTCCCGCGCCCGCGGCACGCTCACCATCGTCGGGGTCGGCCTTGCCGGCCCGGCGCACGTCACGCGCGAGACTCTGGGCGCCATCCGCGCCGCCGAGAAGCGGTTCGTGCTCGTGGCGGATCTGCTGACCCTCGAATGGCTCCTCACCCTCGCCCCCGGCGCGGAGAACCTCGTCGACTCCTACGGCGGCGGCAGATCGCGCGACGACACCTACGAGGAGATCGTCGAGCGCCTCCTCGCTCCGGTTCGCCAGGGGCGTCGGGTCTGCGGTGTCTTCTACGGTCATCCCGGGGTGTTCGCGAACTCGCCCCACGAGGCGATCCGGCGCGCCCGCGCCGAAGGCTACGAGGCGCGCATGCTGCCGGGCGTCTCGGCGCTCGACTGTCTGTTCGCGGACATCGGCCTCGACCCCGGCGAGGTGGGTTGCCAGGAGCATGAGGCGACCGATTTTCTCCTCCGCCGGCGGCGCTTCGATCCCTGCTCCGGACTGGTGCTCTGGCAGATCGGTGTCGTCGGCGTCGCGGATTTTCGCGAGGAGGCGCTGTGGAGCCGCGAAGGTCTGGGCATCCTCGCCGAACGCCTGCTCGAGACCTACCCGGCCGACCACGAGGTGGTCGTCTACGAGGCGACCACGCTGCCCGTCGCGCCGTCGAAGATCCTCCGGCTGCCGCTCGCGGCTCTCGCGGCGGCCGATGTCACCGCGATCTCGACGCTCTACGTGCCACCGCTCCCCGACCGCGAGACGGACATGGAGATGCTGCGGCGCCTCGGGTTCGGGACCTGAGACCGGGCGTCCGCCGGAGCGACGCGCGCCGCCGGCGGTTTCAGCGCTTTCTGGCGGGGACGAAGTACTCGGTGCCGCGGATCGGACGCAGGAGTTGCTGGACGAGCTCCTCGAAGTCGCTCTTGCTGTCGGGGAAGTTCAGGTTGCGGGTGTCCACCACCAGGAGCGGCGAGCGGTTGTAGTAGTGGAAGTAATGGTTGTAGGCGTCGATCAGCTCGGCCATGTACTCGTCCGAGATCTCCTTCTCGAAGCTCCGCGCGCGCTTGCGGATGCGGGCCATGCAGGTGTCGACGTCGGCGGTGAGATAGAGCACCAGGTCCGGCACCGGCACCTGCGGCTCGAGCGTCGTGTACAGCCGGTCGTAGATCGCCAGCTCCTCGTCCGAGAGCGTCAGGTAGGCGAAGATCCGGTCCTTCTGAAAGGTGTAGTCGGAGACCACCAGGCGCTGGAAGAGCTCCTGCTGCACCACTTCGTGCTGCTGCTTGTAGCGCGAAAGCAGGAAGTACATCTGGGTCTGGAAAGCCGCCCCCGGACGATCGCGGTAGAAGTCCGGCAGGAAGGGGTTCTCGACGTCCTCGAGGACCTTCACGGCCTCGAAGCGACGGACCAGCTTGTCCACCAATACGGTCTTGCCGACCCCGATGGGGCCGTCGACCGCGAGGTAGCGGAACGGGAGGGTTTCAGCCGCCAATCGTCTCTTTTCCGGTGCAGGTTTTCCGCCGCGAGGCTAGCACACCGGTCGCACCTTCCGGGCGACCCTGGCGCGTCCGGAAAGCCGCGGCGCGCTCAGTGCGAGTGCGCAGGAGCGCCGTGCCCGTGGTGCGCGTGGGCATGTCCCGAGGCGGAGGCCCCGGCGCCGCCGAGCGCTCGGCGGCGCTCCTCGAGCCAGGCGATCCACTCCGGCAGGCCCTCGCCGGTGACCGCCGACACGCGGATCACCTTGAGCCGCGGCATGGTGCGGGCGAGCGCGTCTTCGAGCACCGGCATGCGGAAGCCGGGCAGATGCGGCAGCAGGTCGACCTTGGTGAGCAGCACGAGGTCGGCGCGATGGAACATCGTCGGGTACTTGAGCGGCTTGTCCTCGCCTTCGGTCACCGACAGCGCGACCACCGCCGCCGCCTCGCCGAGATCGTAGATCGCAGGGCAGACGAGGTTGCCGACGTTCTCGATCACCAGCGTATCGGCGGCGCCGAGATCGAGATGGTGCAACGCATGGTGGACCAGCTTGGCATCGAGGTGGCAGGCCGAACCGGTGGTGATGGTGGCCGCCGGGATCCCCGCGGCGCGCAGACGGGCGCCGTCGTGATCGGTGGCGAGGTCGCCCGACAGCGCGGCGAGCCGATGCGGCGAGCCGTCTGCGGCGAGCGCCCGCGCCGTCGCCTCGAGCAGCGCCGTCTTGCCGGAGCCGGGCGAGCCCATCAGATTGAGCGCCAGCATGCCGCGCGCCGCGAAGTGCTCGCGGTTGTGCGCGGCCTGGAGAGCGTTCCCAGCCAGCAGGCTCTCGTGAATCTCGACCGAGACCTTGTCGGTATCGCCGCAACCGCAGTCGTCGCACATGTTCAGGCCACCTCCATCTCGATGCGTTCGAGCACGATCTCGTCCCCGGCGGCGAGCCGCACGGCGCCGCCGCACTGCGGACAGCGGAGCACTCCGCCGCGCGGGGCTTCCACTTTACAGCCGACGCACTCCCAGCGCGCGGCAGCGGCGACGAGCTCGAGCTCGGCCGCGGCGCAGCGGGTGCCGGCCTTCGCCAGCTCGAAGGCCGACGCGAGGAGCTCCAGCTCGACCCCGGCGACCTCGCCGACGCGCACTCTCAGACCGGCGACCGCGGTGGCCCCGTGCTCGCGTGCCGAGGCGTCGACGCGTTCGAGAAGCGCGCGGACGAGCGAGTACTCGTGCATACGGCACGGACGCTAAGCGAGCCAGGGGGAAATGCGCCCACCCGGCAGGAGGGGCCGCCCCCCCCTATTCACCCCCCGATCGCGACCACCGCCCACCCTCGTGGGCGTTCTCGGTCATACCGCCAGCCGATAGAAAGCGGAACGATCCCCCGCTCCGGCTCACCCCCGTCGGCGCGAACCTGCCAGGGAGGCGAACATGTTGGCTGAAACCCCCTCGTCCCAGACCTCGTTGGGCCTGCTCGATCGCGAACTGCGCCGGCGGGACTTCCTCAAGTTCTGCACCCTCGCCGCGGCGGCCGTCGGCCTGCCGCTCGAAGTCGCCGAACAGTTCGCGGAAGCCGCCGTCCTGGGCAAGAAGCCGTCGGTGATCTGGCTGCACTTCCAGGAGTGCACCGGCTGCACCGAGTCGCTCCTGCGCACGACGGCACCGGCGCTCGACGAGCTGATTCTCGACCTGATCTCGCTCGACTACCACGAGACCCTGCTGGTGCCCTCCGGCAAGCTCGCCGAGGAGTGCCGGCACGCCGCCATGGAGGCGAACGCCGGCAAGTACGTGCTGATCGTCGAGGGCGCGATCCCGACCAAGGACGGCGGCATCTACTGCAAGGTGGGAGGTCAGACGGCGATCGAAATGCTCAACGAGACCGCCGAGAAGGCCGGGGCGATCATCGCCATCGGTTCCTGCGCCTCGTGGGGCGGCGTGCCGTCCGCCGATCCCAATCCGACCGGCGCTTCGGGAGCGCACGAGATCCTCAAGGGCAAGACCGTGGTGTCGATCCCCGGCTGTCCCGCCAACCCCTACAACCTCCTCGGCACGGTGCTGCAGTACGCGACGCTCGGCACCCTGCCGGCGCTCGACGAGCTCAACCGGCCGAAGTTCGCCTACGGCCAGACGATCCACGAGCACTGCCCGCGGCGCGCCCACTTCGACGCCGGGCGCTTCGCCCTCGAGTACGGCGACGAGGGGCACCGGCAGGGCTGGTGCCTCTACCGCCTCGGCTGCAAGGGCCCGGCGACGCAC
The DNA here is from genome assembly GCA_964595975.1 of uncultured Thermoanaerobaculia bacterium. Classification (GTDB taxonomy): domain Bacteria; phylum Acidobacteriota; class Thermoanaerobaculia; order Multivoradales; family JAGPDF01; genus JAGPDF01. Next base: position 2,408 of record CAZQTL010000193.1, on the reverse strand, counting down.
GCCAACTGCTCGGTCAACCACTTCAACGAGGTCGTCGGCGCCTGGCCGATCGGTCTGGGGCATCCCTGCTTCGGCTGCACCGAACAGAAGGTCGCCTTCCGCATTCCGCTGCACGACACCGTGCCGATCGAACGGCCGACGCCGCCCGACACCTATCCCCCGATTCACGCCGAACAGGGCGGAGTCAGCCCGATCGCGACGGGAGTCGCCGGCCTGGTCGGCGGCGCGATCGTCGGCGCGGCCTGGATGGCCGCCAAGAAGCTCGGCGACGACGAACCGAAGCCGCAGAACTGACGAGGCCGACCATGGCGACAACCACCGATCGTCGGAGTCTCCTGAAGGTCCTTGCGGCCGGTTCGGCCGCCGCAGTCACCTGTGCGGCGCCCGCCGCCGCCGCGCGCAAGATCGAGCCGCTGCCCGAAGCGATGGGCATGCTCTACGACACGACCGTCTGCATCGGCTGCAAGAGCTGCGTCGTCGCCTGCCGCGAGGCCAACCACCTCGAGCCCGATACCGGCGCCGAAGGCCTCTGGCAGATGCCTCAGGATCTGAACGGCAAGACCAAGAACGTCATCAAGCTCTACCAGGAAGGCGACCGCGTCTCCTACATGAAGGCGCAGTGCATGCACTGCGTCGACCCGGCCTGCGCCGCCGCCTGCATGCTGCACGCTTTCCACAAGAACGAAGTGACCGGCGTCGTTGAATGGGATCCCTTCTATTGCGTCGGCTGCCGCTACTGCCAGATGGCCTGTCCGTTCAACGTGCCGAAGTTCGAGTTCGACAAGGCCCTCCCCAACGTCGTCAAGTGCGAGCTCTGCCGCCACCGCGTCGAGGGCGCCTCGCTCACCGAGAAGGACGGCTACTCGCGCTACCCGAAGGGTCACGGTCCCGCCTGCTGCGAGGTCTGCCCCCGCGAGGCGGTGATCTACGGCAAGCGGACCGAGCTGCTGCAGGAGGCCAAGCGCCGCATCGAGGCCGAGCCGGGAAAGTACTTCGAAGATCGCGTCTACGGCGAGTTCGACGGCGGCGGCACGCAGGTGCTCTATCTCTCGCACGTGCCGTTCGAGAAGCTCGGCCTGCCGACCCTCGGAACGGAGGGCGTTCCGCGGACGGCGTACTCGATCCAGGAGGGGCTCTACAAGGGCTTCATCGCTCCGGTCGCGGCCTACGCCGTGCTCGCCGGCGTGATGCTGCGCAACCGGCGCGCCAACAAGGATGACGAATCCGGCAACCAGGGAGGCCATCTGTGAACGCTCACGCCGCGGTGCATGAACCGGTCCATACGCCGGTTCCCGGCCCAGTCTTCACCCGTCAGTTCCGCTGGCTCCTGCTCATCGCCGGCATCGGCGTCGCGGTGGCGATCTGGCGCTTCCTCTTCGGCATCGGCGCGGTAACCAATCTCTCCAACGGCTATCCGTGGGGAATCTGGATCGCCTTCGACGTCGTCGTCGGAACGGCGTTGGGCTGCGGCGGCTACGCCGTCGCCCTGCTGGTCTACATCCTCAACAAGGGCCAGTACCACCCGCTCGTCCGGCCCGCGGTCCTCACCAGCCTGCTGGGTTACGGTCTCGCAGTGCTCGCCGTCACGGTCGACCTCGGGCGCTACTGGGATCTGTGGAAGATCCCGGTCTTCGTCTGGCACTGGAGTCACTCGCCGCAGCTCGAGGTTGCGATCTGCGTCATGCTCTACAACTTCGTCCTGCTGGTCGAGCTCTCCCCCGCCCTGTGGGAGAAGATGCTGCAGAGCCCGAACCCGCGCCGCGCGGCCTTCGCCAAGAAGGCTCTTCGCTTCGTCAACAGCAACGGCGTCTGGATCATCGCCCTGGGCGTCCTGCTCCCGACCATGCATCAGTCGTCGCTCGGCACCATGATGCTGCTCGCCGGGCCGCGGCTGCACGCGCTCTGGTTCACTCCGTGGCTGCCGTTCCTCTTCATCCTTTCGTGCCTCATCATGGGCTACGGCATCGTGGTCTGCGAGGCCGCCTTCGCCGCCAAGGCGTTCGGCCGGCCGCGCGAGACCGAGATGCTCGGCCGGCTGGCCAACGTCGCGAAGTGGGTGGCGCTGTTCTTCGTCGCCTTCCGTCTCGCGGAGGTCGCATGGAGCGGCGAGCTCGGCTTCCTGGCTTCGAAGCTGGGCGTCGTCTTCCTCGCCGAGCTCGCGATACATCTCGCGGCGGCGGTCGTGCTCATGTCGCCGGCGCGGCGCGCCGATCCGGTCTGGCAGGTGCGGGCGGGGATCCTGTTGATCCTCGCCGGCGTCGGCTTCCGCCTCAACACCTACCTCGTCGCTTTCAACCCGGGATCGCACTACAGCTACTTCCCGGCGATACCCGAGCTCCTGGTCACCTTCGGTTTCGTCGCCGCCGAGCTCGCCATCTACCTCTGGGCCGTCAAGACCTTCCCCATCC
>CAZQTL010000192.1:0-7912 GCA_964595975.1 uncultured Thermoanaerobaculia bacterium | reverse complement strand
GGCGCGGCCGCGGGAGCGGGCGCCGAGGGCGGTGTCGGTGACGCCGGTGGCGCAGAAGGCGCCGGCGCGGCGGAGCCCTCGCGGCGGGCGGCGAAGTTGCGGCCGATCTCGGCGCGCACCCGCGCGAGCTCGTCCCGGATCTTCTGCCGATCGGCCTCGGAGAGGCCGGGCGGCAGATGGTCGAGCGTCGCCGCGACGCTCGCTTCGGCCAGCCGGAGGCTGCGTTCGACGTCGCTCGCGTCGGCGCCGGGGTTCGTCCGCACCTCGGTGCGCCCGCCCGGCTTCGCGGCAGGCGGCTTGGGGACGAACCTGAAACCCTCGATGAACGGCAGCGCCTGCGCGAGGCCGGCGAAGACCTGGGCGCCGACCTTGGCGTCTCCGTTCTCCCCGGTCTCCGTCCCGGCGTGCAGCCAGTAGCTGGCGGGGAGGCGCGCCAGCGCCTTGACGCTCTGATCGATCTCCGCCGACACCCCTTCGACGCGCTGCTCGAGCTCGCGCGCCATGAGCTTCGCCTCGGCCTCGGCGGCCTGACGCAGCGCGCGGCTCGAAGTCGTGAACGAGTAGAGGGCGAGCAGCGTCAGCGGGAAGGCCGACAGCAGCAGGAAGACGAGCGCAAGACGGAAGCGGAATCGCACGACGAGAGTTATACGGCAGCTGGAGCCCGAGGTTCTACCCCCGGGAGGTCAGGCTCCGGGTGCCACGAGCGTCCAGGCTGCCGCGCCGCCGGAGGCGAGGGCGGTGAGGAGCGTGCGCCGCGGTGCCGGCAGGTCGCCGCCCGTCCAGGGGGCGAGGCCGAGCTCCGGGTCGATCGCGGCGAATCCGGCCGTCGGCCCCGGGCGCTCGCCCGCCGCGGCGAGCAGCCCGGCGGCGAGGAAGCCGCCGCCGTACTCGCCGGTCGTGCCCTTCGGCGCGACCACCGGGGGCAGCGGCCGCGACTCCCAGGCGCCGTGGAGCGTCAGCGCCTCGAGGCGATCGCCGAGCCGCGAGCCGGAGGCGCCGGAGACGATCAGGTCGATCTCCTCGGGGGCCTGTCCGCTGCGCCCGAGGAAGCGGCGGAGCGAGCGCGCCAGGCCGGTCGCGCCGCTTCCCCAGTCGTGCGGCGGCGCGGTGGGGTCGAAGGCGGCGCCGTGGGCGAGCAGGCGGCAGAGGGGCCGCGCTCCGCGCGCCGCGGCCGTCTCCGCGCTCTCGAGGACGATCACCGTCGCGCCTTCGGCGGCGGTGAGGCCGTTGCGATGGCGGTCGAACGGCCGGGCGCGCTCCGGACCGAATCGGTCGGCGCGCGCCAGGGCCTGAAAGCGGTCGAGCAGGGCGTGGAGGATCGGCACCCCCTCCTCGACGACCCCGACCAGCACGCGTCCGCACCGTCCGTCGCGGATCCAGCGCGCCGCTTCGCCGAGGGCGAGCAGGTCGCTCGCTTCGCGTTGGGTCAGGGTCTGGTTCGGTCCCCGCGCGCGGATCGCCAGCGCCATCTGCGCCGCGCTCGCGCTCGCCACCGACTCGGTGAACAGCGCCGGCGAGGCCTGGTCGGGGCCCTGGCCGAGGATCTGCCGCAGCAGCTGCTCGGTGACCCAGGCGGGTCCGAACGCCGTGCCGGTGACGATGCCGGTCGCGGTGTGGTCGGCGTCCTCCGCCAGCCCGGCGTCGCGCAGGGCGAGCTGCATCGCCGCCACCGCCATCCGGGCCGGCGGGCTCATGCGCCGGGCGAGCGCCGCCGGGACGAGCGAGCCGAGCGCGGACAGATCGGCGAGAGCGGCGAGGCGGGCGCCGCCGGCGCGGTGATAGCCGGCGCTGCGGTCGACTTCGGCCAGCCGCGGCTCGCCGGCCCGGAGACCTGCGAGCAGCGCCGCGCGACCGGCGCCGAAGGCGCCGATCACCCCGATCCCGGTGACCACGACCTCCGCGGTCATGGCCGCGCGGAGCCCAGGACGATCGCCGCGTTGGTGCCGCCGAAGGCGAGATTCGTCGACAGGGCGAAGCGCGCGCCGGGCAGCCGACGCGCGTTGCCGGTCACCAGGTCGAGACCCAGCGCCGGATCCACGGCGCCTTCGCCCGGTGTGGGATGGACCGCGCCGTGCAGGAAGCAGAGCACCGTCGCCACGGCCTCGATCGCTCCGGCGGCTCCGAGGTAGTGCCCGATGGCACCCTTCGAAGAAGTGAGCGGCAGCCGCGGGAGCCGTTCGCCGAAGATCGCGCGCAGCATGCTGGCCTCGGCGGCGTCGTTGTGCGGCGTGCCGGTGCCGTGGACATTGACGAAGTCGATGGCTGCGGCTTCGAGACCCGCGTCCGCGAGCGCCGCTTCGACGGCGCGGGCGATGCCGGCGCCCTGGGGATCCGGCGCGGTCATGTGGTGGGCGTCGCACGAGGCGCCGGCGCCCAGGAGCCAGCCGAGCACGCGCGCGCCGCGGGCGCGGGCGCTGGCGGCAGTCTCGAGCACCAGGACCGCCGCCCCCTCGCCGATCGACATGCCTTCGCGTTCGGCGCGGAACGGGCGGCAGGCGCGGGGGTCGACGGCGCGCAGCGAGTTGAAGCCGGCGTAGGTCAGACGGCAGAGCGAGTCGCTGCCGCCGGCGAGCGCGACGTCGACCTCTCCCGCACGCAGAGCGGAGAGCGCGTTTCCCATGGCGAGCGTTGCCGATGCGCAGGCCGAGGCAACCGTCTGCACAGGTCCCTGGACACCGTGGGCGCGACCGACGCTCTCGCCCGGGGAGCAGGTCTGCTGCGCGCTCAGCCGGCCGATGCGCGCCGCCCGGCGAGGCTCCCCCAGGAGCTCGGCGAAGTAGCTCTCCGACTCGTACATGCCGCCGGTCGAGCTGCCGAAATAGATGCCGCAGTCGAGCTCGTCGAGTCGCGCAGGCAGCCCGGCCTGGGCGATCGCTTCGCGCGCGGCGCCGAGAGCGAAACGGTCGGCGATCGAGCTCCGCGCCGTGCGCGCGGCTGCCGCCGGCTCGCGCGCCTCGGAGGCCACCTGGGTGCGGTAGCGCGCATGCTCGAAGCGGGTAAACGGGCCGATCGCCGAGGCGCCCGAAGCCAGGCCCTCCCAGAGGGCGGCCGTGCCCTCGCCGTAGCCGCTCACCGCGCCGAGGCCGGTGATGGCGACCGGCGCGCCGCCTCCCGTGGGCGCGGTCAAGGTGCGGCGACTCCCGACCGGCCGGTCCGCTCTTCCCGGTCCAGGCGCTCGGCGAGCCAGTGCGCCAGCGTGCGCACCGAGTGGAAGACGTCGTGGTCCACCTTGCCGTCGGGAATCGTCACCGCGAAGTCGCGTTCGATCGCCACGACGAGCTCGAGCGCGTCGATCGAATCCAGTCCCAGGCCTTCGCCGAAGAGCAGCTGGTCGTCGCCGATCGACTCCGCAGCCAGACCCTCCAGCCGGAGCGTCTCGACGATGAGCCGCTTCAGGCGCGGCATCAACTCCTCTCCGGGCGTCGCGCCCCTGCGATTCGGACTCACGCGGCGTCTTCGGCCGGGTAGCCGGCGGAGGCGTCCCGGCGGAAGAGGCGCGTCGCCGGCGAGTAGCGCTTCTGCAGCGCGACGAAGAAGAAGAAGATCCGGTTCATCGTGCGCGTCCACAGCGACGGGTTCCAGTTGCCGGCGAGCACCGTTACGACGGAGCGGAAGAGAATCGCTGGCGGTTCGGGCGAGAAGAAGAGATCGCGGAATTGCGGCGAGTAGAATCCGACGACGAAACGGCGGAAGGCCCGGAAGCGCTTCGCCTGCCGGCGCGAGAAGGCGGCGAAAGCGGCGGCGGAGAAGTCGTCCCGCGCGGCCGCCCGATCGAGCGCCGCCGCCGCCTCGATTCCCGACTCCATGGCGATGGAGACACCGCTCGAGAACACCGGATCCAGGAAGGAGCCGGCGTCGCCGGCGAGGATCCAGCGGGGGCCGGCGTAGGCCGAGGCGCTGTAGGAGAAGTCCTTCTCGACCCGCACCGGCCATTCGCGGGTGGCATTGCGCATCAGCTCGGACATGATCGGCGTGTCGTCGAAGGTCGCCTGCAGCATCGTCTCCGGCGATCCGTGTTCGAGTTGCATGTAGCGTCTCATCGGGATGACGACGCCGACGCTGGTGAGCTCCGGCGAGATCGGGATGAGCCAGAACCAGCCGGCGTCGGCGCGCGCCACCAGCCGGATGTCGTCCGGACGTTCGCCGGCCAGGCGCGGGACGCCCTTGAAGTGCGAGAAGACCGCGATGTTCGCCAGCATCGGCTCATCGGTGCGCAGACCGAGCTTCTTCGCCACCAGGCCGTGGCGGCCGGAGGCGTCGACCAGCGCGCGGACGCGCACGCCGCCGTTGCCGCTCTCGGCGGCGAACTCGAGACGCGCCGAGTCGGGGGCGAACTCGCAGCCGGTGACGCGGTGCCCTTCGCGCACCTCGACGCCGACCTCGCGCGCGCGGTCCATGAGGATCGCATCGAACTGCTCGCGGCAGACCTGGTAGGTCTTGGCTCGCGTCACTCCGCTGGCGAGGGTGAAGTCGACGCCTCGCCCGGTCATGCCGTCCGGGGTATAGAGACGCGCGCCCCACTTGGGCGGGAAGCAGGCGGCCTCGACCCTTTCGGCGACGCCGAGAGTGGCGAAGGCGTCATTGGCGGTCGACAGCAGCGACTCGCCGATGTGAAAGCGCGGAAAGCGCTCCTTCTCGAAGAGGACGACCCGATGGCCCTTCTGGGCCAGGCAGATCGCGGCCGAGGTGCCGGCCGGGCCACCGCCGGCGACGGCGAAGTCGTAGTCGTAGCTGGAGTCTCGGTTCGTCATGGTCGCTGGGGCATCCGGGGAGGAGTTCCGAACCGCCTTCTGGGCGGGGGGCAAGTATACTCGCGGCGGTGTCCCACGATCCGATTCTGACCGCCTTCGACCGACTCCACGCCGGCCAGCCGGAACGCCCGCTGGTCGTCTCCTCCTCGCGTCTCGCGACCGTCGCGGAGGTGCACCGTCAGGCCGGCGAGCTCGCCGGGCGGCTGCACGAGCACGGCCTCGTTCCCGGGAGGCTGGTCGGCCTGGTGGCGCCGAACGGGCCCGGGTTCCTGGCCGGCTACCTCGCCCTGCGGCGGTGCGGTCTCGTTCCGGTCCTCTGCGACCTGTCGATTCCGGCGCATGCCCTCGAGGGGATCCTGGAGCGCTTCGACGTCGCCGGCTGCCTCTCGCTCGCCGAGGCCTGGCCCCGCGGCGGCGAGCACTGGACCTTCGTCACCCGGCTCGGTGCCGTCGTGCGGCACCTCCCGGAGACGATCGGCGCCGTCAAGCTGACCTCCGGCTCGACCGGTCTGCCGCGCGGTGTCGTCGTCTCCTCGAACGCCCTGGTCGCCGACGAGGCGCAGCTCGCCGCCTCGATGGGTCTCACCGGCGAGGACCGCCACGTCGGGGCGATCCCGTTCTCGCACTCCTACGGCTTCTCGAGCGTCGTGCTGCCGGCGCTGGTGCGCGGCGCGCTGATCATCGTGCCTGACGAACGTTCGGTGATGGCGCCGCTCGCCGTGGCGCGCGACTGCGAGGCGACCTTCTTTCCCGCGGTGCCGGCCTGGCTCTCCGCCTGGGCGCGCCTCGCCTCGCCGCCGCCCCTGCCGCCGAGCATCCGGCTGCTGACCAGCGCCGGCGCGCCGCTCGCCCCGGAGACCGCGCGCGCCGTGCGCCAGCGATTCGGCCACCCGGTGCAGGTCTTCTACGGCGCCAGCGAGAGCGGTGGCATCGCCTTCGATCGCGAAGGGACGGCGGCCGAGCACGGGACGGTCGGGACGCTGGTCGAAGGAGTCACGATCGAGCTCGACAGCGAGTCCGGGCGCCTGCGAGTGCGCAGCGCCGCGGTGGCGGAGGGCTACCTGCCCGAGGCGGCGCCGGAGCTGGGAGGCGGCAGCTTCCTCACCGGCGACCTGGCGGCCTGGGACGAACGTCGCCCCGGAGAGCTCCGCCTGCTGGGCCGCGCCGACGACCTCGTGATCGTCAAGGGCAAGAACGTTCAGCCGCGGGAGGTCGAAAACGTCCTGCGGCATCTTCCGGGGGTCGAGGATCTGTGCGTCCTGGGAGTCGACGGTCCGGAGGGTCCGCGCACGGTGCTGCGAGCCGTGTTCGCCGCGGACTTCGCGGCGGTGACCTTCGAGAGCGTCGTCGAACACTGCCGCGGCAAGCTCGCCGAGCACAAGATTCCGCGCAGCATCGTCGTCCTGCCGGAGCTGCCGCGCGACGGCCGCGGCAAGCTCGACCGGCGGCGGCTCGCCGATCCGGAGCTCTCTCAGGCGGCGGTCTTCGCCGCTGGCGGCCTTCGCAGGCAGGGCGCATGACGGGCCCCCGGCAGGAGCGCTACGACGTCGTCGTCCTGGGCGGTGCCTTCAGCGGGGCGGCGACCGCGATGCTGCTCAAGCGCGATCATCCGGAGATCTCGGTCCTGATCGTCGAGAAGTCGAAGCAGTTCGACGCCAAGGTGGGGGAGGCGACCACCGAGATGTCGGCGATGTTCCTCACCCGGCGGCTGGCGCAGTGGCGCCACCTCGAGCTCGAGCAGCTGCCCAAGGAGGGACTGCGCTACTGGTTCGCCAATGCCGAGGTCCGCCACCACTGGCAGGCGACGGAGACCGGCGGCTTCGTGCGCAGTACGGTGCCCAGTTTCCAGCTGCGGCGCGACGCGCTCGACCAGCATCTGCTGGACGAGGCCGTCGCCGCCGGCGCGGAGCTCCTGCGTCCGGCGCGGGTGCGCGAGGTCGAGCTCGGGAAGTTCGACCACCGGGTGACGATCGACCAGGGCAGCGAGACCTTCTCGGTCGGCTGCCGCTGGGTGATCGACGCCACCGGCCGCGCCAACCTTCTCGGCCGCAAGCTCGGCCTGATCTCGAAGAACGAGCAGCATCCGACGGCCGCCTTCTGGGGGCGCTTCCGCAATCTCGGACACATCGACGACCTGGCGGCGCGGGGCCCGGTGGAGTTCGCGCGCCGCAACCTGTCCTCGCGGCGGCTGGGGACGAACCACTACGTCGGCCGCGGCTACTGGGTCTGGGTGATCCCGCACGGCCACGGCGAAACCTCGGTCGGCGTCGTCTGGGACCGCCGCCTCCTCGACCTGCATATGCGGAGCGATCGCGAGCAGGCGTTCCGCGACTTCCTCGCCCAGCTGGTGCCGTTCAACGAGCTGCTGCCGGGGGCCGAGCTGCGCAGCGAAGACTTCCGCTACTACTCGAATCTGCCCTACGCCACGACGCAGTACATGGGCGAGGGCTGGGCGCTGGTCGGCGACGCCGCGGTCTTCCTCGACCCGTACTACTCGCCCGGCCTCGACCACTGCGCCTTCTCGAGCGAAGCGACGGCGGAGATCGTCGCCATCGATCTCGCGGGCAAGCCAATCGTCGCCCGCACGAAGGAGCACAACGAGACCTTCGTGCGCTCCTACTGGCGATTCTTCGAGGCGATCTACAAGGACAAGTACTTCTACATGGGCGAGGCCGACCTGCTCTCCGCGGCCTTCCTGCTCGACACTGCGCAGTACTACATCTTCGTCGTCATCCCGGCGTACCGCGTCTACGGCCGCTTCTTCTGGATGCCGGTGCTGGGACCGAAAGAGGCCTACTTCAACTACCGCCTGATGATGTTCTACAACCGGCGCTTCAAGGCGCTGGCGGAGCTGCGGCGCGAGATGGGCGAGGAGGGGCGGCGGAACGCCGGGCGGCGCATCAAGGCCTACTACGCGCTCGACACGGCGCCGTTCCGCATGGCGCTCCGCGGTGTGAAGCTCTGGCTCTACGCCGAGCTGGACGGGGCGCGGCTGGCGCTCAAGCGGCTCTTTCGCGGCAAGCCCGCGCCGGCGCCGCCGCCGATGCCCGCGGCTGCGGCCGAAGATCGCTGACTCCCTGAGCTCTTGCTCGGGGTCCTGTCCGGCCCGCTTCCCATAGGTGCTCGCGCTGAGGAAGCGCGCTCCGCGCCTATGGGAGCCC
>CAZQTL010000191.1:6387-8023 GCA_964595975.1 uncultured Thermoanaerobaculia bacterium | reverse complement strand
GGGAGAGATCCGGTTCGACGTCGAGTTGGGCAAGGAGTACGACTTCATCGTCCGCTGGCAGGGGCACGACTGCCGGAGCCGGATCGTCGGCGCGAGGTTCGTCCCGGCCGCGATCTTCGACGACGCCTACCGCGCCGCGCACCGCGGCAGGGTGGAAGTGGAGATTCCGGAAGTCTATGAGCTGGTCAATGTCGCTCTTGCTTTGACGCCGACCGGGATCGCGAACAAGAACCTCGTCTACCAGGAATCCGACTACTACGCGCGGCTGCGCGCCCGATTCGAGCCCTACCGGAGTCAGCCGGTGATCGCCGCGCTCGACGCCGAGCTCGCGCGCGACGAGGGACGGTACTTCCCGCTCAAGATGAACGCCTACAGCTTCGAGTTCGACGGCGCCGACAGGATCGTCCAGAGTCCGGTCTACGACCGCACCGGCTTCACCGGCGCGCGAAACAACGATCTGCGGCCCTTCCTTCCCGGCCTGCAGCAGTTCGCCGACGCCAGCGGATTCCGCGCCTTCTTCGGCGAGAACCGCGCGTTCTACGACGACCAGATCGCCTTCTTCCGCACGCAAGCCGACCTGCCGGGGATGCTCGCCTGGCTGAACCGGAACTTCCCCAAGGGGGGCGGCTACGACGGCTACAAGGTGATCTTCTCGCCGCTCGTCGCCTACAACCAGTCGGCGACCTGGTTCGATACTCCGGGCTACCGGGAGCTCCAGGCGCACGTGAACTTCCCCTACCCGCGGGATCTCGCGCGCAGCCGCGCCGAGACACTCTCGCCGGCGGCGGCGCTGCTCTTCCGCGGCAACATCGTCTTCACCGAGCTCAACCACGGATTCATCAATCCGGAGGCCGACCGCTACGGAGCCCGCGCGGCCGCGGCGGTGGCCGACCACGACTTCTGGGTCGATGCCGCCAAAGGGAAGGGCTACTACTCCGGACTCGCCGCCTTCAACGAATACATGAACTGGGCGCTGGTGAGCCTGCGCCTCGTCGATCTCGCTCCGCAGGACGAGCTCGCTGGCATGATCGAGCGCATCGATCAGATGATGGTCGCGAGTCGCGGCTTCCGCCGCTTCCGCGAGTTCGACGCCTTCCTCGTCGACCTCTACCGCCGCCGCAAACCCGGCACGACCGTCGCCGACCTCTACCCTCCGATCCTCGACTGGTTCGAGCAGCAGCCGCGCGTCGTGCCTGCCGACACCCCGGGCCCGGCGCCCGCTACCAGCTCCAGCTCGCCGCCGTCCCCGCTTCGAAGCCGTCGTTGAAGAGCGCGCCGCGCTCGTAGGCGCCGAGGTCGGTTTCTAGCCCGACCAGGCGGGCGCCGTGGCCGAGGTCGTAAGGGCCGATGCCGGAGAAGCTGGTGTCGCCGGCGTCCAGAGCCGGCGAGCCGGCGGCGAGGGTGTAGTCGCCGCCGGCGGCGTCGGTGAACAGCGGGTCGATGCCGATGAGGTTCGACGGGAAGATCGTCGGAAGGCCGATCGTCCCGAGGTTGGTGCCGTTGCCGTAGACGATCGAGTTCACCAGGCTGAGTCCGTTGGTTCCGGCCTCGTCGAGCTCGAGCCCGACGCCAGTGTGATCCGTGACGGTCAGCTGCGAGAGCAGCGCCACCCCATTGGTCGAAGCCGCGACGAGCA
>CAZQTL010000191.1:0-6287 GCA_964595975.1 uncultured Thermoanaerobaculia bacterium | reverse complement strand
CCGCCGCGACGCGCGACGTTGGCGAAGAAGCGGGAGCGCCGAACCGTGAGCGAAGACTCGATCGCCCGCACCCCCGCGCCGATCGGCGTCGACGTTCCGAGGTCGCGGCCGTCGCGGATCTCGAGATCCTCGAGCGTCAGACTGCAGGCCCCCTGGAGATCGAGGACCCTGTGGGTCGTACCGCCCGAGATCACCGCGGTCGGCGGGCTGGCTGCCGGGCCCCTCACGGTCAGTTCCCCGCACGAGGAGACATCGAGCACACCGAGCGGCAGCAGGTAGGTGCCCGCTCCGAGGACGATCGTGTCCGTCGACGCTGAACCGGGCGGACAGGCATCGACCGCCGTGTTGGTCACCGCCGCCGAGAGCGCCTCCCGCAGGGTGCAGTTGCCGTTGCCGGAGAAGTCGTCGGCGACGGTGACGATCGAATAGGTCGTGGCCGGCGCCGGAGCGGCGGCGAGCAAGCCCAGGATGAGCAGGGCCGGGCAACTGGAGAGGGTACGGACCGGTTTCATGACGCCTCCGCTGGAGTTCGGACTCACTCCCTAGGCGAGATCGTGCTCCGCCAGGGGCCATGGGCCGCCGGGCGCCGCGGGGCTCAGTCGCGGTGCGGCGATCGTCCTTCGACCACCGGCGGCAGAGGGCGCGGCTCGCGGTCGAGGTAGTCGACGACGTCCGCCTTGCTCCGCAGGTCGGCGGTCCAGCGGTCGATCTCCTCGTTCAGGCGGCGTTCGCGCAGCACCGCGCGGATGCTCTCGCGCACGGTTTCGAGCGCCGGGATCTCCCCTTCCGCAACGCCCGTCCGGCGGAGCTCCGGGACCAGCTCCTCGTTGTAGTAGCGGCCGATGTCGTCGACGCTGACGAACACCCGCGGACCCAGACGCTCCTCGACGTAGGCGAGGACGGAGAGCTGCCTGGCGAGGAGCTGCCGCAGCGAGCTCTCGTCGAGGCCCAGCCGGGCGAGCTCGGCGCGGTAGACCTCCTCCGACGGGAAGCGCGCGCGCGTCTCCTCCATCTGCCGGTCGAGCTCGGCGAGGGGCGTCTCCTCGAATCCGAAGCGGTCGACTTCGTGCAGACGCAGCTTCTGCTCGATGGCGAGGTCGAGCGCCCGGCGGCGCTGCCCGGCGACCTTCTCGCCGGCGACCGCCGGAACCAGGCCCAGGCGGACCACGCGCTCGATGTCCGAATCCAGGATCGGATCCTCGTCGACGACGGCCACGACGCGGTCCACCAGGGTCTCCGGCGCCGGCGTCTGGACGGCCGCGCCCGGAGCCGCCGCGGCCCCGGCCTGTACGGCGTTCGCCGGCGCGCTCACCGCGGCGGCAGCCAGGGCGAAAAGCAGCGAGATGGCGGAGCGGGAGCGCAAGCGGCGGGCCTCGTCCGGATGCTAGCATTCGCCTCCGGATGCCCGAGAGACGCTCGAAGATCAGGGTCGGACTGGCGCAGATCGACGCCCGGCTGGGCGACCTCGAATTCAATCTGGCGCATCATCTGGAGTGGATCGCCCAGGCGCGCACCGAGGGCGTGGAGCTGCTCCTCTTCCCGGAGCTCTCCCTCACCGGCTACCGGCTGCTCCACCTCACGCCCCGGGTCGCGATCCAGCCCGCGACGTCGCCGATCGTCGCCCGCCTGCGCGAGGCGGCCCCCGAGATGGCGGTGGTGGTCGGCTGCGTCGAAGAGGACGATCACGGCGCGCTCTACAACAGCGCATTGCTGCTCGCCGGGGGCGAGATCACGCACGTCCATCGCAAGCTCTACCTGCCGACCTACGGCATCTTCCAGGAGGGACGCTTCTTCAGCGAGGGGCGCAAGCTCCGCATGGCGAAACTCTTCGGCAATCCATTCGGCGTCCTGATCTGCGAGGACTTCTGGCACTCCGACCCGGCCGAGAAGCTCGCCCGCCACGGCGCCAAGCTCATCGGCATCGTCTCGGCCTCTCCGGGCCGTATCGGTCCCGACACCATGCCGCCGTCGCAGGAGGCCTGGGAGTCGCTGACCCGCGCTTCGGCGCTGCTCAACACCGCCTGGATCGTCTATTGTGGGCGCGTCGGCTGGGAGGAGGGCACCTTCTACACCGGCGGCAGCCACATCGTGCGGCCGGGCGGAGAGCTGCTGGCGCGCGCTCCCTATCTCGAAGAGCACCTGCTCACCGCCGAGATCGACCTTCGCGAGGCGGACCGGCTGCGCTGGCGGCTGCCGATCCTGGCCAACGAACGCAGCGACATCGAGTGGGTCGAATGAACGCGACGGGCGGAGGGCGCGGATGATCCGCAAGGACGAAGTCGCCGGCCGGCTGAAGCTGAACGAATCGCTCGCCGTCGCCGCGCTCGCCGACTTCCTGCGCGACGGCGTCGAGAATGCCGGCGCGAGCGGTCTCGTCCTCGGCCTCTCGGGCGGCGTCGACTCGGCGCTCGCCGCGGCGCTCGCCACCCGCGCCCTCGGCACGGAGAGGGTGCACGCCTTCTACCTGCCCTATCGCACCTCGGACCCGCAGTCGGCGATCGACGCTACTGCGGTGGCGGCGAAATTCGGCCTCGCCCTGACGACCCTCGACATCACACCGCAGATCGACGCCTACTTCGAACGCGTCGATCCTGCGGCCGACCGCGTCCGCCGCGGCAACAAGATGGCCCGCGAGCGCATGACGATCCTCTTCGACCAGTCGAAGCGCCTGGGCGCGCTGGTCTGCGGCACCTCCAACAAGAGCGAGATCCTGCTCGGCTATTCGACCGTCTTCGGCGACAACGCGAGCTCGCTCAATCCGATCGGCGACCTGTACAAGCAGCAGGTGCGGCAGCTCTCGCGCTTCCTCGGGGTGCCGGAACAGGTGGCGGCGAAGCGGCCATCGGCGGATCTCTGGCCGGGACAGACTTCGGAGGGGGAGCTCGGCTTCGAGTACGCGATGGCCGACGAAGTGCTCTATCTGATGTTCGACCAGGGCCTGACCGCCGACGAGGTGATCGACCGCGGTTATCCGGAGGCGGTCGTCGCGCGCATCGTCCAGCTCGAGCGCGGCAACCGCTTCAAGCGCCGGCTGATGCTCATCGCCCGCCTCTCCAACAGCGCCATCAACCTCGACCGCGAAATTCCCCGCGATTGACCGGCCGCCTGCTCCTCGTCGCGACGCCGATCGGCAACCTCGACGACCTCTCGCCGCGGGCGGTCGCCTCGTTCGCGGCCGCCGACCTCGTGGCCTGTGAAGACACCCGCCGTACCGGCCTGCTGTTGCACAACCTGGGGATCAAGAAACCGCTCGTCTCGCTGCATGAGCACAACGAGCGCGCCCGGACGAACACGATCCTCGCGGCGCTCGGCGAGGGCAGGACCGTCGCCGTCGCCTCCGACGCCGGCACGCCGCTGCTCTCCGATCCCGGCTACGTCCTCACCCGTGCCGCGATCGCCGCCGGCCACCGGGTCGAAGCGATTCCTGGCGCCTCGGCCCCCCTGGTGGCGCTCCTGGTGTCGGGCCTGCCGCCGCACCCGTTCACTTTCGCCGGCTTCCCGCCGCCGAAGAGCGGCAAGCGCAAGACCTTCTTCCGCAGGTTCGCCGACCTCGGCCACACCCTCGTCCTCTTCGAGTCGCCGCACCGGATCGTCGCCAGCCTCGCGGACGCCAGGGCCGAGCTCGGCGACCGCCAGGCGGCACTGGCGAGAGAGCTGACCAAGATGAACGAAGAGGTCGTCCGCGGCACGCTCGGCGAGATCCATGCGAACCTCGCCGCGCGCGACCGCATTCTCGGCGAGTTCGTCCTGGTGATCGGCAGCGGCGGCGGCGAGCACGTCCAGGGAGACGGCAGCGGCGACGATCCCGCCGCCGACGACTGACGGTGCTCGGACGCCCCCTTTACTGGAGCTTCTTCCTTTCCTTCTCGAGACCCTTGGCCTCGTCGCGCTGCCGCTCGACCGCGGCACGAAAGGCGGCCTCCATCCGCTCCACCCAGGCCTTGTAGCCCGCCGGATCGACCCAGGGGTTGCGCAACCCCATGCCCTTCGCGGCGCGCTCGCGCTTGCCGGCGAGGTCGAAGAAGCCGCCGTGCGGCGCGAGGAAGATGGCCACCGGCAGCGACTTCAGGACCGCAAAGGTGTGCTCGTAGTCGGCGGCGATGCCGGGGTAGCTCTCCTGGCCGACGAAACGATAGTCGAGTATCGACGCGCTGCAGACCACGACGACGTCGAGCGCCCCCGCCTTGAAAGTCCAGGTCGTGCAGCCGCGGGTGTGGCCGGGAGTGAGATGCGCCGTGAGCTCCGCTCCGCCCAGCGACACCTTCTCGCCGTCGGCGAGCCGGCGGTCGACCGCCACCGGCGGGAACTGCCCCTCGTCGCCGAAACGGAAGTCTCCCCTGCCGCCGCTCTCGAGCAGGGCCGCGTCCGCGGTGCTGGCGAAGAGCTGGGCTCCCGTCGCTTTCTTCAGCGCGGCGAGGCCGCCGGCGTGGTCGAAGTGAGCGTGGCTGTTGAGCAGGATCTCGACGTCGCCGGCCTTGAAGCCGAGTCGCGCGATATTCGCCTCGATCTGCGGCGCGGTCTCGACGAAGCCGCCGTCGATCAGGATATGCCCCTCGGGCGTGGTGATCAGATAGGCAGCGATATCGGAAGCGCCGACGTAGTAGAGATTCTCGGCGATCCGGAACGGCTCGACCGGCTGGTTCCAGGAGCGCCACTCGTCGGTGGCCTGGCCCGACGCCGTCGCGGCGCGCAACGCGAAAAGCGCACACAATGAAAAAACCGCCGCGCGGCGCATCGGTGGGTCCCTTTCGTGGAGGCTCTTGCTCTACAGCCTGCCCGTGATCCAGCAGCCGCCGAGCACCCTGGTGCCCTGGTAGAAGACCGCCGCCTGGCCGGGAGTGACGCCGCGCTGCGGCTCGGCAAAGTCGATTTCGACGCGCCCCTTGGGCTCCGTCCCCTGGGGGCGCACCAGCGCCGCGACCCCCGCGTGCCGCGAGCGGATCTTCACCGTGACTTCGACCGGACCCGCGGGCGGCTCGCCGATCCAGTGCAGGCGCTCGCCGGCGAGGCCCGGGGCCATGAGGTCTGCCTCGTCGCCGACGACGACCGCGTTCTCTTCCGGCAGGACCTCGAGCACATACAGCCGCTTCGACGACGCCACCCCCAGCCCCCGGCGCTGGCCAACGGTGTAGCGATAGTACGGATCCCCTTTACCGAGCTTTTCGCCTTCCGCCGTGCGAACCTCGGCCGCCGCGTCGGAGGGAGTCTCGCCATACCGTCCCGGATGCTCGGCGATCTGGCCTTCCACGAACTCGCGCACGCCGGAGGCGACGAAACAGACCTCCATCGACTCGCCCTTCTCGGCGACGACGAGGCCGGCGCGGCGGGCGATCTCGCGCACCTCGGGCTTGGTCATCCCGCCGAGGGGGAAGGAGGCGGCGGCGAGCTGCTCGCGGGTGAGCTCGAACAGGTAGTAGCTCTGGTCCTTGTCGAGATCGACGGCGGTATGGAGCTCCGGTCCGTCGGCCCCCGGGAGGATTCGGGCGTAGTGGCCGGTGGCGATCCGCGACGCCCCGAGGCGCGCGGCGCGCTCCTGCAGCAGGTCGAACTTGACGAAGGTGTTGCAGCGCACGCACGGCGACGGCGTCCGCCCGCCCAGGTAGTCGCGCACGAACGGATCGACGACGTGCCGGCGGAACTCCTCGTCCATCTTGAGCGTGTAGTGCGGAATGCCGGCCTGGGCGGCGACTCGCTTCGCGTCGCCGAGATCGAGCGACGAGCAGCACCGGCCGTGGACCCGCTCGCCCGAGTGATCCCAGAGCAGCATCGAAAGTCCGACGACCGCCTCGCCGCGCTCGGCGAGGAGCCAGGCGGTCACCGAAGAGTCGAGACCGCCCGACATGGCGACCGCCGTGAGCGGCGGCGACGCGGTCATCTCGCGCCTCTCGCCGCCGGCGTCCGCAGCGCCGCGACCGCGTCGGCCAGCGCCGGCAGAAGGGCGTCCACCTCGGCCTCGGTATTCGGCAGGCCGAAGGAGACGCGCAGCGAGGCGATCGCCTCGTCGTAGGGCATGCCCATCGCCGTCAATGTGGGGCTTGCCTGCACGGTGCCCGAACCGCAGGCGGCGCCGGTCGAAACCGCGAAGCCGGCGAGGTCCAGCCGGATCATCAGCTCCTGTCCGACGAGGCCGGGGAAGGCGACGTGCGACGTGTGCGGCAGGCGCGCGACGCCGGCGCAGTGCACCCGCGCTTGCGGGATCGCCGCCAATCCCGCCTCGAACCGGTCGCGCAGCCGGGCGAGGTGCCGCGCACGCTCCGCGAGGTCGCGTCCGGCGACGGCGCAGGCGG
>CAZQTL010000190.1:0-8024 GCA_964595975.1 uncultured Thermoanaerobaculia bacterium | reverse complement strand
GCGATGCCGCCGGTGTTGATGACGAAGAGCAGCGCGAAGCCGTAGAGGAAGCCGGCCAGAGGCCCCCAGGCGCGCGACAGATAGACGTACTGGCCGCCGACCACCGGCAGGCGCGAGCCGAGCTCGGCGTAGACGAAGCCGCCGATCATCGCCAGAGCCCCGCCCGCCAGCCAGACGAGCAGCATCCACTCGGGTGCCGGCAGAATGCGCGCGACGTTCGACGGATTGACGAAGATGCCGATGCCGATGATCGCCCCGGCGACGACCACCGTCGTGTCCCACAGCCCGAGCTCGCGGCGGAAGCCTGGGGCGGGCTCGCGCGCCGCAGGCGCAATCATGAAAATCGCCCGCGAATCTCGGCGACGAGCGCGTCCACCTGAGCCTGGAGCTCCGCGGCCGTTCCGTTGTTCTCGATGACCCGGTGGGCCGCGGCGCGCCGCTCGCTGCCGTCGCCCTGGGCGGCGAGCCGCCGCACGGCTTCGTCCTGGCTGAGGCCGCGCGCGATCGCCCTCGCCAGACGAATCTCGGGAGCGGCCTCGACGGTCACGATGAGATCGAAGTCGGGTGCATAGCCGGCTTCGACGAGCCGGGTCGCTTCGAGCACGATCGGCCGCGGCCTCGCGGGCGCGACGTCGGCCGGACCGGCCGCCGCGGTCCCGAGGCGCGAAAAAGAAGCTCGAACAAGGGGGTGGATTGCCGCTTCGAGCGTGGCCCGCGCCGCGTCGTCCGCGAACACCAGGCGGGCCAGCCGAGGCTTGTCCACGGCACCCCCTTTATCGAGGTAGTTCGCGCCGAACATCGCGGCCACGGCCCGGGCGCCGGGCTGGCCCGGCGCGTAGAGCTCAGCGACGATCTCGTCCGCATCGACGACCTGGAAGCCAGCTTCGGCCAGTCGCTTCGCGACGGTCGACTTGCCGCTCGCCAGACCTCCGGTCAGCCCGATGCGGAAAGCCGGCATCTTTGGCGGTCAGCTCTTCGCTGGCGTTACGAGCCCGAAGCGGCGGCGGGCAGAGGTCAGGGTGTTGGCGAGCAGCATCGCCACCGTCAGCGGGCCGACCCCGCCCGGCACCGGCGTGATCGCCGAGGTCCTGGGCGCGACCGCCGGGAAGTCGACGTCGCCGACCAGGGCGTAGCCCTTCTCGGCGAGGGTGGCGAGGCGCTTGGCGTCGTCGCCGACCAGGCGCCGGGCGAGCTCGGCATCCTGGACGCGGTTGATGCCGACGTCGACGACCACCGCCCCGTCGCGGACGTGCTCGGCGGTGATCATCCCCGGCCGACCGACCGCGGCGACCAGCAGGTCCGCCTCGCGGCAGATTCCCGGCAGGTCGCGCGAGCGGGAGTGGGCGATCGTCACCGTGCAGTTCTCGCGCAGCAGCAGACCGGCCATCGGCTTGCCGACGATCGAGCTGCGCCCGACCACGACGGCGTGCTTGCCGGCGAGGGCGATGCCGTGGCGGCGCAACGACTCGATGATGCCGGCAGGGGTGCAAGGGACGAAGCCCGGCTGGTCGAGCCAGAGGCGGCCGACGTTTACCGGGTGGAAACCGTCGACGTCCTTCTCCGGATCGACCCGGTCGAGGATGTCGCGCGACGGCAGGCCAGCCGGGAGAGGCATCTGCACCAGGATGCCATCGACTTGCGGGTCGGCGTTCAGCTGGTCGAGGAGCGCCAGGAGCTCCGCCGCCGGGGTGGTGGCGGGGAGGAGGTGGCCGAAGCTCGCGAGGCCCGCCTCGGCGCAGGCGCGGGTCTTCGAGCCGACGTAGACCCGCGACGCCGGGTCGTCGCCCACCAGGACGACGGCGAGACCCGGCCGGCGGCCGGCGCGGGCCTCGATCTCCAGGGCTCCGGCAGCGACTTCGGCGCGAATCTGGGCGGCGACTTCTTTGGCTTCGAGGAGCTGGGTCATCGCATCTTCTTTCTGCCGCGGTAGAGCGCCAGGATCCCCCCCGACAGGCTGGTCGAGCTCGCCGACTCGAAGCCGGCGGCGGCCATCCGGGCGGTGAAATCGGCGCGCTGGGGAAAGTCGAGCACGGAGCTCGGCAGGTAGGTATAGGCCGTCGGATCTTTCGACAGCAGGCTCCCCACTTTGGGGAGAAGGTGCTGAAAATAAAAGAGATACAAACCGCGGAGCGGCTGCCAAGCCGGCACCGTGAACTCGAGCACGCCGAGCTCGCCGCCGGGGTGGAGGACGCGCGCCAGTTCGGCCAGCGCACGGTCGAGGTCGGCGACGTTGCGCAGGCCGAAAGAGACCGTGGCGGCTTGGAAGCTCGCGTCCGCGAAGGGCAGGCTGAGAGCGTCGGCGTTCAGGGTCGAAGGCACCCCGCCGGAGTCCTGGCCGGCCGGCCCGCCGGCCCGGCGGAACTTGGGCGCCGCGAGCGCCAGCATCGGCAGGCAGAAGTCGGCGGCGACGATCTCGACCCCGGGGCGGCGCAGCGCCAGGGCCTGGTCGCCGGTGCCGCAGCACAGGTCGAGGACGCGCGAGCCGGGGGGGAGCACCAGCGAGCGCGCGAGCTTACGCCGCCAGACCCGGTCGAGCGAGGCCGAGAGCAGGTGGTTCAGCAGGTCGTAGCGGCGGGCGACGCGGCCGAACATCGCCCGGATCCGGGCAGCGTCCTTTTGCTTCAGGGGCTCGATTGCGGTAGCTTCGGCGAGGACTTCCGATCCGGTCTCCGGCATGATGTGCGGGAAGTCTATCGTGGGGGGCGGCCGCGCTCGATGCGCGGGCGGTTCCGGTCTGCGCCCCCGTGCGCAGACTTGACAGTCCCCGGGTCGATCTTTATGATTTCAGGCTCTCTGCGCTGAAGTGCCGGATCCGATCCAGCCCAGCAGACCCGCAGAACCGATTCCTCCGCTAGTCGCTGGAGAAACCGTCTGGAGAAGATGAAATGAAGAGTACTGTGAGCCCCAAGCCGGCTGAGATCGAGCGCCAGTGGTTCGTCATCGACGGCGCCGGCGTGCCGGTCGGCCGACTCTCCTCGACCATCGCCAAGTTGTTGATGGGCAAGGGGAAGCCGTTCTATGCCCCGCACGTCGACTGCGGCGACTTCGTGATCGTCCTGAACGCCGAGAAGGTCCATCTCTCGGGCACCAAGGAAGAGACCAAGATCTACTATCGCCACACGACGCAGCAGCCCGGAAGCCTCAAGTCGCCGAAGGCCTTCGAGGTCCGCGCCAAGCACCCCACGCGGATCGTCGAGAGCGCGGTGTTCGGCATGCTTCCCAAGACCAAACTCGGGCGCAAGATCCGCCGCAAGCTCAAGGTCTACGCCGGCGCGGAGCATCCGCACAAGGCGCAGAAGCCGTCGGCGTTCGACCTCGCTTCGGTAAAGATGTAGGAGGAGTGGAAAAGTGAACCAGGTGCAAGCGACCCAGCCCACCCAGTACTACGGCACCGGCCGTCGGAAGACTTCGACCGCCCGTGTGTTCATGCGCCCCGGCGCCGGCGGAATGGAAGTCAACGGTCGGACGCTCGACGGGTACTTCCCCAACCCGGTGCTGCGGATGGTCGTGCAGCAGCCACTCGTGCTGACCGAGACGGGCGAGAAGTTCGACATCTTCGTCACCGTCGAAGGCGGCGGCAACGCCGGTCAGGCCGGCGCGATCCGGCATGGCATCAGCCGCGCGCTGCTCGTGTTCGACATCGCCCTGCGCGACCGCTTGAAGGGCGCCGGTCTGCTGACCCGCGACCCCCGCAAGAAGGAGCGCAAGAAGTACGGTCAGAAGGGCGCTCGTGCGCGCTTCCAGTTCAGCAAGCGTTGATCGCCTGCGCATCTTGAGAACGACGATCAGCCTGGCATTCAGAGAGATCTAAGGAGAGATATTCGTGGTCGAAATCACGATGCAAGAGCTGCTCGAGGCGGGGGTCCACTTCGGCCACCAGACCCGGCGTTGGAATCCGAAGATGAAGCCGTACATCTTCGGCAAGCGCAACGGGATCTACATCATCGATCTGGCGAAGACCCTGAAGCAGTTCCGCGAGGCGGCGGAGTTCGTCTACCGGCTCGGGCAGGAGGGTCGCCGGCTGCTGTTCGTCGGCACCAAGCGCCAGGCCCAGGACGCGGTCGCCGAGGAAGCTCGCCGTTGCGGTCAGTACTTCGTGACCCATCG
Source organism: uncultured Thermoanaerobaculia bacterium (assembly GCA_964595975.1). Lineage (GTDB taxonomy): Bacteria > Acidobacteriota > Thermoanaerobaculia > Multivoradales > JAGPDF01 > JAGPDF01. The sequence goes on along the minus strand of CAZQTL010000190.1, from coordinate 3,917 downwards.
CTGGCTGGGCGGCACGCTCACCAACTTCGTCACCATCCGGCAGTCCGTCGATCGTCTGCTCGAGATCGAGGCCCGGCTCGCCGAAGAGGGCGGCGTCACGACCAAGAAGGAGCGCCTGCGCTTCGACCGCGAACGCGAGCGGATGAACCGCAACCTCGAGGGCGTGCGCGAGCTCGAGGCCCTGCCGGACGCGATCTTCGTCGTCGATCCGAAGAAGGAGGCGATCGCCGTCGCCGAGGCCAACAAGCTCGGCATTCCGGTGATCGGCATCGTCGACACGAACTGCGATCCCGAGCTCATCGACTACGTCATTCCCGGTAACGACGACGCCATCCGCACCATCCGTCTCTTCCTGTCGCGCATCGCCGACTCCTACATGGCCGGAGCGAACGCCCTGCAGCAGGAGATGATGGTCGAAGCGAAGGACGCACCCGATGCCGCCGCGGCCGCAATGTCCGCCAAGGACGGCGACGTGGCGGCTCCGCTGGCCTGAACCGATTTGGACTAGCTCCACTCAACAACGGTCCGGCGGGCGAAAGGCGCATCGCCCGAACAAGGGTCAGTCGATGGCAGAGGAACCGCCGATCGCTGACCCTTTTTCTTGCCCGCCGGCGAAGAAAGAGAGAACCGACATGCAGATCACCGCTCAGATGGTCAAGGAGCTCCGCGAGCGCACGGGCGCGGGGATGATGGATTGCAAGAACGCGCTGACCGAGACCGGCGGCAACTTCGAGCAGGCAGTCGACCTGCTGCGCAAGAAGGGCCTCGCCGCGGCGGCCAAGCGCTCCGGGCGCGTCGCCGCCGAGGGGCTGGTCTCCGCCTACATCCACGCCGGCGGCAAGATCGGCGTGCTGATCGAGGTCAACTGCGAGACCGACTTCGTCGCCCGTACCGAGGAGTTCCAGGAGCTCGTCCGCGACGTCGCCATGCACATCGCGGCGGCCGAGCCGCGCTACGTCGAGCGCAGCGAGGTCACGCCGGAGATCCTCGAGCGCGAGAAGGCGATCTACCGCGACCAGGCGATGGAGTCCGGCAAGCCGGCGAACGTCGTCGAGAAGATCGTCGAGGGCAAGATGGAGAAGTTCTACGCCGAGGCGGTGCTTCTCGAGCAGCCGTTCGTCAAGGACACCGACACCACCATCGGCCAGATGATCACCGCCAAGGTCGCCAAGATCGGCGAGAACATCAAGGTGCGCCGCTTCGCCCGATTCAAGCTCGGCGAAGGCATCGAGAAGGTGGAGAAGGACTTCGCCGCTGAAGTCGCCGGCATGACGCAGGGCTGAACCGCGCCATGGACGACACTCCCGGATCCCGTCCGGCGTACAAGCGGGTTCTGCTCAAGCTCTCGGGCGAAGCCCTCATGGGCTCGCAGAGCTTCGGCATCGACGCCGGCGTGGTCTCGGGGATCGCCGACGAGATCGCCGATGTCCACCGCCTCGGCGTCGAGCTCGCGATCGTCATCGGCGGCGGCAACATCATTCGCGGGGTGGCGGCGTCCCAGCAGGGAATCGACCGGGTCACCGGCGACAACATGGGAATGCTCGCCACGGTGATCAACGCGCTCGCGCTGCAGGACGCGCTCGAGAAGTGCAACGTGCCCACCCGGGTGCAGACCGCCATCGAGATCCGAGCGGTGGCCGAGCCGTTCATCCGGCGGCGGGCGATGCGGCACCTCGAGAAGGGGCGTGCGGTGATCTTCGCAGGTGGAACGGGGAACCCGTTCTTCACCACCGACTCGGCGGCGGCTCTTCGCGCCAACGAGATCCATGCCGACATCCTGCTCAAGGCGACGCGGGTCGACGGGGTCTATACCGCCGATCCGCGCCTGGATCCGACGGCGCGGCTGCTCTCCGAAGTGACCTACCAGCAGGTTCTGGAGCGCGACCTGCGATTCATGGACGCCGCGGCGATCAGCCTTTGCCGTGACAACGGAGTGCCGATCGGGATCTTCAACCTCACCCGCGAGGGCAACATCCGCCGCGTCGTCTGCGGCGAGCGCGTCGGTTCGATCGTCCACCGGACAGCGACCGTCGCGAGCGCGAATTGACTCTTCCGGCGCAGCCGGGGATGATCGGCAGCAGCCCCGGCGCACCGCGAAACGGGCGCCGGCGTCGGAACAAGTGCTGGCGCACGAGGAGGATCGGATGAAGGCGATTCACCAGGAAGCCGAAGTCAAGATGAAGCAGGCGATCGAGCACATGCACGCCGAGCTCAAGCGGCTGCGCACCGGCCGCGCCACGCTCGGACTGCTCGATGGCGTGACGGTCGATTATTTCGGCACACCGACGCCGCTCAAGCAGGTGGCGACACTGACCGTGGTCGACGCGACCATGCTGATGGCGCAGCCTTGGGACGTCAAGCAGATCCCGGCGATCGAGCGGGCGCTGCAGAAGTCCGACCTCGGCCTCAATCCGATGAGCGACGGCAAGGCGGTCCGCATCCCGATTCCGCAGCCGACCGAGGAGCGCCGCAAGGAGTTGGTCAAGAAGGCGCACGAGATCGCCGAGCACGCCCGCACCGGCATCCGCGCGGCGCGCCGCGAGGCCAACGACAAGCTGAAGAAGCTCGAGAAGGAGCACGCGCTCGGGCAGGACGACGAGCGCCGCGCTCTCGAGGACATCCAGAAGCTCCACGACCGCGAGATCGAAGAGGTCGCGAAGGTCCTGGACCACAAGGAAAAAGAGATCATGACGGTCTGAAGTGGACGGACCGCAGAGCGACATGGAGCGGTCCGGCAGCCTTCTCGCGGCGCGTCTCGCGCCGACCACGCCCGTGCATGCCGTCGTCCCCGCGGCGGGACGCGGCCTGCGCTTCGGCGGCACGCTCTCCAAGCAGTTCGAATCGATCGCCGGCCGGCCGCTTCTCGCCTGGACGGTCGGCCGCCTGCTCGCGGCCGGGGTCGATTCGGTGACCGTCGCCCTGCCGGCGGACGCCGCGGCGGCGCCGCCGGATTGGCTGCGCGACAGCCGGATCCGCACCGTTCCGGGCGGAGATAGCCGGCAGGACTCGGTCACCGCGGCGCTCGCGGCTTCGCCTGCCGGGCAGCAAGACCTGATCCTCGTTCATGATGGAGCTCGGCCGGCGCTCGCAATGGCGGACCTCGTCGCTGTCTGTCGAGCGGCACTCACGGCGGACGGGGCGATCCTCGGCAGGGCCTCCTCCGATACGCTCAAGATGCTCGAACAAGGGGAGATCGTGGGGACTCTGGATCGTAGCCGGGTCTTCCGCGCCGAGACTCCACAAGTCTTTCGCCGGCGACTGCTCGAGACGGCCGTCGAGGCGGCACTTGCGGTCGGGTTCATCGGCACAGACGAGGCGGCGCTGGTCGAAAGACTCCCCGGAGCGAGGATTCTCGCCGTCGACGCTTCGCAGCCCAACCCGAAACTGACGATCCCCGCCGATCTTCCTTTCGTGCGCGCCCTTCTCGAACAGATCGGAGACCAGCTGTGAAGCTGCGCATCGGGCAGGGATACGACGTTCACCGGCTGGTCGCCGGACGCAAGCTCGTGCTCGGCGGCGAAGAGATCCCGTTCGCGGTCGGCCTCGACGGCCACAGCGACGCCGACGTCCTGCTGCACGCGTTGGGCGACGCGCTTCTCGGCGCCGCGAGCCTGGGCGATCTGGGCAGGCACTTCCCGCCGTCGGACGAGCGCTGGCGTGGCGCCTCCAGCGTCGACCTGCTGGCGCGCATCGTCGCCCTGGTGCAGGAGTCGGGCTACCGCGTGGTCAACTGCGACCTGACCCTGGTCGCCGAAGCGCCGAAGCTGTCGCCGTACCGCGAGCGGATCATCGCCCGCATCGCCCGCATACTGGGTATCGAGGAGAACGCCGTGGGACTGAAGGCGACGACGAACGAGGGGCTGGGCGCGATCGGGCGCGGCGAAGGGATGGCCGCCTTCGCGGTGGTGCTGCTCGAG
>CAZQTL010000189.1:0-8040 GCA_964595975.1 uncultured Thermoanaerobaculia bacterium | reverse complement strand
TCCGGCTCTTCGGGGACGCGGCGGCCGAGTTCAGGAAAATCGGCGAGCCCTTCGGTGGCGCGGATCAGCTTGGCGACGAACCGTTCGGCATAGAGCCGAGAATCCCGGGCGATAAAGTCGTGGAGAGCCGCAAGGTCGGAGATCGCGCGCTGCGACCAGTCGATCTTCACGAGACGCGAAAGCGCTTCTTCACTTCCTCGTGCGAGAGGACGCGACCCTCGTCGCCGTCGCGCATACCCTCGGCAATCTTCTGGCGGACGTAGACCTCGTACATGACGTCATCCCAGTCGGCGTCCGGTGGGAGCTTCTCGGCGAGCTTGTGAACTTCCTCTCGGATGGTGCTCATCGTCGGGTCTCCGTAAGCTCGATTGTAGCGCCGAACGGAATCGACGCCACCGCGCAGCTGGCGAATCGCTACCGCCAGCCTGTCTTCGGGAGTCTTCGCACAAGCCGCCGAATCTCTCCGCTGTTCCGCAGGGCCTGTCCCGAGAAGCCGCCGGTCGCCGTATCATCCGCCGGTGCCTCGCGGCTTGCGGCTCGACCGGCTGGGGATTCTCTGGACGCTCTACTTCGTCCAGGGGCTGCCGTTCGGCTTTCAGGCGACCGCCCTGCCGGTCTACCTGCGCTCGGCCGGCATGAGCTTGGAGGGCGTCGGGCTTGCCACCGCGCTCGCCCTCCCCTGGTCGCTCAAGCCGCTCTGGGCGCCGCTCGTCGATCGCTTCGGCCACGCCCGCGTGGGACGGCGAAAGTCCTGGATCCTGCCGCTGCAGGCGCTCCTCGCCGTGACCTGCTTCGCGGCGGCCAAGGTGCCGCCGCACGAAGGTCTCACGCCGCTCCTCGGACTGGTCCTGGCGATGAACCTCCTGGCCGCGACGATGGACATCGCGGTCGACGGCTTCGCGGTCGATGTGCTCACGACGCGCGAGCTCGGCCACGGCAACGTCGCGCAGGTCGTGGGCTACAAGGCGGGGATGCTCACCGGCGGCGGGCTCCTCGTGTGGGCGAGCGGCACGATCGGCTGGTCGGGGCTCTTCGTCAGCATGGCCGGCCTCGTGACGCTGTCGCTGCTGGTGACGCTCTCCTGGAACGAGAACGCCGTGGTCGCCCGGCGGGCGGAGCCGGCTCCCGCGCCGCATCGCCGGACCGGCGAGATCCTCGCCGCGCTGCGCCGCGCGATGACCAGCTCCGGCGCGGGCTGGCTGATTCTCTTCGTCGGCACCTACAAGCTCGGCGAGTCGATGGCCGACACGATGTTCAAGCCGTTCCTCGTCGATGCCGGCTACCACGAGGCGCAGATCGGACTCTGGGTCGGCACCTGGGGGATGCTGTGCTCCATCGCCGGTTCGATCGGTGGCGGCTTGCTGGCGCGCCGCATGCCGCTCCTGCGCGCCGTCGGCTGGTGCGCCGTGGCGCGCGCGCTGCCGGTGGCCGGCGAGTGGTGGCTCACCCAGGTCGATCCGACGCCGCAGCGGATCCTCGCCGTGACCTGCTTCGAGCATCTCTTCGGCGGCGCGCTCACCACGGCGATGTTCGCCTACATGATGAGCCGCGTCGACCGGCGGATCGGCGCGACCCACTACACGCTGCTCGCCGCGGTCGAGGTGTGGGGCAAGCTCCCGGCCGCCTGGCTCTCGGGCTTCGTCGCCGCCCGGGCCTCGTACGCGACCCTGTTCGCGGTCGCGACCGTGCTCTCGGTCGCCTTCCTCGCCCTGCTCGCCCCGCTCGCCCGTGATTGGAACCGCTCCCGCGACCGCGGGAGCGCGCGCGAGCCCTGATCGGCGGCGACAGGGTTACCGCTTACTTCGCCTTCGGCGGCGCGAGATCGGTGTTCGGGTTCTTGACCTTGTCGGTGGCGGTGAGACCGGAGAGGATCTCGATCTTGATGCCGTCGGAGATGCCGGTGGTGATCTCGCGGCGCTCGAACTTCTGCGGCGCGGTCTCGACCTCGACGTACGGCTTCTCGCCCTCGAACTGCAGCAGCCCCTCGTCGAGCGCCAGCACCTGCTCGCGCTTCTCGAGCACGATGTCGGCCGAGGCGCTGTAGTTGGCGCGGATCAGCATCTCCTTGTGCGGCGCGAGCGCGGCGCGGATCTCGAACTGGATGGCGCCGTTCTCCTCCACTCCCTTGGGGGCGATGCGCTCGAGCGAGGCGTGGATCTTCTTCTCCGGCAGCGCGCCAATCGTCAGCTCGAGGTCCATTCCCGGCTTGATCTTGCCGACCTCCGACTCGTCCACCTTGCCCTTGAAGATCAGGTCGTCGAGGTCGGCGATCGAGGCGATCGTCGTGCCGTCGTTGAAGTTGTTCGACTCGATCACCGAGTTGCCGACCTCGAGCGGCACCTCGAGGACGGTGCCGCCGATCGTCGCCTTGACGACCGTCGTCGAGGCCGAGGCCATGCGCACGCTGGTTCCCTTGCGCACGATGTCGAGGTTGTCCTGCGCCCCCTTCAAGTCCTCCTTCGCCTGCTCCCAGGCGATCTCGGAGCGCTGGAAGTCGGCGGCCGAGATCGTCCCGTCCTCGACCAGGTTCTTGTTGCGCTGGTAGTCGCGTTCGGCGTCGCCGAGGGCGATCTTCGCCTTGTTGACCCGCGACTCTGCGGACGACAGCGAGACCATGTTCGGAATCACCCGCACCTTGGCCACCAGATCGCCCTGCTTCACGATCTGGCCGGGCTCGACGTAGAGCTCCTCGATGATGCCGGAGATGAGCGGCTTGATCTGCACCTCCTTGCGCGGCACGACGGCGCCGGTGGCGACGGTCTTGCGCACCAGGTCGGTGGTCACCGGCGAGGCGGTCTGGTAGACCACCGGCTTGGTCTGCGACTTGGTGTAGAGAAAGACACCGGTCGCGATGACGATGGCCGCGAACAGCAGTGCCGCGAGGATTCCGAAGACCTTCTTCATCACGTTCTCCAACTCACCTGAAAGTTGCGGCGGCCGGCTCTGCGCCGGCCGCGAAATCGACAGTCACCGACGGCTCGCTAGTCGCTACGCAGCGCCGCCATCGGCGTGATCGACACCGCCCGGCGCGCCGGCGCGAATCCGGCGAGCACGCCGGAGACCACCAGCACGGCGAGCGCCTGCAGCGCCACCTGAAGCGTGACGCCGGGATTCTGGAACATCTGCGGCTCGCCGCCCGCGCCGGCGGACGGCAGGAGCCGGCTCACGAGCTCGAGCACGCCGACGCCGGCGGAGAGGCCGAGAAGCCCCGAGCCGAGGGTGAGGAGCACCGCCTCGAGAATGATCTGCCCCTGCACCTTCCAGGGCGTCGCGCCGATCGCCCGCCTTAGCCCCAACTCCTTGGTGCGCTCGCGGACGATGATCAGCATGATGTTGGAGACGCCGATGGCGCCGGCGGCGAGCGTTCCGACGCCGACGATCCACATGAGGAGCTTGATGCCGACGAACAGCCCCTGGATCTTGGCGTACTCCTCTTCGAGGTTGAAGTGGCCGATGCCGCGGTTGTCCTGCGGCGAGACCTTGTGGCGCGCGCGCAGGATGTCGAGGACCTTCTTCTCCGCCACCGAGGCGGGCACGCCGTCGACCGAGGTCACCGCCATCCACTGCACCTGGTTCATGGCGTTGAAGGCCTGCTGATAGGTCGAGAACGGCACGAAGATGGTCTCGGCATCCTGCTGCCCGTCGTTGCCGCTCTGCCGGGAGCGGAAGAGACCGATCACCTGGAACTCGACGCCGTTGATGCGGATCCCCTGCCCGATCGGATCCTCCTCCTTGTCGAAGAGGACTTCATGGACCCGGCTGCCGATGACCGCGACCTTGCGCTTCTCTTCGATATCGAGTTTGTTGAGGAAGCGTCCGCGGGTGACGGCGAGCGACTGGATGGTGGCGATCTCCGGCATGTCGCCCATGATCGTGTAGGCGCCCGTGTGGATGCCGCGCGTGGCCGTCGCCCCGCCGCGGAAGCCTCCCAGCTGCAGCCGCGGGGCGATCACCTTCGCCTCCGGCACCTGGCGGCGGAGCTCGTCGACATCGGCGTTGGTGAACTCGATCGAGCGGCCGGCGAGGAGACCGGCGAACGGCTTGCTGGTGCGCATCCCCCAGACGAAGAAGCTGTTGGTCGCGGCCCCCGAGAAGCCGGCGTCGATGCCGTTCTTGAGGCCGTTGCCGGAGCCCAGCAGGAGCATCAGCAGGAAGATCCCCCAGAAGACGCCGAAGGCGGTGAGGAAGGTCCGCAGCCGGTTCTTCGCCAGCGCCGTCCAGATCTCCTGGAGATGGTCGAGGTCGAACACCTATTCGTCCCTCAGCGCTTCGATCGGGCGGATGGCAGCCGCGCGGCGCGCCGGGAAGAAACCGGCGACGGTGCCGGCGACGACCAGCAGCACGGTCGCCGACAGGGCCACGCGGATGTCGACCTGCGGATTGCGGAAGAAGGCGGCGTCGGGGATCGCCCGCGAGAGTCCCTCGAGCACCAGGACGCCGAGGACCAGACCGGCATAGCCGGCGACGGTGGTGATCAGCACCGACTCCTGCAGCACGAGCCCGACGATCGAGGCCGGCGTCGCGCCCAGCGCCTTGCGGATGCCGATCTCGCGGGTGCGCTCGCGCACCGCGACCAGCATGATGTTGGAGACTCCGACGACGCCGGCGAGCAGCGTTCCAATGCCCACCACCCAGACGAACAGCCGGATCGCGCCGGTGAGGGCGAGGATCTTCTGGTAGTTCTCGACGTTGTTGTTGACGTAGATCGCGCGCTGATCGTCCGGATCGAAGGTGTGGTTGACGGCGAGGATACGGCGCGAAGCGCCGGCCATCCTCTCGCTCTGGGCGAGGCTCGCGTCGCCGGTGGTGTAGAGGATCTGGCTCAGCCGGTTGCCGCCGTTGAACGTCCGCTGCGCGGTCGAGATCGGCAGATAGATGAACTCGCGCTCGCGCTCGCTGCCCTCGTCGTCGAAGACGCCGACGACCTTGAAGGAGATCCCGCCGATGCGGATCTCCTTGCCGATCGGATCCTCGTCATGGAAGAGCGCGGCGGCGACCAGCGTTCCCAGCACGGCGCTCTTGCGGTACTGGCGGAGGTCGAACTCGTTCAGATAGCGACCGCGGATCACCTTGGTGCGTTCGAGCACCTGGTGGCCGGGATGCACGGCGCGGATGGTGTAGCTGCCGTTCTCGTTCTTGTAGTTGACCTGCTGGCTGCCGAAGATCCAGAACCTGGCGCTCGCGTACTCGACTCCGGGCACGCGCGTCGTCACTTCGTCGTAGTCCTGGTTGTCGAACTGCACGTCCCGGCCGGGCTGCATACCCTTGTAGGCGACGCTCGTCTGGCCGGACGAGATCCAGATGCTGTTCACCGCGTCGTCGCGGAACTGGTAGTCCACGCCGTGCTCGAGCCCCTTGCCCGAGCCGAGCAGCACCACCAGCATGAAGATCCCCCAGGCGACCGCGAAGCCGGTCAGCGCCGTGCGCAGCTTGTTGTGCCGGACGGTGTCGAAGATCTCCTGCCAGGCGTCGAGCCGGATCATCCGGATACGACCCCGCCCGCCACGGCCTCCGGCGGGGGCTCAGCCGGCGCAGCGGCGGCCGGCGGCCCGGCGATGGGAGTCGCTGGCGCGTCGAGCGCCTCGATGTCGACCACGACGTCGTCGGGGTTCAGCCGGCGCTGGCGGCTGTCGCCGGCGATGCGGCCGTCGACCAGGTGGATCAGGCGGTCGGTCATGTGGGCGATGTCGCGCTCGTGGGTGATGATGACCACCGCCACGCCGTCGTCCTGGACCGCCTGCAGCACCTTCATCACGTCGCGCGAGGTCGCCGAGTCGAGCGCCCCGGTGGGCTCGTCGGCGAGCAGGAGTTTGGGCTGCGCCACCAGCGCCCGGGCGATGGCGACGCGCTGCTGCTGCCCGCCGGAGAGCTCCGACGGCAGGTGCTCGGCGCGATCGGCGAGGCCCACCTTCTCGAGATAGACCGCGGCGCGCTCGTTGCGCTCCTTGCGCGGCACTCCCTGGTAGTAGAGCGGCAGCGCCACGTTCTCGGCCGCATTCTTGAACGGGATGAGATGGAACGACTGGAAGACGAAGCCGATGTACTGGCTGCGGTACTGCGCCGCCCGGGTCTCGGAGAGCGCCCCCATGGCGACGCCGTCGAGCGTGTACTCGCCCTCGTCGTAGCGGTCGAGGAGACCGAGGATGTTCATCAGCGTCGACTTGCCGGAGCCCGAGGCGCCCATGACCGCGACCAGCTCGCGCGCACCGATATCCAGATCGATGCCCTTGAGGACATGGAGTTTGTTGCGGCCGACGGTGTAGCTCTTGTGCAGATTTCGCAGACGGATCATGTGCGCTCGGAGAGGCTCCTGCCAGACTTACGTCGCTGGAGTCGGAAAGGTTTGACGGGCGCTCGCGGCCTCGGCACTCCCGCCGGGCGATGGTAAGGTTCGCGGTGCATGGAACGCACCGAATCCCGCCCGCGCATCCTATCCGCTCTCGCCCGCCGCCGCAGCCTCTTCGCGGCGCTGGCTCTCGCTCTCCTGGTCAGTCCGGCGACGCTCATCGGCCAGACGGCCCGCGGAGCGGCCCCTCCGGCACCGGCCGCCAAACCGCTGACACCGGCTCCCGCGGCCCCCACCGCCCAGGAGCTCGTGACTCCGCCCGCCAGCGCCGTCCGGCTCCCCTCGGGGATGACGACCCAGCTGCTGCGGGCCGGCACCGGCAAGGTTTCGCCTCGCAGTCAGGACTGGATCGCCTTCTTCGCCATCGGCCGGCGCCCGGACGGCACCGTGGTGCAGAACACCTTCACCTCGCCCGACCCGATCCGCATGCAGATGAGCCGGCTCATCCCGGCCTGGCAGACAGCCTTCGCGGCGATGGTCGCCGGGGAGCAGCGCCGTTTCTGGTTTCCGGCCGAGATGGCGCCGAAGAACCCGCAGACCGGCGCCCAGGAGGCGATCGTCTTCGACCTCGAGCTGGTGGCCGTGCTCAAGGTGGGCGATCCGCCGGCCTCGTTGAAGACCCACGATCCGAAGGCGACCTCGGCCGGACTCGGCGCCTGGACGCTCACCGTGAAACCGGGCAAAGCCGGACCGAAGGCGACCCGGCAGGACGCGGCGCTGCTCAATTTCACGGTCTGGAACGATCTCGGCCAGACGCTTTCGACCTCGAAGCTGGACGGCCGGCCGACGCTCTTTCCGCTCAACCGCGTCATGACCTCCTTCGCCGACTGCGTCGAGGGCATGACGGTCGGTGAGGTGCGCCAGTGCTGGATCTCGGCCGGCGCCAACGAGGGCTTCCCCGGCGCCCCCAAGGGCGCTCTGATCTTCGAGCTCGAGCTGCTGAACCTCGCCGACGCGGGGAAGATCTTCACCCCCGGGACCCCCGCGACTTCGCCGACCCCGAAGCCGGACTGACCGCTCCGGCGGCGACCTCCGGATCCGTGCGAACGAAAAAAGGGCCCGGCTGCGACTCGCCGGGCCCCTGCCGTCGTCGTTCCCGGCCGGCGCCTCAGTAGCGGTAGCGCTCCGGCTTGAACGGACCCTCGACGTCGACGCCGATGTAGGCCGCCTGCTCGGGGGTGAGCTGGGTGAGCTTCACGCCGAGCTTCTCGAGATGGAGACGAGCGACCTTCTCGTCGAGCTTCTTGGGCAGCAGGAAGACCTTGTTCTCGTACTTGCCCGCGTTCTTCGCCAGGTCGATCTGCGCCAGCACCTGGTTGGCGAAGCTGCAGGACATCACGAACGACGGGTGCCCGGTGGCGCAACCGAGGTTCAGCAGCCGGCCCTCGGCCAGGATCATCACCGCGTGGCCATCGGGGAAGCGCCACTCGTCGTACTGCGGCTTGATGTTGACGCGCTCGATACCCGGGAAGTTCTTCAGCCCAGCCATGTCGATCTCGTTGTCGAAGTGACCGATGTTGCCGACGATCGCCTTGTCCTTCATCCGCGCCATGTCCTCGGCCGCGATCACATGGCAGTTGCCCGTCGTGGTGACGAAGATGTCGGCGATCTCGAGCACGTCGTCGAGCGTCGAGACCTGATACCCCTCCATCGCTGCTTGCAGCGCGCAGATCGGGTCGATCTCGGTCACGATC
>CAZQTL010000188.1:0-8063 GCA_964595975.1 uncultured Thermoanaerobaculia bacterium | reverse complement strand
CTCGAGGACGCGCGGGAAGGCCCGCTCGAAGTCCTTGGCGACCGGCATCCAGATGTCGAGCGGGTTGTGCACGCCGATCCAGCCCGGGAACAGGTCCGCGAGGGCGGCGCGCGTCGTCTCCGAGAGCGTGGCGAGGACGAGTCCGGCGCGGTCGAGCGCGTCGATCGCGAGGATCGCGCCGCCGCCGGAAAAGCTCATGATCGCGACCCGCCGGCCTTTCGGCGGCTCGTAGATCGCGAACGCCTTCGACAGCAGGCGCAGCTCCTCGGCGTCGGCGGCCGGAACGACGCCGGCCTTGCGGAACGCCGCGGCGTAGACCTCCTTCGCGCCGGCGACCGCGCCGGTGTGCGAGGCGACCGCCGCCTGCCCCGCCGCGGTGGTCCCGGCCTTGAGCGCGATCACCGGCTTCTCGCGCGTGATCCGCGACACCGTCTCCAGGAACCCGGGACCGTCGACGATCCCCTCGACATGGCACTGGATCACCCGCACCGCGTCTTCATGCTCGAAGTACTCGAGCACGTCGACCAGACCGATGTCGCAGCCGTTGCCGAGGTCGACCGACAGGCAGTAGCCGGCCGGTTCGTTGTTGATCAGGTGGTGGCCCATCATGAAGAGCCCGGACTGCGACACCTGTCCGACCGGCGTGCGGTCCTCCTGCACCTCGATGAACGACGAGGTGAAGCGTTCGAGCGAGTTGACGACGCCGATCGTGTTGGGACCCAGGATCCGCAGTCCGGTCCGTCGCGCCAGCGCGACGATCGCGTCCTGCAGGCGGCGCCCCTCCTCGTCCGCGTCCGCGAAACCCTGGGTGATGACGAGCGCGGCGCGGATGCCGGCCTGCACGCATTCCTCGAGCACGCCGTGGACGCGCGCGCGTTCGACCGAGACGATCGCGAGATCGACCGGTTCGGGAATCGCGGCGATCGTCGGGCAGGCCCGCAGCGTCGCCGTCGACTCGAGTCCCGGATTGACGACCCAGACGCGGCCGGCGTAGCCGAGCTCCTCGAGCGAAGTCAGCACGCTCACCGGCGCGCCGATCGCCGAGCGGGAGAGTCCGATGATCGCGACCGATTTCGGCTTCAGGAACGCGTCGAGGGCCCGGGGCTTCATCGCGGTCGACCGGGCGATCAGGCGCGCTGCGCGCCGGCCGCCGTCGATTCGGCGGCGAGCGTCTCGGCGATGCGCTGGCGCAGCAGGAACTTCTGCACCTTGCCCGACGTCGTCATCGGCAGCCGGTCGACGATCTCGACGCGTTCGGGCCACTTCTGCTTGGAGATGCCGGCCCGCTCCATCCACGCCTGCACCTCGGCGAGGTCGAGTCGCTCGCCCTGCGACAGCACGACGAAGGCGCAGATCCGCTCGCCCAGGCGCGGGTCCGGGTAGCCGACGACCGCGACGTTGGCCACGCGCGGGTGCTTGAACACCACGTCCTCGACGTCGGCCGGCGCGATGTTGACCCCGCCGCGGATGATCAGGTCCTTGATGCGCCCGGTGATCCGGACGTAGCCGTCCTCGTCGATCCGCGCCTGGTCGCCGGTGCGGAAGAACCCGTCGGGCCGCCAGGCCTCGCGCGTCAGCTCGGGCTGCCGGTAGTAGCCCATCGTCAGCATCGGGCCGCGCACCAGGAGCTCGCCGTCCTGTCCGGGCGGCAGCCGACGGCCCTCGCGATCGACGACCTGGAGCTCCATCGACGGACAGGGCACCCCGTCGGTCGTGTAGAGCTTCTCCTCGGGCGCGTCGAACGGACAGGTGGTGACGCCGCCGCACTCGGTCATCCCCCACAGCGGCGAGGTGAAGGTCCGCGGCAGCGCGGCGCGCGCGTCCGACATCAGCTTCTGCGGGATCGTCGCGCCGCCGCACAGGAACAGCCGCACCGACGCCATCCGGTCGCGCTGCGCGAGCGACGGGTGGTAGACCAGGTCCATCAGGAACGGCGTCGCGCAAGCCATGTAGGTGCAGCGTTCGGCCTGGATCCGCTCGAGCGCGCGACCGGCGTCCCACTTGTCCTGCATGACGAGGCTGCCGCCGATCGTGACCACCATGCGCAACGCGTGCGTGAAGCCGACGGCGTGCCCGATCGGCGAGCAGGCGAAGATCCGGTCGCCTTCGTTCAGTCCGTAGCGGTCCCGCAGGCCGGCGTTGGTCGCGGCGAGGATCCGCGTGCTGTACATCGCCGCCTTGAGCGCGCCGGTCGTGCCCGACGTGAACCCCAGCGCGGTGAGGTCGTCGATGCCCGGCTTCGGGCCGGCCGGCGAGGAGACCGGCGAGCGCAGCAACGCGTCGTAGTCGACCATGCCGCGCGGCACCGCGCCCGCGCCCGCCTCGCCGCCGCCGACGACGATCACGTGCCGCATCGCCGGCGCCGCGAGCCCGAGCTCGCCCGCCATCGCGACGTAGTCGTGGCCGCGGTGGACGTCGGGGACGACCAGCGCCTTCGCGCCGGTCAGGGCGAGCACGCCGGTGAGCTCGCGCGTCCGGTAGACGATCGGGATCGTCGCGGTCACCGCGCCGACCGCGGTCAGCGCGAGATGCAGCACCAGGAACGGCGCCCAGTTGGGCAGCTGGACGACGACGACGTCGCCGGCGCCGATGTCGAGCGCGCGCAGCCCCGCGGCGACGCGCTCGACCTGCTCGGCGACCTGCCCGTAGGTGTGCCGGCCGCGGACCTCGTCGACGACGAGCTCGCGGCCCGGATCGCGCGCGGCGATCGCCTGGAGCCGGTCGCAGAGGAGCGGGATCGGGACCGCAGCCGTCATAGCACCTTGCCGGGCGCGATCCGTTCGAGCGACGGCAGCACCTCGCGGGCCATCCGCTCGAGGTGCTCCTCGCGCTTCGCCGGCGGCATGATCGGCGCGAGGATCAGGTAGTTGGCGCCGGCCTCGATGTACTTCGCCAGGTATTCGGTGATCTTCTGCGGCGGGCCGTAGGCGCAGTACTTGTCGACGAGCTCCGAGAAATCCTGGTCGTAGCGGTAGCCCAGCTCGCGCACGCCGTGCGCCCGCGCCTCCTTCACGTCGTCGTAGAGGCTCGTGTAGATGAACACCGCCCAGACGTAGTCCTTGGGCAGCGTCCGGCCCGCCTCGCCGGCGTACTCGACGACCTTCTGGAACGACTCGCGCGTGCGATCGGCCGTGTACATGTACGGATGCCAGCCGTCGCCCAGCACCGCCGCGCGACGCATCGGCCCCTCCTGGCGCCCCGACACCCAGATCGGGATCGTCCCGGCGACCGGGCGCGGCAGCATGTCGACGTCGTTCAGCTTGAAGATCTTGCCGTCGTAGCTGAACCGCTCGCCCGACCAGTACTTGCGCAGGATCTCGATCGCCTCGGTGCAGCGCACGCCGCGCTCGCTCATCGGCACGTCGCAGGCCGCGAACTCGCGCGGGTAGTCGCCGCCGGCGCCGACGGTCAGCCGCACACGCCCCTGCGAGAGGACATCGAGGCTCGCGAACTGCTTGGCGACCATCGTCGGATGGCGCAGCGGCAGGATCAGCGTCGCCGGCCCGATCTTGATCCGGGTCGTCAGCGCCGCCGCCCGGGTCAGCACGGTCACCGCCTCCAGGATCGGCCGGTGGTAGACGATGTGCTCGCCGGTCCAGAACGAGTCGTAGCCGAACTTCTCCACCGCCTGGATTTCCGCAGGCGTCCAATGATCGCCACCGCACGTCACCCCGAATTTCGCCGACATGGTCTTGGGTCCTCTCGTTGCACGCGTTGCGCGCCGGTCGCCGATCACCCGACGCGGTACTTCCGGATCTTCTTCGGATCGAGGTCGACGCCCAGTCCCGGCCGGTCGGGGACGGTGAGCGCGCCTTTCCGGTACTCGAACGGCTCGGTGATGACGTCGTCGGTGTAGAACACGCCGCCGACCTTGGTCTGCTCGCGGCCGGCGAGCGTGTTCACCGTGATGATCGCCGGCCACATCGTGCCTTCGAGCGCGGCCGCGAGGTGCAGGTTCGCGGCGTTGCCGACGCCGCCCTCGAGCGACCCGTTGACGTTGACCGGCAGACCGGCCGCCTGGGCGATCGTGCCGATCTGCATCGAGCGCATGAGGCCGCCGGACTTGGTGAAGTAGATCGAGAGCACGTCCGCGGCGCCGGTGCGGGCGATCTCCATCGCGTCCTGCGGCGTCCAGCAACCCTCGTCGACGACGATCGGGATGTCGACCGAGTCGACGATCCGCTGCATCAGGTGCTGTCCCTCGACCGGCTGCTCGATCGCCAGGATGTCGGCGGCCTCCTGCATCGCGAGGATGCTGCGGATCGCGGTCTTCGCGTCCTTGTACCCGCGGTTGACGTCGGGGAAGAGCTTCACGCCGGCGCCGACCGCCTTGCGCACCGCCTTGACGATCGCGAGGTCGGTCGCCGGCTCGCCGGGGATCTTGATCTGCAGCCAGCCGATGCCGTCGGCGACCGCCGCCTCGGCCTCGCGCGCCGAGTCCGCCGGCTTGGCGATCCCGACGCTGTGGCACAGCGGAACGGTCGTGCGCATCGCGCCGCCCAGCAGCTTGTAGACCGGAACGCCGAGCGCCCGGCCGGCGATGTCGAGGAGCGCGCTCTCGAGCATCGCCTTCGTGTACGGGAAGCCGCGGACGTGGACGTCGAGCTTCGCGAGCAGCGGTCGGATCTCGAAGGGATCGGCGCCGACGAGGAACGGCGCGATGCAGTCGCGCATCAGGTGGCAGACGATCTCCGGGTCCTCGCCGAAGTAGCGGCCGTGCTCGCCGCCCCACGACAGGATCGCCGGCGCCTCGCCCAGACCGACGATCCCCTCGTCGGTCTCGACCCGCAGGATCACGTAGTGCCCGATCGGCGTCTGCAGCGAGCGCCACGTGTACGACGTGCGGCGCGGGAGCTTGACGACGATCGTCTCGAAGCCGGTGATCTTCATCGGTCTAGCCTCGCCACTGGTAGTCGGCCTTCGCCCGCTCCGGCGTCGCCTTGCCCTCGCGCACGTCGCGCGCGATCGCCTCGCGGTCGCGCTCCGACGGCGGCCCGTAGCCGCCGCCGCCCTGCGTCCACATGCTGAAGACGTCGCCGCGCTTCAACTTGCAGCCGAACGTCTTCGAGCGCAGCGAGCGCCGGTCGGGCCGGTCCGGATTGAGCCAGAGCTTGCCGGTCGCGCCGTTCCCGCCGCCGAACAGGCCGAACGGCTCGACCTTGAATTTGTCGAACTGGGTCTCTAGCGAGCCGCTCTCGTCGAGGAACTCGATGTCGCGCCGCACGCCCAATCCGCCGCGGTGGCGGCCGGCGCCGCCGGTGTCCGCCAGCAGCTCGTAGCGCGTCAGCCGCAGCGGATAGGTCATCTCGATCATCTCGATCGGCGTGTTGGCCAGATTGTGGATGCCCTGCGAATAGCAGTCGAGGCCGTCCTTGCGCTGCCGCCCGCCGCCGCCGCCGACTTCGATGTCGAACAGGATCCAGGGGGGGCGCCCGCCGGTGCCGTCGCCGGACAGGATGTGGATGTTCGACATCCCGTAGTAACCGGCGGTCACGCGCTCCGGGACGATCCGGGAGAGCGCCAGCATCATCGCGTTGACGATCGTGTGGGTCACCGCGTTTCGGCCGACGACCGCCGCCGGTGGCTGTGCGTTGACGACCGTCCCCTCGGGCGCGGTGATCGTGATCGGCCTGTAGACGCCGTAGTTCGCCGGGATCGTCGGGTCGAGGATCGACAGGATCGCGAAATAGGTCGCCGACTCGCACGACGAGATCGTCGCGTTGATCGGCGAGCGGCGCTGCTTGTCGGTGCCGGTGAAGTCGACGTGGATCGTCCCGTCGCCGATCGTGATCTTCGTGGCGACGCGGATCCGTTCGTCGGTGACGCCGTCGTCGTCGATGAAGTACTCGGCCTCGTAGGTGCCGGCCGGCAGCTCGCGCAGCTTGCTCCGCAGCCGGAGCTCCGAGGAATCGACGGCGTCCTCCATGCAGTCGGCGATCGTCTTCGCGCCGTAGCGAGCGACCAGCTCGAGGACGCCGTCGCGGCCGATCTCGAGCGCCGCCGCCTGCGCCCGCAGGTCGCCGATCGTCTGCTCGGGCTGGCGGATGTTCGCGGCGATCAGCGCGAACAGGCGCTCGTTCAGCCGGCCCTCCTCGAACAGCTTGATCGGCGGCAGCCGCAGGCCCTCCTGGTAGATCTCCACCGCGTCGCCGGCGTAGCTCGCCGGCCGCATGCCGCCGATGTCGAGGTGGTGGTCGAGCGTGCCGCAGATCGCCACCAGCTCGCCATCGGCGAACACCGGCAGGAACGTCTGTACATCCGGCAGGTGCTGGCCGCCGAGGAACGGGTCGTTGGTGACGATGATGTCGCCCGGCTTCCACTCCCCGATCGGGATCGCCCGCTCGAGCGTCGTGCGCAGCGACCGCGACATCGAGTTCAAGTGGATCGGGATGCGGCAGGACTGGGCGATGATCCGGCCGGCCGGGTCGAACACCGCGGTCGAGTAGTCGAGCATCTCCCGCACGACGGTCGAGTAGGACGTGCGCAGGATCGTCGCCGCCATCTGCTCGGCGACGCCGTGCAGCGCGTTGTTGACGACCTTGAACGTGATCGGATCAACGCGCATCGGCGGCGCCTCCGGTGTGGACGAGCAGGTTGCCGTACGGGTCGACGTCGGCGCGCTGGCCCGGATGGACGATCGTCGTCGTGTCGCTCTGCTCGACGATCGCCGGGCCGTCGATCCGGCAGCCGGGGACGAGCGTCGCGCGCTCGTAGACCGGCGTGTCGACGTAGGCGCCGGTCTCCTCGTAGTAGACGCGGTGGCGCTCGACAGGCCGCACGTCGCCGCCGGCGAGCGCGCGCGGCAGGATCGACGGCGCCGACGTGAGCCCGATCGCCGTCAGGCGGCCGCTGACGAACTCGACGACCTTGTCCGGATGGTTGTGCGCGAAGAGCTGCTTGTGCATCGCGTGGAAGCGCTGGCGCATCGCCTCGACCGCCGCGTCGTCGAGCGCCCCGTCGGGCACCTCCACGTTCACCTCGTAGGCCTGGCCGGTGTAGCGCAGGTCGGCGCTGCGCCGGAAGACCCGCTGTCCCGCGGCGATCCCGTCCTTCGCGAGCGCGTCGTCGCCGAGCCGGCGCAGACCCGCGTACAGCGGCTCGAGGTGACCGCCGCCGAGCGCCGCGCCGCGCGCGACCCGGGTCTGCACGAAGTCGTGGCGGATGTCGGCCATCACCAGACCGACCGCGGAGAGCACGCCGGGCTGCTCGGGGACGAGCACGGTGGGAATGCCGGCCGACTTCGCCAGCGCCGCCGCGTGCATCGGCCCGGCGCCGCCGAACGCGACCAGCATCAGGTCGCGAGGGTCGTAGCCCTTCTCGGCCGAGCTCACCCGCACCGCGCGTTCCATGTTCGCGTTGGCGATGCGGATGATGCCGAGCGCCGCCTGCTCGACGCTCATGCCGAGCGGCGCGGCGACCTTCTGCGCGATCGCCGCGCGCGAGGCGTCGACGTCGAGCGCGATCCGGCCGCTGGCGAAGCGCTTCGGGTTCAGGCGCCCGAGCACGAGGTTCGCGTCGGTCACCGTCGGCTCGGTGCCGCCGGTGCGGTAGGCGACCGGGCCGGGCTCCGACCCGGCGCTGTGCGGGCCGACGTGCAGGCCGTTGGCCTCGTCGAGCCAGGCGATGCTGCCGGCGCCGGCGCCGATCGTGTTGATCTCGATCATCGGCAGCTTGATCGGGCGGTCGGTGATCGAGCCGTCGGTGGTCATCCGGAGCTCGCCCTTCTGGATCAGCGAGATGTCGGTGCTGGTGCCGCCCATGTCGAGGCCGAGCAGGTTCGGATAGGCGGTCGCCTTGCCGATCCGCTGGATCGCGAGCGCGCCGCCGGCCGGACCCGACGTGATCAGGCGCGCCGGCAGCGTGCGCGCCGACGCGACCGGCAGCGAGCCGCCGTTCGACTGCATCAGCAGGATCTTCGAGTTCGGCAGCACCGCCTGGACGCGGGCGGCGAGCTCCTCCAGGTAGCGGCCGACCAGCGGCATCGCGGCGGCGTTCAGCACGACCGTGCTCATCCGCTCGAACTCGCGGATCTCCGGGCAGACGTCGCAGGACGCGCAGACCGG
>CAZQTL010000187.1:0-8076 GCA_964595975.1 uncultured Thermoanaerobaculia bacterium | reverse complement strand
CTCCGTGCTTCTTGATGAAGAAGTCGACGAGCTCGGACGAAGAGTTCGACATTTCGACGCTGAAGCGCTCCAGCACGTTGGTGAAGTAGTTGAACATCCAGGCCGCCGGAATGGCGACGAAGAGGCCCAGTGCCGTCGTGACGAGCGCTTCGGCGATACCGCCGGAGACCGCCGCGATGCCGCCAGCGCCCGAGGACATGCCGCGGAACGCGTTGATGATGCCGATGACGGTACCGAAGAGGCCGATGAAGGGGGCGGTCGTCGCAATGGTCGCCAGGGCGCCCACGCCCTTCTTGAAGTCGGAGTAGGTGATCAGCGTCTCGCGCTCGATCGCCCGGCGGGCGGCCTCCACCAGGTCGCTGCCCGAAAGGCCCGAGGAGCGGACGGTGTCGAGCTGGAACTCGATCAGGCCGGCGCGGGTGACGCGCGCCAGATGGCTGGCCGGGAACTTCTTGGCCACGTCGACCGCCTGCTGGATCTGGTCCTTGGCCAGGGCCGCGGTGGCCTGCTTGGCGAAATCGAGCGACTGCGTCTTCGCCTTCCTGAAGAACAGGTAGCGTTCGAGCGTCACGTACAGCGAGTACACGGAGAGGATGACGAGCGTGATCGCCACGCCCTTGGCGATCCACGTCATCGACTCCCACAGATGCATCGGGCTAAATTCCATAGCTCCTCTCCTCTTCCTTTTCGGTTCGGTTTTATTGCAGTCGGAAGTTGACCGTCAGCGAGTAGTAGACGCTCACAGGCCGCCCATTCAACGTCGCCGGCTTGAAGCGCCAGCTCTTGACCGCATCCACCGCCGACTGGTCCAGACCCATCGGCAGCCCCTTCAGGACACGGACGTTGGTCACCTTGCCCTCTTTGTCGATAATCGCCTCGACGATCACCACGCCCTGGATACGCGCCTTGCGGGCGAGCTCGGTGTACGCCGGCTGCGCGCCGCCGAGCCGCACCGGCTTGCTGATCTCGCCGCCGACCCGCAGGATCTCGTCGCCGGAGCTCTCCGGAACGCCGCCCACCTGGCCGCCCATCACGCCGCCCTCGACTCCACCTTCGACGCCGCCCTCCATCCCTTCACCCTCGGACCCCGTGTCCGTGCTCGGCTCGGGAATCACGTCCGGAACGACAACGGGCTGCACGATCTCGGCGACGACCTGCGGCGTCACGACCGGCTTCGGAGCCTGGGGCTTCGGAGCCGCCGGCGGCGGCGGCGGGGGCGGCGGCGGCGGCGGCGCCGCGGACTGGAAGAAGGAGACCTGGATCGGCGGCTCTTCCACCGGCTCGATGGTCCAGTACTGCGCCGCCAGCACGACCCCGATGACGAGCACATGCATCAGCAGCGCCATCTGGATGATCAGCGCCCGGTTCTTCGGCGCCTTCTTCTTCTGCGATTCGATCAGTGCACTTTCGAACATGGGCTCTCCCGTCGCCTCAGGAAGCGGCGGCCGCCTGGGCCTTGCGGGCGGCGACGATGGCTTTGGCCTTATCCTGGAAAATGACCGCTTCGGCGATCAACGCCTGCTGTTTAACGGGATCGAGTTCGAGCTTCGCCTTCTCGCGCAGGATCAGGTTCAGATAGACCAGCGAGTCGAACGAATCCGGGGTCGCGGCGACCGACTTGCGGAGGAAGTCGATGCCAGCGTCGACGATGCCCCCGCGCTGCTCGGCGTTCAGCATCGGGTCATGGTACGCCTTGTCCCAGCAGGCGACGCCGACGGTGTACTGCGAGATGCCGTCGGCCCGCGAGCCGAGACCCTTGACGAAGGCGATCGCGTCGTCGAGCTTGCCGGCGCGGATGAGCACCGTCGCAATGGCCTGGTTGTTCTCCTTGTCGTTCGGGTTCTTCGCCGACTTGGCGCGCAGGCGCTTCAGGGCGTCGTCGTAGCGCTCCGAGCTCATCAGAATAGTCAGGATGTAATCCTGGACCTTGGCGTCGTCGGGGTAGGCCTCGGCGAAATGTTCGAACGCCGACAACGCCTCTTCGGCGTAAGCGAGGTTCTGCTTGCTCGTGTCACCCGGTCGATAGACGGCCATGGCCGCCAATCCGACCGAGCGCCAGACCTGCTTGGCCGCCGGATCGAGCTCCAACCCCCGCTTGTAGTACTTGATGGCGTCGCGGTAGTTCTCGCTCTTGTAGGAGGCGTTGCCCTGCTTGAACTCCATACGCGCCTGCACCTTGCCGCAACCGCCGAGGACGGTGCACAGCGCAAGTGGAAGCAGAAAAGCTCTCAGCCGGTCGGTTGCCATGTTGATGTTCGTCCAGATGCGAGATGGTTGCCGGTGTGTAACGTGCGCGCATTCTGTGGCAACCCCGTGCCCGTTCGCAAGGGGCGGGACGGCAAAACACCCGCGTATGATGATTTGGTGACGCGAACCTTCCGCCGCCCTTCGTTGCCGCAGGCCCGTCTTCTGGCCGTCTTGATGTTCGCCCCCGCCCTTTCGGGCAGCAGTGGAGCGCAATCCCCCGGCGCGCCAAGCGTCGATGGTCCCGTCGCACTTCAGATCGCCGGATCGGCTTTCGGCGCCAAGCTCGAGGTGGAGGTGCTCGACCTGCCCCGGGAGGTCGCAGAAAAGGCCCTCGGCGCCGCCTGGGATGCCGTCGTCCGGGCCGAGCGTGAGCTCGGCAAGCTCCCCACCGCCGCCGGCGCCGGCAAGTCCCGCCTTTCGCCCGAGCTCTTCTCCCTGCTCGCGCGCGCGAGCTCCTTCTGCGCCTGGAGCGACGGCGCCTCCGGGGCCGCCGGCGGCGCCGTCTATCGCCTCTGGGAGGAGAGCGCTCGCAGCGGCGCCCTCCCGACGCCCGACAGCCTCGAGGAGGCGGCCGCCACGGCCAAGTGCTCCCGCCTGACCCTGCAGGCCGAGACGCGCGAGCTCGCACTCGCTCCCGGTAGCGAGCTCGACCTGCGCGGATTCGTGCGCGGATGGGCGGTCGATCTCGCCGTCCAGAGGCTGCTCGACGCCGGCGCCAGAAACCTCCGCGTCGAGCTCGGGCCGGTAACGCGGGGTCTCGGTCCCGGTCCCGGTGGCAAGGGCTGGCCGATCTTCCTTCCTACCTTGTCGGCGTCCGGCAATCCGCTCAGCCGGGTTCTCCTGGTGGATCAGGCGATCGCCGTAGCGAATCCGGAGCTTGCCGCCCTGTCGATCGCCGGCGAACGGATCCTGCCCGCCTTCGACCTGCGCAGCGGCCGTCCGGCGACCGGCGTTTCCAGCGTCGCCGCCGTCACCACCCTCGCCGCGGACGCCGAGCCCCTGGCCATGGCGATGAGCGTGCTCGGCGCCAACGGCGGCCAGCTGCGGCTGGGCTCGCTGCGCCCGCGGCCGTCGGTGCTCTGGCTCCTGGGCAGCGGCGACGCGGCCGTCGTCGCCTCCTCGAACTGGTCAGCGGTCCGCCGACCGTGACTCTCCCAGCCATCGTCCTGGTCCGCCCGCAACAGGAGGGCAACATCGGCGCCGTCGCCCGCGCGATGGCCAACATGGGACTGACCGAGCTCCGCCTCGTCGAGCCTGCGCCCGAGCTCGGCGACACCGCCTTCGCCTTCGCCATGCATGCCCACTCGATCCTGCGCGGCGCCGGCCGTTACCCGAGTCTCGAAGCCGCGCTCGCCGACCGGGACTATGTCGTCGCGACGGCGTCCCTGCGCGACCGGCTCTGGCCCCACCCGGTCGTCGCGCCGCGCGCGCTGCCCGAGCATCTCGCCAGCCAGGCGCCCGGCGCCCGTGTCGCCCTGGTCTTCGGCGCCGAGGTATCCGGACTCACCAGCGACGAGCTGGCGCGCGCCAGCGTGCTGGTGAGCATCCCGGCGGCGCCCGCCAATCCGACGCTGAACCTGGCGCAGGCCGTCCTGCTCGTGGCCTACGAGCTGTACGTGGCGCGCGGAGCGCCGGGGGCGATCGCGCTCGAGCCGGTGTCGCGCGCCACCGCGTTCCAGATCGAGCATCTCTTCGGACGCCTGCAGGAGCTGCTCGCCGAAGTCGGATTCGCCCGCGATACGACCATCCGCCGGGTGGCGCGCGACCTGCGGCAGCTGCTCGCCCGCGCCACCCTGTCCGAGCGTGAGGCGGCGCTCCTGTCCGGCCTCCTGCGGCGCACCCGCAACGCCCTGACGCGGGCCCGCAAGTCGCCGTCCGCATGAGCCCGCACGCTGTCCGGATGATAGAGTCGAAGCCGTGCGAAACCTCGCCCTCGACCTGAAATCGACCGTGACCGAGAGCCTCCAGCGGGCGCCGGTCATCGCCGTCGTCCGCCACCCGGACCGTGCCGTCGCCGCCGGCCAGGCGCGCGCGTTCCTGCGCCACGGCATCGAGATGGTGGAAGTCACGTTCACCGTACCCGGCGCAGCCGACCTGGTGCGCGAGCTCCGCGATCAGCGGCCGGCCGACTCGCCGGCACGCATCGGCATGGGCACGGTCACGACCGCGGCCCGGGCGCGCGAGGCGGTCGCCGCCGGCAGCGAGTTCCTCGTCACGCCGAACGTCTCCGCCGCGGTCGCCGGCATCGCCCGCGAGCATGACCTCTTCCTCTGCATGGGAGGGCTCACTCCCACCGAATTGGTGGCGGCTCACGAGCTGGGCGCCGATCTGCTGAAGGTCTATCCGCTGCCGCCGGTCGGCGGGCCGGCCTACCTCTCGGTGGTGCGTCAGCCGCTCGGTGATCTGGCGCCGATGCTCGCCGGTGGCGGCTTCGGCATCGAGGAGATTCCCGCCTATCGCGCCGCGGGCGCGGTCGCCTTCGGCATCGGCGCGCCGCTTCTCGCCGCCGACGATGAACTCACCTCGCGCAACATCCATCGTGCGCTCGCACTGGCGCGCGGTGGGCAATGAGCACCCAGAGATCAAGGACGGCCCATTCATGAGTGACGCGCGCGAATCGCGCTCGACGCAGATCAGCTTCGATGCCACGCCGGAGATCTTCGCCACCGACTCGGCCGGGGCGTTCGCCTTTCCGATGTCGGTCCTGGCCCAGAAGATGATCGACACGGCCCCCTACGACGAGATCCGTTTCGTCTTCTCCGTCTGGCACCCGTCGGGACAGAAGGTCATCGACCTCGATCGCGCCTACCTCGAGCTCCAGGGCTCGTTCGATCCCGAGGACGAGCACTGGATCAAGCTCGCCGAGATCGAACCGGTGGTGGCGCCCTACGGTGCGGGCGACACCTTCGACGGCTGGATCGTGCTCCCGGTCATGGCCGGCAAGAGTTCCTATGCCCTGGTCGGCAACGGCTTCGAGCCGCGCTCCCGCCTGCAGATTCGCGCCATCGCCTATCTGGTCGCCTGACGCGCCCACGCCACGCCGCCCCAGCCGCCCATGCGACATCTCGAGCTGCTCTCCCGCCTGGCTCAGCCCAACACGACGAAGATCGTTCTCCTGGTCCTCGACGGCGTCGGCGATCTCGCCACGCCGGCGCAGCCCCACACCGCACTGCAGAAGGCGCGCACACCACACCTCGATGCACTGGCAGCACGGTCCTCGCTGGGCCGCATCGTCCCGGTGGCGACCGGAATCACCCCGGGGAGCGGTCCGGGGCATCTGGCTCTGTTCGGCTACGATCCGCGCGAGCCCCAGTTCGACATCGGACGCGGCATCCTCGAGGCGTTGGGGCTCGGTCTCGACCTGCGCCCCGGCGACGTCGCGGCGCGCGGCAACTTCGCCACCGCCGCCGCCACCGGCGAGCTCACCGACCGGCGCGCCGGGCGGATCCCGACCGCCGAATGCGTGCGCGTCTGCGAGAAGATCAACTCCGCCCTCGAGTCCATCACCGACGCCACGGTCCGCGTCGTGCCGGGCGAAGCGCATCGTTTCGTGCTGCTGCTCTCCGGCGAGGGACTGGAAGCGGCGCTCGACGACACCGACCCGCAGCAGCTCGGCGTCCCGCCGCTCGCGGCGCGCGAAACGGCGCCGGGCGGAGCGCGCGCGGCGGCGCTGGTGCGGCGCGCGGTGGCGCTCATGGAAGGCGCAATCGCCGACGAGCCGAAGGCCAACCGGGTGCTGCTGCGCGGTTTCTCGCAGCTGCCGCACCTGCCGCAGCTGCCGGCGCTCTACAAGATGCGCTGTGGCGCCTTCGCCGGGTACCCGCTCTATCGCGGCGTCGCCTCGGCCTGCGGCATGGAGGTCGTTCCCTGCGGCAAACGGATCGGCGAGATTCTCGACCGGGTCGCCGAACGCTGGCAGGACTTCGATCTCTTCTTCCTGCACGTCAAGCAGACCGACCAGGCCGGCGAGGACGGCAATCTCGACGCCAAGGCGGCGGCGATCGAAGAGGTGGACGCGCTGCTGCCGAGACTGCTGGCGCTCGCTCCCGACGTCGTCGCGGTGACCGGCGACCACTCGACTCCGGCGCCGATGGCGGCGCACAGCTTCCATCCCGTGCCGTTGCTGCTCGCCTCCCCGCTGGCCTTCGTCGACGAGACGACCGCCTTCGACGAGCAGCAGGCGATCCGCGGCCACCTCGGGACCTTCGCGTCGCGCGAGCTGATGGGTCTCCTGCTCGCCCACGCCGGCAGGCTGGAGAAATTCGGAGCGTGAAGAGCGGGCCGGTCCCGTGCCCCTGACCAGCCTGCGGATCGAAGAGTCGATTCAGATCGCCGCGCCGCCGGAGATCGTCTGGAAGTTCCTCGCCGATCCCCGCAGCTGGCAACACTGGTGGCCCGGCTGCCGCGAAGCCGAAACCCGGGACCGCAAGACCCTGCACGACGGCTCCGAGCTCGCCCTCGCCCTCCACATCGGCTGGCTGACACTGCGTTTCACCGCCCGGGTCGAGGCTGCGACTCCCCCGCGCGCGCTGCTCTGGGTCGCTTCGGGGGGCGGCGTCACCGGACGTCACGCTTTCCACCTCGATGCGAAACCGAACGGCACGTTCGTGCGCCAGCACGAGAGCTTCTCCGGACCCGGGGTGCTCCTGTTCCGGCTGGCGCGGTTCGACGCCGCCAGCCGGCGGATGTTCCAGCAGAATTTGCGGGGTCTGAAGCGGTTCGCGGAGCGCGCCGGCTGAACTCGGGGCGTCCCGCGCGGAGGGCGGCCGGCAGGCCGCTCAGCGGAATCCGCGCCGCAGCTCGCGCGCGAAGAGCTTCCAGGTGGCCTCGTCGAAGAGGCAGACGATGACCCGCTGGAGCTTGGTGCCGCCCTGCAGGTAGCGGTGAACCTCGGTCAGGAGGATGCGCGCGCAGCGCTCGACGGGGAAGCCGAAGTTGCCGGTGGAGATCGCCGGAATGGCGACCGACTTGAGACCGTGCCGGTCGGCCAGGGCGAGCGACGAGCGCACGGCCGCGGAGAGCTTGCGGTCTTCGTCCCCCTCGCCCATCTTCGGCCCGACGGCATGAATGACGTGCTTGAACTTCATCTTGCCGGCGCCGGTGATCACCGCGGTGCCGACGCCCGTCGAACCGATCCGGCGGCACTCCTCCTGGACCGAGGGCCCGCCGCGCCGCTTGATCGTCCCCGCCACGCCGCCGCCCAGCACCAGATTCTCGTTGGCGGCGTTGACGATCGCCTCCACGTCGAGATCGGTAATATCCCCCTCCACCAGCTCGAGGGTGGTGTTGTTCATCGTAATGACGATGCGGTTGTCCGCCTTGATTTCCGCCATGAGTCGATGCCCGGGTCGATCGGTTTGACGCCCCCGTAATGAGGTGGCGTTTTGAGCCACTGAGCATATCAAGTCTGGCCCGTTCCCGTCTTGCGCCCCCGCCGGACCGTCCACGGTCCCCCGCCGGGGCTCGCCGGGCGCCCCGGCCCCGGCAGGCCGCCATCCAGTCCAGTAGACTCGCCTCTCCATGTTCCGGGCCATCAAACGTCAGCTCGCCGCCTCCCTCAAGGCCGAAATCACCCGCCAGTTCGGCGTCGACCACGATCCCGTGGCCGAGATTCCTCCCCGCCGGGCGCTCGGCGACCTCGCCTTTCCGACTCCGCTCCACCTTGCCAAGTCTCTGAAAAGAAAGCCTCGTGAGATCGCCGAGGCGCTTGCCGCCGAGTGGCGCCTGCCGGCCGGAGTGCGGGACCTGCGGGTGGAGGGTGCGGGCTACCTGAACCTGTTCTTCGACCGCTCGGCCTTCGCCGCCGGCCTGCTCTCGGGCCCGGTCTTC
>CAZQTL010000186.1:0-8112 GCA_964595975.1 uncultured Thermoanaerobaculia bacterium | reverse complement strand
GGATGACTGATGATGGCGCACGTCCGGCGGCGGGCGGCCTCGGCCGCGATGATGGTCATCTCGAAGGTCTCGGGGAACCGGAGGCGAAACGTCCGCCTGCCGGGAACGGCATCTTATCAGCCGGCGGAGCGCGAACCGCGGCCGCTCGCCGTGGCGACCCGGTGCGCCTCGGCCAGGGCGGCGCGCGCCTCGTCCGGCCGGCCGGACGCCTTCGCGACCGCTGCCTGGGCGGCGAGATAGTCGCCGCGCAGGTCGACAGTCTCCGCCGCGGCGGCGACGGACGAGATGGCCGAAAGGCGTCTCTGCGCCGCATCGACCTTGCCTTCGAGCGCATCGATCCGCGCCAGCACGGCTGCGGCCTGGATGAGCTCGCCGCGGTCGCCTCCGGCCCGCAGCGGCGCGGCGGCGCGCTCCGCGGCGGCGCGCGCCGCCGCGAGGTCGCCGGCTTCGAGGTGGATCCCGGCGAGGGTCAGCTCGACCTCGGCCAGGTTGTCTTCCGCGCCCGCTTCGCGCATCATCCGCAGACACTCCTGGAGACGTTTCGCGGCGGCCTCGTGATCGCCCGACAGCAGCAGCAGGCGGCCGCGCAGGTCGTCCACCAGCGCCAGGCCCAGGTTCATGCCACTGCTCGCGGTCAGCCGCTCGATCTCGGCGATCTCGGCCTCGACCCCCGCCAGCGAACCGGAGAGGACGGCCATCTTCGCGTGGAGATAGAGGTACTGCAGGAGCGCGCCGGCGTCCCCCTTCTCGCGCGCGATTTCGATCGCCCGCGCACTGGTCTCCCGCGCTTCGTCTGCCCGGCCGAGCAGCCAGAGCGTGTTCGCCAGGCCATCGAGCTGAACCGCCTCCTTGCCGGGGCGATCGAGCTCGCGGAAGATCTCGACCACCTCACGGTAACGGCGTTCGGCGATCTCGAGGTGCCCCTGCAGCGCCGCCAGGTGGGCGAGGTTGCCCAGCTGCGTCGCGCCGGTGTTGTCCGGCGACGCGGCCTTCGTGGCGACCAGAGCGCGTTCGAGGAGATCCTCGGCCTTGGCGAGCTCGTTGCGCTGCGCGGCGTCGATCCCGAGGTCGTTCAGGACGCGCGCCAGCGAGGCCAGATCTCCCGCGGCTTCGAAGTCGGCGCGCGCCCTGTCCATTTCGCGCCCGCCCTCCTCGCGGCGCCCGAGAGTCGAGAGGACCCGCCCGCGGGAGGCGCGAATCTGCCCGATGAGCTCGCCGCGGCCGGTCGCGATCGACTCGTCGAGCGCCCGGCTGTAGAGCGCCAGCGCCCGCTGCGGCTCGGACTTCTCGGAGGCGAGCGCACCGTCGACGTAGTTGACCAGGGGGTCCCGGTCGCCGCCGGGAATCTGCCGCAGGCGGGCGAGGATGAGCGCCGCCTCGCGGTCGCGATCGGCGCGCAGGAGCGAGATGGCCAGGGCGGCGCCGGCCTCGGTGTTGGCCGGCTCGCGGTCGAAGCGCGACTGCAGCTCCTCGATGTCGGGGAGCTTCGAGGTCGAGAACGGAAACGGCTGCGGCCGCGGCTGCGCGACGGCCCGGACGGGCGCCGCTGAATCCGAGGTCGCGGCGCGCTGGATCGCGAGCGTGACGCCGACTGCGGCAGCGAGAGTGGCGAGACTGGCCAGGGCGGCGCGATGGCGCAGCAGCAGGCGCCCGAGGCGGTAGCGCATCCCCCCGCGCCGGGCCTCCACCGGATGGCCGGCGAGGAAGCGCTCCAGGTCGCGGCTGAACGCCGCGACCGTTGTGTAACGCTCGCCGGCCTCTTTTCCCAACGCCCGCAGGCAAATGGCGTCGAGGTCGCGGGCGATGCGCCGGCGCGACCCCGCGGTCGTCGGACTCGCCGTGCCCGCGACTCCGCTCCCGGTGCGGCGCGCCGCGGTGGACGGCGGCTCCGGCTGTCCGGCGAGCGCCGCCTGCTCGATCTCGTGGCGGCTCGAGCGCTCGCCGCCGTAAGGGTGGACGCCGGCGAGGAGCTCGTAGAAGACGACCCCGAGGGAGTAGATATCGGAGGCCGGGCCGACCGGCCCGCCGCGGATCTGCTCGGGGCTGGCATAGGCAGGAGTGAGGAGGCGCAGCTCGGTGTGCGTCGCGCTGCCGTCGCGGGGGAGGGCGCCGGGTTCTGGCGCGACGCCGGCGGGGTGGTCCGGCTCGGCGACGAGCTTCGAGATCCCGAAGTCGAGCAGGTGCGCCCGTCCGGCGGCGTCGACCAGGATATTGCCGGGCTTCAGGTCACGGTGCACGACCTGGCGCTGGTGGGCATATTCGACGGCCGCCAGAACTTGCAGAAAGAGCCGAACGCGCGCCGGGATGTCGAGCCGGTGACTCTTGGCGTAGTGAATCAGGTCCTGTCCTTCGACGTATTCGAGCGCCAGATACCAGGTGCCGTCGGCGCTCTGACCGCCGTCGAGGAAGCGGGCGACGCCCGGGTGCTCGAGAGCCGCGAGCAGCCGGACCTCGGCGCGGAAGCGGCGGATCGCCTCGGCGCTGGGGTGGGCGGCGTCCAGCAGTTTGAGGGCCACGCGACGCTGAAAAGCCTCGCGCTCCTCGATGGCGAGGAAGACCCGGCCCATGCCGCCGCGCCCGATTTCGCGTTCGATGCGGAACGGTCCGACGCGCTCGGGATCCCCGCTACCGGTCGCGTCGACCAGGGCCTCGCGAGCGGCGAGCGGGCGGGCGATCCACTGCTCGCCGCGACCGGCGGCGGCGAGCAGGCTGCGCACCTCGGCGGCAGCCTCGGGCCGGATGAGCGCGAGCTCCTGTAACCAGCTTTCGCGCGCCTCGGGGGCGAGCTCGCTCGCTTCGGCGAAGAGATCCGGCAGAGGCGTCAGGGGCGCATCGCCGGCGCTCTGGATCTCCTCCGGGGGCACCCCGCAAGCTTATCGCCGCCGCTGGGTCAAGCCGAATTTCCGCCGGGCGGCGTAAGGTAGACGGGAGAACGCCGATGCGCATTTTCGAACACACCTCCGAGACCTGGCTCGCGCGGCCGCGCGCCGAGGTCTTCGAGTTCTTCGCCGACGCCGGGAATCTCGAGCGCCTGACGCCGCCCTGGCTGGGCTTCGAGATCCTCACCCCGCGTCCGATCGCCATGCGAGTCGGCGCCTTGATCGACTACCGTCTGCGCGTGCACGGCGTGCCGCTGCGTTGGCGGACCGAGATCACCGAGTGGCAGCCGCCGCTGCGTTTCGTCGACGAGCAGCTGCGCGGCCCCTACAGGCTCTGGCACCACACGCACACCTTCACCGCGGAGGGCGGCGGCACGACGGTTCACGACCGGGTGCGCTACGCCGTGCTGGGCGGCGTGCTGGTGCAGAAGCTCCTCGTCGAGCGCGACGTCCGCACCATCTTCGCCTATCGCGAGAAGGTGCTGCGGGAGCTCTTCCCTCCCTCTCCACCTTGAGTCGCCACCGCTCGCGCCGATTGCTAGGATCCCGGCGCCGATCGACTTGAGGAGAGTAGTCCGGGGGAGCGATGGAGCCGAAGAGAATCTCGCCGAAGTGGCAGGCGTTCGTCCCCCTTCTCGCTCTTGCAGCGCTCGCTCCGGGCGGTGCCGGCGCCGCGGGCGCTCCGTTGCTCGCGCCCGAAGTCGTCGCTCTCCAGCGGGCGGCGCTCGCCGGCAGCGGCGCGGCCGATCTCGCGCGCTCGCTGGCGACCGAGGCCGGTCCGCGTCCGGCTGGCTCCGAGGGCCTCGCGCGCGGCGTCGAGTGGGGCTTGCGCACGCTCACGGCGCTGGGCTTCGAGAACGTCCACGCCGAGCCGGTCACGGTTCCTCACTGGGAGCGCGGCACGGCCTCCGGGGAGATCGTCGCTCCGTTCCCGCAGATTGTCGCGCTCGCCGCGCTCGGCGGCTCGATCGGAACGGTCGAGGCGGGAATCGAAGGCGAGGTCGTCGCGACCGAGAATCTCGAGACGCTCGCCGCTCTGGCCGCCCGCTCGCCCGACGCGGTGCGCGGCCGGATCGTCTACTTCGGCGAGCGCATGCAGCGCACGCGCGACGGTGCGGGCTACGGCAAGACCGTGCCGATCCGCTCCAAGGGGCCGGCGGCGGCGGCGAAACTGGGCGCGGTGGCGGTGCTGATCCGCTCGGTCGGCACCGACTCGAACCGCCTGCCGCACACCGGTACGACGATGTACGAGGAGGGCGGAGCGAAGATCGCCGCGGCGGCCCTCTCGATTCCCGACGCCGATCTGCTCGAGCAGCAGTTGCTCTCCGGCCAGCCGGTGCGATTTCGCCTCCGCCTCGGCTGCCGCGAGCTGCCGGAGGTCGAGTCGGCGAACGTCGTCGGCGAGATCCGCGGGCGTGAGCGCCCGGAGGAGGTCGTGGTGCTCTCCGGCCATCTCGACTCCTGGGACCTGGGCACCGGTGCCCTCGACGACGCCGCCGGGATCGGCAACGCGATCGCCGCGGCCCAGCTCATCGCCGACCTGCCGGAGCGCCCGCGGCGGACCATCCGCATCGTCCTCTACGCCAACGAGGAGTTCGGGCTGTCGGGCGGCAAGGCCTATGCGGTCACCCACGGCGACGAGCTTCCACGCCACCAGGCGGGTCTCGAGTCGGACCTCGGCAGCGGCAGGGTCTTCCGGTTGCGCACCGCCTTCGCGCCGCAGGACGCGGCGTTCGCGGCGAGCCTGGCCCGGGCCCTCGCACCGCTCGACGTCGCCTTCGACGCCCAGACTGCGGCGACCGGCGGCGCCGACGTCTCGCCGATCGCCGCCCGCGGCGTGCCGATGGTCGACCTCGCCCACGACGTCACGACCTACTTCGATTTCCACCACACCGCGAACGACACCGCCGACAAGCTCGTCCCCGCCGACATGGCGCAAGCGACGGCGGCGTTCGCGACCGCCGCCTGGATGCTGGCGGAGCACCCCAACCTTCTGTACCGCTCGCCTGCCCCCGTGGCCGACCCTGCCGCGCCTTCGCCGCCAAGGCGCCGTTGACCTCGATGTCGAGACCGGACCCGCAGCGCTTCGCCGCCGCCCGGCGCCGTTTCGAGGAGATCGCCGAGCTCGATCCGGCGGCTCGGGCTTCGGCAATCGCCGCGCTCCAGGCGAGCGATCCCGGCCTCGCCGCCGCCGTGACCGAGCTGCTCGCCGCCGATGCCGCCGCCGGCGACGGATATCTCGAGGAAGGTGTCGCCGGATTCGCGCCGGCGCTCGTCGGCGAGGCTCTCGCGACCGCGCATGCCGGAGCGCCGGCGCGGGACGGGGCGGGCGCCGCCGGCGACCGGATCGGTCCCTATCGCCTGCGCTCCCTCCTCGGCCGCGGTGGCATGGGCGAGGTCTGGGAGGCCGAACGCGCCGACGGGCAGTTCGAGAAGACCGTGGCGCTCAAGCTGCTCAAGCGGGGCATGGACTCGGAGGCGATGCTGCGCCGCTTCCTGCGCGAGCGTCAGATCCTCGCCCGGCTCGAGCACCCCAACATCGCGCGGCTGCTCGACGGCGGCGTCGCGCCGGACGGACGTCCCTACCTCGTGCTCGAGCGGGTGCAGGGGGAACCGATCACCGCCTGGTGCGAGCGCGTCGGCGCCGATCTCGCGACGCGCGTGCGGCTGATCGTCGCCGTGGCGGAGGCGGTGGATCTCGCGCACCGCAACCTGGTGGTGCATCGCGATCTCAAGCCGTCGAATCTGCTCGTCGATGCGACGGGCTGCGTGAAGCTCCTCGATTTCGGCATCGCCAAGATCCTCGTCGCCGAGCCGCAGGAGACCGGCAGCGGCGGCGGCGCCGAGGCCACGCGCCTCGAAGAGCGCGCGCTGACGCCCGCCTATGCCGCGCCCGAGCAGATCCTCGGGCTGCCGCCGACCACCGCGACCGACGTCTACTCTCTCGGCGTCGTGCTCTACGAGCTGCTCGCCGGCCGCCTGCCGCACGCGCGCACCACCACCTCGATAGCCGGGCTCGCGCAGGAGCTCGAGCGGGAGACGCTCACCCGTCCCAGCCGGATCGTCGCCGAGCGGCGCGAGCCGCGGCGCGCCAAGGCGATCGCCGGCGATCTCGACACCATCGCGCTCACCGCCCTGGCGCGCGATCCGGCGCGGCGCTACGGCTCGATCGCCGCGTTCGCCGACGACCTGAAGCGCTACCTCGACGGGCGTCCGGTGCTCGCCCGGCCCGATTCGCAGCTCTATCGCCTGAGGAAGTTCGTCCTCCGCCATCGTGTCGCCGTGGTGGCGGCGTCGCTGGTCGCACTGTCCCTGGTGGGCGGTCTGTCGGCGGCGATCTGGCAGGCGCGCCGGGCGGCGGCGAACGCCTCCGTCGCGGCGGCGAATGCGCGCCGCGCGGAGCGGGTGAAGGAGTTTCTCATCGGCCTCTTCGAGGCCGCCGATCCCGAGCAGTCCGGCGGCGACATGCCGGCGCGCGAGCTGCTCGACCAGGCGGGCAGGCGCCTCGAGACCGAGCTCGTGGGCGAGCCGCTCATTCGCGCCGACCTGCTCGAGGCGGTCTCGCGGATCGACCGCAGCCTCGGCCTGCTCGAGCCGGCCGCGTCGCTGGCGGAGAAGGCGCTGGCGATCCGCGCCGCGGCGCTGCCCGCGGGCGATCCGGCGGTGGCGGCAGCGCGGGCGACGCTGGGCAACGTCCACGTCTATCAGGGCAAGCTCGACTCGGCGGAGAAGGAACTGGCCGAGGCTCTCGCCAGCCTCGAGGCGAGCGAGCCGCCGGAGAGCCTGCTCGTCGCGCGGGTGCGCAGCGACTACTCGAACGTGTTGTTCTGGAAGGGGCGGGCTCCCGAGTCCGAGCGCCTCGAGCGCCGGGCCTGGGAGACCTACGTCGCGGCTCTCGGACCCGACAACCTCCAGACCGCCGTCCACCAGCGGAATCTGGCGGTCGTGCTCGACGAGCTCGATCGCCTCGACGAGGCCGAAGCGGCCTACCGCTCCTCCCAGGCGGTGATCGAGAAACTCCTCGGCGCCGACCATCCGAACTCGGCGGCGAGCTACCTCAATCTGGCCGTCCTGCTGGAGCGGCGGGACAAGCCGGCGGAGGCGGAGGAGCTCTACCGGCGCGCGCTCGCCATCCGCCGCGCCAAGCTCGGCGA
Source organism: uncultured Thermoanaerobaculia bacterium (assembly GCA_964595975.1). GTDB lineage: Bacteria > Acidobacteriota > Thermoanaerobaculia > Multivoradales > JAGPDF01 > JAGPDF01. Next base: position 1,079 of record CAZQTL010000186.1, on the reverse strand, counting down.
CCGCCACGCGGTCACCGGCCAGTCGCTGCAGCTCTATGCACTCTTCCTTCTCCATCGCGGGCGGCTGGAGGAGTCCGAGCGCACCTACCGCGAGGCACGGGAGCTCTTTGCGGCGATCAACCCGCGCCACTTCGAGGTCGGCAAGTGCGACAACGGTCTGGCGCTCATCGCCGGCAAGCGCGGCGACCACGCCCAGGCCGAGCGCCTCCTGGCCGGCGTGACCGAGCTGTTCCGCGAGCAACTGGGCGAGGAGCATCCGTTCGTCTGGCAGGTCCAGGGCAACCAGGCGCGCGAGATCGCCGCCCAGGGCCGGTACGCCGAGGCCGAGGCGATCGAGCGCGTCGTTCTCGCCAAGCTCGAAGCGATCACCGGACCCGACAGCGAGGAGACCGGCCAGTCGCTCGAGCGACTGGCCAAGGACCTCGAAGGGCAGGGCAGGCGCGACGAGGCGGCGCCCCTGGCGGCGCGCGCCGAGGCCATTCAGGCGAAGATTCGTTCCGGAGCGCCCTGAGGCGTCAGGCGAGCAGGCCGTCGACGCGCGCGCGGGTGCCTTGCAGGGCGACGCGCTGCTGGTACAGGCGCAGGCCGGCGAGGCCGCCGAGCTCTTCGCCGCCGCCGGCTCGTCCGGGGCCGCCGTGCAGCGACTGCGGCAGCGCGGCGCCCGAGCCGTAACCCTCCGAGGTGGCCGAACCGAAGTAGATCCGACCCTGGAAGGCCCCCCCGCGAACCAGGTAGTCGCCAGCCCACTCGGCGTCGTCGGTGTAGACCGAGGAGACCAGCGAGCCGCCGCCCAGCGCGACCAGATCCGCCGCTTCGAGGGCTGTGCCGGAGTAGGGCAGGAGGGTCGAGACCGGCGCGAAGACCTCACGCCAGTGCACGGGCGTCTTCTCTCGCGGATGGGGCGAGCGCAGGAGCGTCGGCTCGACGAAGAAGCCTTTGCCCGCCGGTGCGCCGACGCCGGCGGCGCGCCCGCCGCCGACGCGCTCGACCTCGGCGGCGGCCGCCCGCGCCGCGCAGCCCGGCCGGGCGGCGCGCCGCGGCCCACCCTGGGCGGGCGGGCCCCGGGGGACGCGCCGGGC
>CAZQTL010000185.1:0-8114 GCA_964595975.1 uncultured Thermoanaerobaculia bacterium | reverse complement strand
GGGGCGAGGGTGAGCGTCAGGCCGGCGTTCGCGGGGGCCAGGCCCGACACCTTCACGCCGCCGCGGGCGAGATCGACCACGACGTGGATCTCGTTGCCGGTGGGTGTGACGTGGAAGCCGGTGCGGACCCCACGCACCAGGGGTCCGGCGCCGCGCGGAGCGGGACCGCGGTAGGGGCTCTGCATTCCCTTGAGCTTGATCAGCACGCGCGGGTTCTCGCCGCCGATCTCGGAGTAGCTGAACGAACCGGTGACGAACGTGCCGTCGCCGGCCAGGACGAGCTCGGTTCCACCCGCGGTCGCGCCCGCCTCGCGCCACTCGATGCCGGTCAGGCGCCCGGCACGCGGAGCGTCCGGCGCGGGAGCCGGGGCCACGGGAGTCGCAGCCGGGACGGTCGCGGGCGATGCCGGCGGACGCGGGAGACTGGCTGGGGCCGACTCCGGCGCGGCGGGTCGCGCGGCTCCATCTGCCGCAGTCGCGTCCTTCACCTCGGCGCTCTCTTGCTCGGCCACCGCGACATCGGAGGGCTCTTCCGCCGGCGCGCTGGCGGGCGTGGAATGAGGAGGAGCCGCTGCGGCGGAGATCGAGTTCGGGTCGACGCCGACGCTCTCCGCGAGCGTCGTCCCGGGCGCCGGTTCCGCAGTGAGCGGCTCGGCCTTCCGCGCCGGTGGCGGCGTGGGTGCCACGGCAGCCGTGGCAGCGGGACGCGCGTTGCGCCCGGCCAGCCAGCTCGCGCCCCACTGCTTCCAGGCGAGAAAGCCGCCGCCGAGGAGCACCAGCGCCAGCAGCAGCCCGATCCAGGCGCGCGACCCTTCGCGCTCGCTCGATGCGGCCGCCGCCGCGGCCATCAACGGCAGGGGGGGCTCCTCCTGCAGCGCCTCACGCACGATCGTCGCCGTCTGGGCGTCGGCCTCGTCGAGCGGCGAGAAGACGGAGAACGCGCGCTTGCCCTCGGCCGGTGGCGCCGGGCGCTCGCTGAGCGGCGCCGGCGACGGCGCGGGGAGGCGTTCGAGTGCCGCGAAATCGAAAGGCTCGGCGGTCGCCGGCGGCGGCGCGGCGGTGGACGGCTCGCCGTAGATGTCGCCGAAGTCACCGGGCGTATCGTGCGCCGGCGACTCCGGACGGAACTCGGCGGCCGGCGATCCCGGCGCATAGCCCCCCGCGGCGGCCGGGCCGGCGCCGCCCGTTGCCGGCGCCGCGGCCTCCGTGGCGAAGGAGTAGCCGCTCGAATCGAGCAGCGAATCCTCGGTCAGCGACTGCTCGAGATACTCGAAGAGCGCTTCGGCGATGTGGTCGCGGCTCTGGCTGTCGAGCTGGAGGAAGCGGATGCCGACCCCCGCCGGCTGGCCAGGGCCGAGGTACTTGTCGCGGACCCAGACGACCTCGCCGGCGCCCTGAACGGGCTTGCGCTCGGCGCCGAGGTTGAACTCGAACACCAGCTGGGTGCCGAGCGGCGGCGGCGCCGGGTGCTTGACGAACATTCCGGTCGCCGAGACGTTGGCGGCGAAGCCGTTCTGATAGGCAACCGTGCCTTGGAAATGCAGCCGCACGACCGCGTCGAGCGGCATGCGGGTCGAGCGCTGGAACTCGCCAGAGACGGTGTCTTCGGACTCCATGGGCACGGTCTAGTTTATGCCGAAAGTCTCTCCCAGTCCGCCTCGTCGGCGTCGAGGGCGATGGCCAGGCCGCCGTTCGATCCGGCAAACACCGGATCTTCGACGACCGTGACCTTGCCTCCGCCGACCTCGGCCAGACTCTTTTCGAGCGCGGCGGGGAGGCCGCGGATGCGCGAGCCGCGCCCGGAGAGGATGACGTTCTTGCGCACCCGCTCCTGATACTCGGGCTCGACGGCGGCCAGCAGGTCGAGCATCGTCTCCGAGAACGGCGCCACCAGGCTCTCGCAGGCGAGGCGCATCTCCTCGGTGATGTCGACCTTCTGCGCCTTGCCCTGGGAGGGGGCCGAGACCACCACCTTCTCCTTCTGTTCGCCGACGAAGCCGAACTCCTCCTTCCAGCCGCGCACCATGTGCTGCGAGAACTGGATGCCCGGATGGCGCTCGGCGATGAGCTTGCTCAGCAGGTCGTCGACCGAGTCGCCCGCCCGCGTCAGCGTGCGCTGGTCTTCCTCGGTCGGGTAGTGACCCTTCATGACGCAGAAGTCGGTGGTGCCGGCGCCGATGTCGATGATCAGGGTGTGCAGCAGCGCCTCGAGCCCGTAGGCGACCGCGAACGGCTCCGAGACGATGATCAGGCCGTCGACCATGCCCTTCATCACCTGGCGCAGCTGCTGCTTGTTGACCCGCAGCGTCTCGGCCGGAACGCCGACGACGGCGCGCACCTTGCGCTCCTTCTCCTCCCCGCCGTTGTCGACCGCGAGGCCGATGAGGTGGCCGAGGATCTCCTTGACCGCGGCGATGTCCTTCTCGGAGCCCTCCTTGATCAGGCCCTGCTCGAGCGGGCGGTGGAGATCCAGCAGGCTGCGGTTCTCGATCGCCTCGGCGCCGATGAGCACCGACTTCTTGACCACCTTGCGGGCCACCATGTCGACCGGCCACCCGACGTAGCTGTCGACCACGAAGTGGCCGCCGTTCGAGGTGGAGATCGCGCTCTGGGAGGTTCCGAGATCGATTCCGACGGACAGGTACTTTTCTTTGGCGCTCATCGATTCCCCTATCTTCCTGCCAGTTGCTCCGTGGCCAGAGAGTATGTCCGAATTCCGTCGAAAAGCGCGCGTGCCAGCCGGTCGCGATACTCCGCCTGCGCCAGCAGGCGGGCCTCTTCGGGGCTCGACAGCGAGGCGACCTCGGCCAGGATCGCCGGCATCTCGGTCTCGACGAGGACGAGGAACGGGGCCGAGCGCACGCCGCGGTCGCGCACCTCGTGGCTGACCTCGCGCACCGTCCCGACCAGCCGGCGCTGCACCGCCGCCGCCAGACGCCGCGACTCCTGCTGCCGCAGGTCGCTGTAGATCCCGTCGAGCAGCTGCCGGACGTCGGAGAGCGAATAGCCGGACTCGCGGTTCTCGGCGCTCGCCAGCTCGATGATGAACGGATCGTCGGAGGGGCCGAGATAGTAGGTCTCGATGCCGCGATTGGCGCGCCCGTCCTTCAGCCAGTTGAGGTGGATCGAGACGAAGAGATCGGCGTGCTCCTGGTTGGCGAAGCGGACGCGGTCGCGCAGGAAGAGCTTGCTGTCGGTGTCGCGCGTCATCTTGACCTCGAAGCCGGCCCCCATGAGGAGCAGCGCCAGGCGCTGGGCGATGTCGAGGGTCAGGACCTTCTCGGTCAGGCCGAGCGGGGTCCGGGTGCCGTCGTCGCCGCCGCCGTGGCCGGGATCGAGGACGATCCGGCGGACGGCCACCGGGAAGAGCCGGGCGGCGAGGCGGGTCGGAACGGCGTCGCCTGCGAAGTCGGCCAGCGGCCCCCCTTCCGGCCCGGCGTCGGGGACCGGCGGCAGGCCGGCGAGCGCTGCCGGGTCCGCCATCGGACTCGACGACACCGGTCCGTGCAGCACCGCCAGCGGCGGCGAGACCGGCGTGTCGGCGAGGAGCGCCGGCGGGGCGGCCGGAGCGGCGGGCCGGAACCAGATCGCCCAGGAGCCGGCGGCAAGGGTCGCGAGTCCCGCCACCACGAGCAGTGCCCAGCGGGTGACGGGGGGACGCCGGTAGAGCTTGCGCCGCGGCAGATTCTGGATCGCGCGGACGTTGTCGTCGACCGCGCCCGAGAGGAGCCGGCGCTTGAGCCGCGGATCGATCCCGCGTCCGGAAGGGGGGCCCGGACCGCCCGAAGAGACCGTCACAGCGCCGAAAATGCTAGCACCCTGCGGGCGCGAGCCCCCGGGGCGGGCGGCCCCGCCGGCCAGCGGCAGCGCTGGGTCCGGCGGGAGGTGCGACGCGGACGCTCGTTCAGTCGGCGCTGCGCTGGATGCGCTGCAGGGCGGCGGCGAGGGCGCCCATGCCGGTCGACTTCTTCGACTGCTTGAGGAAGGTCTGGTAGTCGGACTTCGAGCCCTCGAGCGTCTTGCCTTCGATGGTGAGCGAGATGCGCTTCTTGCGCCCGTCGACCTGGGCGACCTGCAGGGTGACCTTCTTGCCGACGCCGTAGGTACGCCCGACGTTGGCGCCCTTGGGCAGGCCCATCTCCGAAGCCGGCAGAAGTCCGGTCAGGCCGGGCTCGAGGAGGATGAAAGCGCCGAACTTCTCGACCTTCTCGACCGTGCCGGTGACCTTGGCGCCTTCGGGGTACTTGCTCTCGACGCCATCCCAGGGGTTCCCCTGCGGCGTCTCGCGCAGCGCCAGCGAGATGCGGCGGCGCGCCGGCTCGACCTCGCGCACCCAGCCCTCGAGCGTCTCGCCGGGGGCGAGCTTCGGGTCGTCCGCCTTCATGCCGGGGGCGAGCTGCGAAACGTGCAGCAGACCCTCGACGCCCGGGGCGAGCTCGACGAACCACCCGAACTCCGACTTGCGCATCACCTTGCCGGTGAACTTGCTGCCGTTGGCGAACTGCGCCGCGATCCCGTCCCACGGATCGGGTTCGAGCGCCTTCATCGACAGCGAGACGCGATCGCCGCCCTTGGGCAGCTTGATGATCTTTGCCGTCACCTCGTCGCCGATCTTGAGCACCTCGTTCGGGTGGGTGACGCGGGTGCGCTTCAGCTCCGAAACGTGGATCAGGCCCTCGATGCCGCCGAGATCGACGAAGGCGCCGAAGTCGGTCAGCGAGATCACCTTGCCGCTGACGGTCGACCCGAGGGTCAGCGCGGCGCGGGTCTCGGCCGTCTTGTGGGCGCGCTCGTCGCGCAGGACGGCGGCGTGCGAGACCACCAGCCGGTGGCCTTTCTCTTCGACCCGCAGGACCCGGAAGAGGAAGCTCTGGTCGAGGTACTGCGCCGGTTCCTTCGGCGCGCCGAGCTCCATCGAGGAGCGCGGACAGAAGGAGGTGATGCCGTCCACCACGACGTGAAAGCCGCCCTGGTTCCAGCCGATCACCTTGCCTTCGACGTAAGCCTGGTTGGCGATCGCCGTCTGCACGATCTCGCTCGGCACCAGCGCCAGCTCCTCCGGCGTCGGCTGGACGAACTCGTCGACCGACTTGCCGGCGGGCCGGTGCCGCTTCTCGCGCGGCTTGCGGTCGCCCTTCTCGCCCTTCGGCCGCGCTCCCGCCTTCTTGGCGCGCGGCGCCGCGGTCGGGGCTGCCGGTTCGACGGCCGCTGCTGCTTCAGCCGGTTCACCTGTGGCGTCTGCGTCGACGGCGGCCGGCGGCAGTTCCGCGGCGCTCGCTTCGGCCGAGGCTGCGGCGGCGTCAGCGGCGGGCGGAGCGGTTTCGGCGCCGGTCTCGCGGGCGTCGGACGAATCGGGCGTGATGGGGCTGTTCTCGAGCTCGGACATGCGGGACTCCGTCTACGTGTCGGGGCGGTTCCGGCGAAGGCCTCCGGAGAGGCGCGGCTTGTCCGGAGGATAGCGCAAGAAGCGCGCGGAGCGAAGCGCTTCCCGAAACCCGCGGCCGGCGGGGGCCGGAGGCTAGACTTCCCGCCGTGGCATCGCCCCTGCGCCTCGCCTGGTTCGTCTCCCCGCACGGCTTCGGTCATGCCGCGCGCAGCGCGGCGATCATCGAGGCTCTGGGGCGCGGTTCGCCGGCGATCGAAGTCGAGCTCTGGACCAGCGTGCCGGACTGGTTCTTCGCCGAGTCTCTCACCGTTCCCTACCGCTATCGCGAGCTCCGCTGCGACGTCGGGCTGGTGCAGAGGAGCCCGGTGGAGGAGGACCTGCCCGCCTCGCTGGCGGCCCTCGAGAGCTTCTGGCGCGCTGCCGACGGCGGCGGCATCGCCGAGACGGCGGCCGAGCTCGCCGCGGCCGGCGCCGCCTGCGTGGTGGCCGACATCGCGCCGTTCGGCCTCGAGGTCGCGCGCGCCGCCGGGCTGCCGGGCATTCTGATCGAGAACTTCACCTGGGACTGGATCTACGAGCCGCTGGCGGCGGTCGAGCCGCGCTTCGGCGACTGGGCGGACCTGCTGCGCCCCAAGTCGGCCGGCGCCGATCTGCACCTGCAGCTCGAGCCGTTCTGCCGGCCGGTGGCAGGGGCGCATGCGGTACCCCCCGTTGCGCGCGCGCCGCGGCGCAGCGGGGAGGAGGTGCGCGCCCGTCTCGCCGTTCCTGCCGGCGACGCCTTCGTCCTGATCAGCCTCGGTGGGGTCGAGCACCGCCTGGCGAACCTGGCGCCGCTCGCCAGTCGTCGGGGCATGACGTTCGTGGTTCCGGGAGGGAGCCGGGAGGAGCGCCGGCAGGGGAACCTGCGCCTCCTGCCGCACCATTCGCCGATTCACCATCCCGACCTGGTCGCGGCCGCGGACGTCGTCGTCGGCAAGCTCGGTTACTCGACGGTCGCCGAGACGGTCGCCGCCGGCGGCCGGATGCTCTACGTGCCGCGCCCCGGTTTCCGCGAGTCGGCGGTGCTGGAGCGCTACGTCGGCGAGCGCCTGCCGGCGCGGGCGATGACCGGGGCCGAGCTCGAGAGCGGCGCCTGGGTGGAGCACCTCGCCGCGCTGCTCGGCCAGCCCCGGCCGGCACCGCTCGCGGGAGCCGGCGCGTTGACGGGCGCCGGGTTCGCCGCCGGACTCATCGCGGAGTGGCTGGCAGCCGGCCGCCGGCGGCAGCGCTAGCCGGCGAGGCCGGCCGGGCCTCTTCGTCGCCCTCCTGGTCCGACCAGGCCGAGGTCGTGCCGCTGGCGAAGCCGTCCCGGAAGAGGGCGCCGGTCAGCTGCACGAACCTGCCCACCGACGGCACCCCGTCTTCGGTCAGCGCGAACATCAGGTAGTGGCCGGGCGGCGCCAGGCGCGGGTCGCGCGGGGCGCCGACGGCAGCCCCCTGCCCGGTCGTGGTGGCGGCGAGGCGCAGAAAGCGTTGATTCATGTCGAAGCCGTGGGTCACCGAGCCGAGCCGCACCCAGGTGACCGCGGCGACCGGTGCCTCCGGCCCGAAGGCGAGCTCGAAGGTCGAGTTGTACTTCACCACCTCGGGCGCGGCAACGATCGTCGGGCGGGGACCCCGGAAGAGGTAGGGGGGCGAGAAGATCTGGCCGTCGAAATGGTCGGGGTCGCCGTGCTGGCTGTCGCTCGGATGTCCGCCGCCGGCGGAGAGCACGCGACCGTCCGGCAGGAGCAGCGCGACCGAGTGGTAGAGGCGCGGCACGGCGATCGGCGCCAGCGCCGTCCAGGATTCGCTTCCGGGATCCCAGGATTCGGTCGCCAGCACGGCTCCGCTGGCATTGTTGAAGCCCGCCGCCGAGGTGCCGCCCACCGCCAGGGCGCTGCCGTCGGGCAGGAGCGTGAGGTTGAACTGCCGCCGGGCGGCGGACATCGGCGGCAGCTCGCGGAAGGCCGGCTGGGCCTGGGTGAGGTCGATCGTCTGCGTCGCCGCCACCGGCGGGTTGCCGCCGCCGGCGAGCAGAATCCGCCCGTCTCCGTAGGCCACCGCCGAGCCGTAGGAGCGCTGGCCGTGGCCGCTGCCGGCGACGGCGCTCCACGCACCCGGCGGCGCGCCCTCGAGGCGCAGCGCCGTCTCCTGCGGTCCCGCCACGAACACCCGGCCGTCCGGTGCCTGGAAGACCATCGGATAGTACGGCAGCACGCGCTCGGCGCCGGGAAGTCCGACCCAGGTGCGGTCCCCGGGGCGGAACATCTGCGGCAGCGAGTTCGCGGCCCCCTGCTCGTCGCTGCCTGCGAGCACCAGGGCGCTGCCGTCGGCGAGGGTCGTCGCGGTCGGGTACCAGCGTCCGGCCGCCATCTCGGGCAGCATCGACCAGCCGGGGGCGAAGGGATCGTAGGTGGCGGCGAACGGCTGTCCGACGCCGACCGCGAAGTGTCCGCCGGCGACGAGCAGCCGGCCGTCCTCGAGCAGGGTGTGGCCGGAACAGAACAGGTCGTGCCCCGGAGGCGGGGGGGGCGTTTTGGTGAAAGTACCGGTCGCCGGATCCCAAAGTCGCGGGTGGCCGTCGCCGGTGGGAAAATCGTGGCGGTCCCAGAACAGCACCTTGCCGGTCGGCAGGAGCGTGGCGTGGATCGGCAGCGTCGGAAAGGCGAAGAGCTCCGACCACTCGCCGGCGGCCGCGGGCGGCGGC
>CAZQTL010000184.1:0-8203 GCA_964595975.1 uncultured Thermoanaerobaculia bacterium | reverse complement strand
GACACCGAGGTGCCGATGCAGGGCGGGCGCGATTTCTGGCTCGAGGAGGAGTGCAACCGCCAGCGCTCGACCTGTCCGGTGGAGTGGATGCACGCCGAGTCGCCCCTGTTCACCCTCTATACCTCCGGCTCGACCGGCAAGCCCAAGGGCGTCCTGCACACCACCGGCGGCTATCTCGTCTACGCGGCGATGACCCACAAGCTGGTCTTCGACCTGCACGAGGAGGACATCTACTTCTGCGCCGCGGACATCGGCTGGGTGACCGGCCACAGCTACATCGTCTACGGTCCGCTCGCCAACGGCGCGACGACGGTGATGTTCGAGTCGATTCCGGTCTACCCGGACGCCGGGCGCTACTGGCAGGTGGTCGACGATCTCGGCGTGACGATCTTCTACACCGCGCCGACCGCGCTGCGCGCCATCGCGCGCGAGGGCGACTCGTGGGTGAAGAAGCACAAGCGCACCTCGCTGCGCATTCTCGGGTCGGTCGGCGAACCGATCAACCCGGAGGTCTGGACCTGGTACCACGACGTCGTGGGCGAGGGCCGCTGCGCGGTGGTCGACACCTGGTGGCAGACGGAGACCGGCGGCATCCTGATCACGCCGCTGCCCGGCGCCACCCCGACCAAGCCGGGCTCGGCGACGCTGCCGTTCTACGGCATCGAGCCGGTGGTGGTCGACGAGCAGGGCAAGGAGGTCCTCGGCAACGGAGTCTCGGGGAATCTCTGCCTGAAGCGCTCGTGGCCCGGGCAGGCGCGGACGATCTGGGGCGATCATGCGCGCTTCCGCGAGACCTACTTCCGCACCTATCCCGGTCTCTACTTCACCGGCGACGGCTGCCGGCGCGACGAGGACGGCTACTACTGGATCACCGGCCGGGTGGACGACGTGCTGAACGTCTCCGGCCACCGGCTGGGAACCGCCGAGGTCGAGAGCGCGCTGGTCGCGCATCCGGCGGTCGCCGAGGCGGCCGTCGTCGGCTTCCCGCACGACATCAAGGGCACAGGCATCTTCGCCTACGTCCTCATCACGCCGGAGTTCGAGTCGTGGGACGCCGAGGAGCTGGTCGGCGCCCTCAAGCAGCAGGTGCGCGAGGCGATCGGCGCAATCGCCACCCCGGACCGCATCGTCATCGCTCCGGGTCTGCCCAAGACCCGCTCGGGCAAGATCATGCGCCGCATCCTGCGCAAGATCGCCGCCGGCGACGTCTCCGACCTGGGCGACGTCTCGACCCTCGCCGATCCGGCGGTGGTGGAGAAACTCGTCGAGGCGGCCGCGGGCTAGCGCAGCCTTCCCTACTCGAGGGCTTCGGTCTCGACGCGATTGCGGCCACTCTGCTTGGCGCGGTAGAGCGCACGATCGGCGGCGTGCAGGAGGCCGGCCGCGGTCTTGCCGGCGCCAGGCACGGCCCAGCCGACGCCGATGCTGACGGTAACGACGGCGGAGACGGTCGAAGCGGAGTGGGGGAGACGCAGCTCCTCGGCGGCGCTGCGGACCTTCTCGGCGGTGGCGCGGGCGTCGGCCGCCGAGGCGCCGGGCAGCAGCACGGCGAACTCCTCGCCGCCGTAACGCGCGACGAACTCGCCGGCGCGCCGGCAGGTGGCGGCCACGGCGGTGGCGATCGCCTTGAGACAGGCGTCGCCGGCCGGGTGCCCCTGGCCGTCGTTGTAGTCCTTGAACAGGTCGACGTCGATCAGCAGCATGGCGAGCGGCGAACGTTGGCGCACGGCGCGCCGCCACTCCTCGTCGAGGGTTTCGTCGAGCATCCGCCGGTTCGCCACGCCGGTCAGGCTGTCTTCGCGCGCCAGCATCGCCAGGCGCACGTTGGCGGCCGCGACTTCGGCGGTGCGCTCGGCTACCAGCCGCTCGAGCTCGCTCTGGCGAAGCCGCAGGCGGCGCACCCGCGCGAGATAGAAGAACGGGCCGGCGAAGACGAAGAGGAGCACGACCAGGGCGCGGAACCAGGCCGTCTCGTGAATCTGCGGCGCGATCTCGAACTCGACCGCCGCACCCTCCTCGTTCCAGACGCCATCGCTGTTGGCGGCGATGACCCGGAAGCGGTAGTGGCCGTGCTCCAGGCTGGTGTACGAGATCGTCCGGTCCGGTTTCGCCGCCACCCAATCCGGGTCGAACCCGTCGAGACGATGTCGCAGGACCGTTCCGGGCACCGAAGCGAAGCTGAGGGCGGTGTAGTGGAAGTCGAGCCGCCGGGTTCCCGCCGGCAGGCTCCAGGGGCCCTCTCCCTGCAGCGTCCTGCCGTCGGCGACGACCTCCTCGATGACGACCGGCGGCGGCAGCGGATTGCGCCGACGGTGCGCCGGGTCGAGAGTCGCCGCTCCCACGCGGGTGGCGAACCAGAGCCGCCCGTCAGGGTCCTTGAGGCTCGAGCTTCCGGAGTGATTGATCTCGACGCTGCGCAAGCCGTCTTCGAGCCCGAGGGATCGCGACGTGACGCGGCTGCGCCGGCCCGCGAGGAGCTCTTCGATCTCTCCCAGCGGCGAACCGAACAGGCCGCGGTTGCTGCCCATCCAGATCCAGCCGTCGCTGCCGGGTAGCGCGGTCATGAGCGCGTCGTCGAAGAGCCCCTGGGCGGCGGTGACGCTCGCGATCCGACCCTCGCGCCAGCGAGCGAGGCCTCCGCGGGTCGCCACCCAGATGTCGCCCTTTTCGCCCTCGAACAGCGCGGTCACGTAGTTGGCGGGCAGGCCGTCGCGAATCGTCCAGGCGCTCCAGCTGCCGTCGGCCGACCGGCGATCGAGGCCGCCGACCGTACCGACCCAGAGCGTCCCGTCGGCCAGCGGCAGCAGCGCCGTGACCGAGTCGTTGACCATTCCGTTCTTGACCGTGAACTCCTCGAGGCCGCCCTCGGCCAACGCCAGGAGCCCGTTGCTGACGGTACCGATCCAGACTCGTCCGAGAGCGTCTTCAGCCAGGACCTGCATCAGCTCGTTCGCGTGTCCAGGGACGGGATGCGGCCGGATCCGCCCATCGGAGAGAACGAAGAGACCGCGATCCCCGGCGATCCAGATCGAGCCGTCGGCGCGCTCGAGAAGGGCACGGGCGGAGCCGACGAGGCCCTCCGCGACGCCGAACGAAGTCGTCCGGCCGTTGCCGACGCGCGCCAAACCGCCGTCCTCGGTGCCGATCCAGTGGTTGCCCTGGCGGTCGCGCAGCACCGACCAGACGAAGTCACTGGGGAGACCCTCGCGACGGCTCAACGTCTGCACGGCGCCGTTCTTCAGACGGTTGAGTCCGCCGCCGTTGGTGCCGACCCACAGACTCCCTTCGCGATCTTCGTGCAGCGCCCACACGAAGTCGTTGGTCAGTCCGTTCCTCGAGTCGAAGGTGGTGAGAACGCCTCCGCTCAGCCGCGAGAGACCGCCTCCGTCGGTGCCGATCCAGAGGTTGCCGTCACGGTCACGCTTCAGGGACCAGACGCGATGGTGAGGGAGTCCTTCCGGCTTCGCATAGGTCGAGACTCTGCCGGCCTCGAGGTGCTTGAGGCCGTTGCTCTGGGTTCCGACCCAGACTCCCGAGCGGTCGGCAGCCAGGGCGAGGACCGCGTCGCTCGCGAGGCCGCCCGCAGCGGGGGCGAAGCGGACTTCGCCCGCGGAGTAGCCGAAGAGTCCGGTCTCGGTGCCCACCCAGAGAGTCCCGTCGCCGTCTTCGACCAGGCTGCGAACCGTGCGCGTCGCGAGAGCCTCGTCGCCGGTCGCGCGCACGAAGCGCCCGCCCTGGAATCGATAGAGTCCGGCGCCGCGGGTCCCGACCCACAGCCGGCCGGAACGATCCGCGTACAGTGCGCTGACGACTTCGCCCGGAATGCCTTCGTCCGCGCCGAAGCGAAGGAACCGGCCGCTCTCGCGACAGACGATCCCTCCCCCGAGCGTGCCGATCCAGAGCCGGCCTTCGCGGTCCTCGGCAAGCCCGCGGATCCAGTTGTCCGCCAGCGCGGGGGTATTGCTCTTGTCGAAGACCACCGAACGCAGGCCGTCGAAGCGGGCCAGTCCCTCCACCGTGCCGACCCAGAGGTAGCCGTCGCGGGTCTGGAGAATCGAGGTGACGTTGTCGTGCGGCAGGGAGGGCGCTCGCCAGACGTTCTGCACGTACTGGGTGATGGCGAGCCCGGGGTCGAGGGCGAGCGACGGCGAGGCCATCGCGCCCGCGGCAGCGAGGCAGGCGAGCAGGGCGCCTGAACGACTTCTCACCGGCGAATTCTGCCACGGCGCGGGCGCGCCACCGTCTGCCCCAAGGGGTAGTACCGAAGGCTGGAGGGGCACTCAGCCGGGCAAGCGCCGGTGAGTGGCGATCGGAATCGCGGCGCGGACCCGCGCGACCTCGGCGAGATCGAGGTCGGCCATGGCGATGCCGATGCCGTCGGCGGCCTCGGCGAGAATCCGCCCCCAGGGATCGACGATCATCGAGTGACCGTGGCTCTCGCGGAGCCCGGCGTCTCCATGCTCGCCGTGCTGCCCGGGTGCGACGACGAACGCCTGCGACTCGATCGCCCGCGCCCGCACCAGGACCTCCCAGTGCGCGCGTCCGGTCACCGCGGTGAAGGCCGAGGGAACGGTCAGCAGCGAAGCTCCCCGCGCGATCAGCGCCCGGTAGAGCTCGCCGAATCGCAGGTCGTAGCAGATGGACAGGCCCACCGCACCGAACGCGGTTCCGGCGACCACGACGTCGGTCCCCGGCGCGACCGTCGCGGACTCGCGGAAGGAGACTCCACCGGGAACATCGACGTCGAACAGGTGAATCTTGCGATAGGCCGCGAGACGCGAGCCGTCCGGACCGAAGAGCACGCTGGTGTTGAAGCAGCATCCTTCTGCCGGGCTCTTCTCGTTGAAAGACCCGAGAAGGAGATGGATGGAGAGCTCGCGCGCCAGACGCGAGAAGAGAAGGCAGGTCGGTCCGTCGAGAGTCTCCGCGAGCCGCACCTTCTCGCCGTGCGGTCCGAGGTAGTTGGTGTTCTCCGGCGTGGCGACGAAGGTCGCGCCGCGCGCGGCGGCGGCGCGCACGAGCTCCTCGGCCTGGCGGAGGTTGCCGGCTCCGTCCCCGGTCGAGCGCATCTGACAGGCGGCGGCGAGGAGGCGCATGCGAGGAGTCTATCGGGACGCTCAGCCGGGAGACATCAGCCCTGGCGGCCGAGGCCGGCCGCCTCGCGGCGCAGGTCGGCGAGCAGGATCGCCATGTCTTCCCGCGTCGTGCGGTAGTTGAGGACGCAGCCGCGCAGGGCGAAGCGGTCGCCGACGGTGGCGTTCGAGAGGTAGGAGCTCGCACCGTGCTGCAGCGCGTGCAGGAGGCGTTCGTTCCAGGCGTCGAGCTGGCGCTCGTCGGCTGCGGAGCGGGCGCTCGCCGGGCGGCCGCCGGGCCCGAGGTGGCGGAAGCAAAAGATCGACAGCTCGACCGGTGCGAGCATTTCGAAGTCGTCGCTCGCCGCGACCAGCTCGGCCAGGTAGCGCGCGCAGTCGAGGTTCGCCTCGATCGCCTCGCCGAGCGCCCGCGCGCCGACGTGGGCGAACGTCATCCACACCTTGAGCGCGCGGAAGCGGCGCGTGAGCTCGGGGCCGTAGTCCCAGAAGGCGAACGCCTCGCGGCTGTCGGTCTGGGCGATGCGCGTGTAGTCCGCGCCGAGCGCGAAGGCCGCGCCGACCGCCGCGGGCTCGCGGTAGAGCAGGCAGCCGCAGTCGGCGGGAAGGTAGAGCCATTTGTGGGGATCGAGGGCGATCGAGTCGGCGAGCTCGATACCGGCGAACCGTCCATGCACCGACGGCGCGAGCCGGGCGAAGCCGCCGTAGCAGCCATCGATGTGCAGCCACAGGCCCTCTCGACGCGTCAGCGCGGCGATCTCCGCCAGCGGATCGATGGCGCCCGAGACGACGGTGCCGGCGCTCGCCACGACGCAGAAAGGGGCTCGGCCGCTGGCGCGATCCTCGGCAATCCGGCGCGCCAGCTCGCCGACGTCCATCCGCAGCTCCGCGTCCACCGGAACGCGGACGACGTTGTCGCGCCCGAGGCCCAGGAGCGCCGCCGCCTTGTCGGTCGAATGATGACCCTCGGTCGAGATGTAGACCCGCAGCGCTCGCGCGACCTTTCCCATACCGGACTCGTTGATCGTCGCGTCGTGGCGGTGGCGCGCGGCGGCGAGGGCGGTGAAGTTGGCGAGCGACCCGCCGCTGGTGAAGAGCCCGTCCCAGCCCGGCGGGCAGTCGAGCGCCTGGCGGATCCAGTCGATCGCCTGACGCTCGATCTCGACCGGCGCCGGCGCCGACCGCCAGGCGGTGAGGTTGGAGTTCAGGGTCGAGGCCAGAAGGTCGGCGAGGGCTGCCACCGCGGTCCCCGGCGCCGAGACGTAGCCGAAGAATCGCGGGTGTCCGTTGTGCCGGCTGCCCGGGACGATCTCGTCGCGGAAGCGCCCCAGGAGCTCCGCGAACGGCCGGCCGGACTGCGGCAACGGCTCGGCGAAGCGCTCGCGCAGCGCGGCGGCGGTGGTGTCGGGGTAGAGCGGCAGCTCGCGCAGCGCCTCGCAGTAGGCGGCCACCCAGTCGACGGCGGCGGCGCCGGCGGCGCGGATCTCGGCGGCGGAAGGATCGAGGGCGGGGTGTCGCTCGGTGGGGCGCATGGCGCGGACTCTAGCCTGCCAGGCCGCGCGCGCCGCGACGGGGCCAGATGGCGATGGCGAGCCCGGCGAGCGCGAGGGCGCTGCCGAGGAGCTCGAGCCGGTTGAGGTGCCAGAGGAAATACGACGGCAGCGCCAGGGACAACAGGAGCTTCGAGATCAGCGTCAGCGGCGGATTGAGGAAGACGAAGAAGGCCACGGTCGAAGCCGGCAGGTGGCGCAGCAGCCAGCTCCACACCGCATAGCCGAGGAAGGCCGAGAGCACCGAGAGGTGGAAGAGCGCGAGCCAGCCGCCGGGTGAGAGCGCGAGCAGCTCTCTGCCGCCGTGGAACGGCAGCAGGGCGAGCAGCGGCAGGCTGCCGATCCCCATCGTCAGATAGGTCCAGTCGAGCGGCGACGCGACGACCCGCTCCGTGGCCGCGGGCTCCGTCACCACCGAGAGCTGGCTGAGCTGGCGCGCGCCGACTGCCGCCTTGCTGAGCACGGTGTAGATCGACCAGGAGACCGGCGCAATGGCGGTGATGGCGAGCAGGACGCCGAACGTCGGCAGGCCGGCGAAACCGCCGCGCGAGAGCGAGATGGTGAACAGGCCGGCGAGCGCGATGGCGAAGGCGGCGATCCGGCGCAGGGTCAGACGTTCGCCGAGGGAGACCGCCGCGAAGACCAGGAGCAGCAGCGGCGTGAGCGCGCTGGTCAGGGCGGCGACCGGCGGCGGCACGCCGTGCTGCTGGCCGTAGTAGAGCGCCAGGTTGTAGGCCGGCACCGCGAGCAGGCCCGAGGCGAGCAGGCGCACGGGATGGCGGCGCAGGAGCGCGAGGCAGGGACGGCGGCGGAACCCCAGGCAGTAGACGAGACACAGGGGCACCAGCGGCGAGAAGCGCGCCGCCGAGAGGCTCAGCCAGTCGAACTGCGCCGCCGGCCGCTCGCCGCCGAGCAGGTAGGAGGCGGCGACGAAGCTGTTGCTCCAGACCAGGAAGAGGGCGACCGCAATGGCGATGTAGGTCCAGCCGCCCGACTTGCCGTCGCTCAATACCCCTCGCCCTCTGCGGCGGCCTGGGCCTTGCCGCGATGCAGCCGGAAGAGGACGACGTAGTAGCCGATAGCGAGCAGGAGGCCCACCGGCCACCAGAGGAGGGCGACGCGCAGCGAGTGCGGTGCCGCCGCCGCATTCTGCGCCGTCAGCGACGGCGCCACCGTCGCGGCGCGCAACATCGTCGGGTAGAGGACCGCGGCGGTCGCCGCGAGGAGGCCGAAGAGGAAGGCGCAGGAGGCGACGAAGGCGGCGAGGTCGCGGCCGGCGCGGCGCGCCAACAGGGTGCCGCCGAGACCGGCGAGGAAGAGCGCGGTCGCCGCCCAGGCGAGCGGGCGGGCGGCGAGATGGTCGACCATCTGCGGCGCGAGTCGTGCCGTCGCGAAGCTGGCGAGCAGCCAGAGGGCGAGCGTCGCCGGGAAGAGGCGCGAGGCGGCGTCGAGGCTGCGCTCGCGCACCACGCCGTCGGTCCTCCAGGCGAGGAACAGCGCGCCGTGATGCAGGATCGCGACCAGCGCGAAGGCGCCGACGAGCACCGTGTACCAGTCGAGGAT
>CAZQTL010000183.1:3784-8225 GCA_964595975.1 uncultured Thermoanaerobaculia bacterium | reverse complement strand
GCGGCGACGCTGCCGGCGGCCTCGGACGCCGCGCCGATGTGCTGCAGGCCGGCGGCGGCATCGGCCGTCACCGGCGGGCGCCGCCGGGTGACCTGCTCCTTTCCGGCGGGCGCCTGGGCGGCGAGCGGCGCCGACGTGCTTCCGATCAGGAGTCCTGCGGCGAGCATCCAGCCACGACGAGCGAGCTGTACGGCCATGAGCCCTCCGGTGAGGTCGCGCCCGGAGGGGGCCGTCCCGTTCGCGTCGGCTCCCTGCGCCGCCGGGCGGTCTCGAGCGCGTCCTGATGGAAGTACCGCGTCGGAGTGAAATACCGGACGAGGGCGCCCGACCTGCGGAAAATCAAATCGGCTGGCACCTTCCCAGGGGCACCTGCCCATCACCGGCTTCATCCACCCTCACCAAAGTCAGAGGTCCGTCCCGACGCCGGAGGGAGGCGGCCGGCGGCTGCGCCCGGTAGGTTCCCCGCAACGAAGGGATTCCATGGGGGGCGGTATGGGCGACGCGGCGAGGGCGTGGGCGGCGAGGGGGGGAACGATCTGGATCGCCGCGGCAGCGCTCGTCGCCGGCCCGGCGGCCGGGCAACTGCCGATCGGCTCGCCGATTCTGGTCAACAGCGCGACCCAGGCGGGCGACCAGCAGGGTCCGTCCGTCGGCATGGCGGACGACGGCCGCATCCGCGTCTTCTGGACGGATCTCACGGCGAACGACGTCGCCCAGCGGAGCTTCGCCGCCGACGGCACGCCGGCGAACGCCAGCGCGCCCAACCAATCCGACTTCTCCGAGCTCGACGCCTCCGGTTCGGTCAACGGCTCCGGCGACTGGATCGTCACCTGGAACACCAATCAGCAACAGGACGGCGGCCGCGACGTTTTCGCCCGACGCTCATCGAACAACGGCTCGACGCTCGCTGCCGAGTTCCAGGCGAATGCCACGGCGGCGGTCGACATCACGAAGACGGCCAGAGTCTCGCGCGCCGACGACGACAGCTACGTCGTCGCCTGGATCGACGACCTCGCGCTGGGGGATCTCAAGTACCGCAAGTTCGCCCTCAACGGAACGCCCGTGACCGGCGACCTGTTCGCCAACCAGGCGACCGATCCTGAGCTCGCGACCTTCGACATCGCCGCGGCGCCGGACGGCTCGTTCCTCGTCACCTGGCAGGAGGACACGCCACCGCTCGAACAGGTCTACGCGCGCTGCTTCGACGCCAACGGCGTGGCGCTCGGCTCCCAGTTCGTCGTGCCGGCGGACCTGCCGTCGCGCAATCTCAACCCGCACGTCGGCGTCGACGGGCTCGGCAACTACGTCGTCGCCTGGATCGAAGGGGGATCCGCGGATCTCGAGTGGCGGCGCCTGTCGCCCGCCTGTGTGCCGCTCGGCGGCGACCACCTGGCGGTGGCCGGCGGCACCGGCGGTACGCAAACCATGGAGCTCGATGTGGCGCGGGACGGAGCGATGCTCTTCACCTGGAATTCGACCGACATCGACACCGACCAGGGGGTTTCCGTTCTCGAAGTGACCAAGTCCGGTGCCGTTGTCGGCGGCGAGTTCCTGGCCCACACCACGGCTCCAGGTAGCCAGGGCAACGCCGACGCGGCGATCGGCGACCGGCTGTTCGCCGTCGTCTGGCAAGATCAGGAAGGCACCAGCGGCGGCAACGACGACATCTTCCTGCAGCGTTTCGTGCGCAGGGTCGTCTTCACCGACGATTTCGAGAGCGAGGACTTCGCATACTGGAGTGCCGCCGTACCCTGAACGGGAAATCGGCTGGCACCTTCTCGGCAGGCACCTTGCAACGCGGGCGGCAAGCCCCCGCGACGGGTCCTGTCTGGCCCGCTTCCCATGGGTCCTCGCGCTGATACTGCGCGCTCCGGGCCCATGGGAGCCCTCGGTCCAGCCACCCCTCGCTCGACATTCTCGATCGGGAAATCGGCTGGCACCCTTCCTCCACTCAGGGCGAGGTCGCGCTCCAGCGGACGGTGGTGCCGATGTCGAAGCCGTCGCAGAGCAGGCAGGCGTCGCCGTGGAAGAGGTCGAATCGCCCGTCGACCTCCTGGTCGGCGAGATAGAAGAGCTGGCCCGGGTCGGCGGGCGAAAAGGTCCAGTAGGGCCAGACCTCGCACAGTTCGCCGCAGGAATCGATCCGCGTCCAGCCGCCGCCCTGGAGCGACGCCAGCCAGAGGTGGACGCTCGGCGTCGCCCCCGGCAGGAGCGGATTCAGCCAGCGCACCATGGCGACCCGGTCGCTGTCGGAGGCGATGGCGATGCCCCGGATGTCGGTGAGGCCGAAGACCGCCGCCGTGCCGACCGGCGTCGCCGTTCCCCCGCCGATCGGTACGGAGTAGAGGTTCTCGAGGCCGTTCGCGCTCTGGTCGGCGGCGTAGACGACGCGGGTGCCGTCCGGCGTGACGCGCGGCGCTGCGTTCTGGTCAAAGACGACATCGCCGTCGGTGACCAGCGTCGGATTGAGCTTCACCGCCGCGCCGCCGCCGAGCGGCACCGAGAAGAGCTCGTAGCGCTCGTCCACCAACTGGTCGGCGACATAGAGCAGGTAGTCGTCGTCGAGTCCGATCCACGCCAGGGCGCCGCCGGTGGTCATCGCCGGGAGAAGCGCGACGCGGCCGCTGCCGTCCGGAGCGACCGACCAGATCTCGCGGATCGTGCCGGTGCCGATCTCGGATTCGACGTAGAGGATCCGCCCGCCGGAGGGGGTGAAGACGGCAGCGGAGATCTCGCGCCCAGCGGCGAGAGTCGCATTGAGCTTGGTGGCGGCCCCGCCAGCGACCGGCACGACGTAGAGCTCGCGGCGCCCGTCGACCTGCTGGTCGGCAAGGTAGATCGCCACCCCGCCGGCCGGTGAGGCGGCGATCTCGCTGACGTCGCCGCCGGTCGCCAGCGCGCCGTTCAGCTTCACCGGCGTCCCGCCGGCCATCGGCACCGACCAGAGCTCGTAGCGGCTCGCCACGGCGGCGTCGGCAACATAGAGAGCGTGGGCAAAGTCCGGCGGCGCAGTGAGGCGGCTGAAGTCGCGGCCGAGGGGAAGCGTCACGATCGGCGTCTGGCTGCTGCCGTCGAGCTCGGCCACCCAGAGCTTCGCCGTGTCGGTACCCAGGGTGTCCGGTCCACTGTAGTACAGGGTGCGCGCGGAGTCCGGCGAGAAGGCCCCGGAGGTCAGGAGGTGACTCCCGGGGGCGAGCGGGGAATTCACCTTGACGTAGCTCCCGGCGGGTGCGCCGACCGGGTGCGAGTAGAGCTCGGCGAGGTCGGCATCGTCCTGCGGTGAGTAGAAGACGATGCGCGACCCGTCGGGCACGAGCTCGATGCCGAAGACGTTGGATCCGGCCGGCAGAATCCCGGAGACGCGCTCCGGCGTTCCGCCGACCGTGGCGACGCGCCAGAGCTCGACGGCATCGATGCCGTCGACGTCCTGGCGGTAAAAGACCCACCGCCCGTCGAGCGAGACGATGGCGTCGTTGCCGCCGCTGGTGTTGTAAACCCCGGCGACCGCCAGGCCGTCCGAGAGGCGGAAGTTCGCCCCCGGCCCGGCTGCTGGCACCGCCAACGCGAAAAGCCCTGCCAACCATCCAATCCGACGCATCCTGTCCCCCGATCGCTTCTTACGGGGAATCCGACGAACGAGGGCCCGCGGGGACAGCTCCCTCAGAGAATCGGCTGGCACCTTTCGGGCAGCGCGGGACTCGCACCGTAGAATCGCCGTTCACCGCCCTTACGCGAGGTTCTCCATGCCGCCAGTACCGCCACTCGAAGAGGACCTCAGCGATCTCACAGATGACGAGCTCATCGAGCTCGACGGCTTCCTCGCCTCACCGGGGTTGGCCGAGAGCTCCCTCGACGTCTTCGGCCTGGAGGGGTTCTTCGCCGCGGTCCTCGCCACGCCGCGCCTGGTGAAGCCGTCGGAGTGGATGCCGTGGATCTGGGATGTCGACGCGGGCGAGGTCTCCCCCGATTTCGCGAGCACCGAGGAGGCGCAGCGGATCTGGAACCTCGTGATGAAGCTCTACAACTCGGTCGCCGCGGCGCTCGCGCCGGGGGCCGGGGAGTTCGAGCCGCTCTTCGAAGACGGCGACGTCGAGGCCGCCACGAACTGGTGCAGCGGGTTCGTGGCCGGCACGCGATTCGAATCCGACACCTGGGCGGACTTGATCGACGAGCGGCCCAAGTGGTTCGCGCCGCTCCTGGGCCTCGGGCTCGAGGACGAGGACGGGCCGCAGCCGCGTAAGTCGCAGATCGAACGCTGGACGCGCGATGTCGGACCTTCTGTCACCAGGATCCACAACTTCTGGCTGGCGCAGCGCCAGGGCGGGGAACCGGGAGCGGGCGCGGAGAGCGTTCAGCCCGGCTCGAGCCTGGGTCCGCTGCGAGCGGAGCCCGCGCCGGGGCGCAACGACCCTTGCCCCTGCGGCAGCGGACGCAAGTACAA
>CAZQTL010000183.1:0-3684 GCA_964595975.1 uncultured Thermoanaerobaculia bacterium | reverse complement strand
CGGCCGCACCACGGAGCCCTCCCCGGAACTCACCTGGCACCTCTTGGGGCACCTTCTCGGCGCCAGACGGTGCCTCCGGATTCCGTCTTATCTCTCCAGAATGACGAGTTCACCCCTGCACTTCGAGAGAGCACTTCGGACCGTGCTGGACGGCACCGCCGGGTTCTGTACACTCGGCCCGACTCGGGAGCCCAGTTCGATGCCCGTTGGCCTGAAAGTGCCGCACGGCCGCAGCTTCGCCGTGCCGGCGTTGGTGATGACCTTGTCGCTGGTCAAGGCGCTGCCCGTGCTCGCGCTGCCCGGCGGCGCCCTGGCCGCTCCCGGCCCGCCGGTCCTGGCGCCGCTCGGCGTGCCGACGGTCGACGTCGGCACCCCCGAGGCTCCGCGCGAGCTGCCGGCGAGTTTCCGCGTGCGCGTTGCGCTGCCCGCGTTCGTCGGCCCCGAAATCCGGCTCGATCTGGTGAGCCTCGGGCCCGGCGGCGAGCCGATCGACGGCGCCGGCGAGGTCGCCGGCCTGCCTGGGGCGATCCCCCCGCCGGCCTTCCTCGGCGACGACGGGCTGGTGCTGCGCCGCCTCGCCGAGAGTCCCACCGACGAAGGCGCGCACTGGTACGAGTCGGACGTCGTGGTGGCGATCGCCGACCTGCGCGCCGCGCGCGCCTATACGCGCACGCCGGCCGAGAACGCCGCCAACGCCCCGGGCGGCTGCATCCGCTGCGACGGAGCCGCGCTCGGTATTCCGCCCGACGCGCGCGAGATCCTCTCCGGCGACACGATCCGCGCCCGCTTCCCGCCCGCACTCGTCGCCCAGCTCGCGCCGATCTACGGCGCGGAGGCGCTGCGCGCCGGCGAACCGACGATGCGCTCGGTGCGCTGGGAGATGGCTCCCTCTCTGCGGCAGGAGCCGGCGCGGAACGCTTCCGGCGGGTCCGGCGACGTCGTCCCGGGGACGCTGCTCCACTCCGGAGAGCTCACCGCGGGTGCGGTGGACCTCGCGGTCCGCGGACGTGGGATCGACTTCGCGTTCGCGCGCAGCTACCGCAATCAGACAGTCGGCGCCGGGCCGCTCGGCCCGGGGTGGGACTTCGGCTACCGCCTGCGCCTGCGCGCGCTCCCCAACCGCGACGTCGAGCTCTACGACGCCAGCGGCCGGCGGGAGACCTTTCGCCGCCAGGGCGACGACAGCCTGAAGTCGCCCGCGGGGGTTTTCGCCGAGCTCGTCGAGACGACGCAGGGCTATTTCCTGATCGATCCGTCGCACACCACGGTGCGCTTCGATCTCTGGGGGAGGCTGGCCGCGATCGCCGACCCGGTCAAGGACCGCGAGACGACTGGTAACGAGCTGCGCTTCGACTACGACCGTGCCTCGCGGCTGGTTCGCGTCGTCGATACGCTCGGGCGCGGCTACGATCTCGCCTACGACGACGAAGGGCGTCTCGAGTCGGTCGACGACTTCGAAGGTCGCACGGTGCGCTATGCGTACGACGCCGAGGGCCGCCTCGCGCGGGCGACCTCGCCGTCGGTCACGAACGGCGAATCGACCTTCCCCTCCGGCCTCACGATCGAGTACGCCTACGCCGACAGCCCGCCCGCCGCGGGCGGCCTCGCCGCCGCGCTGGCCGCGCGCGACAACCTGGTCGCGGTGCGCGACGCGCGCGGGGAGACGGTATGGGAGGTTACCTACACCGACGCCGACGGCGACGGTCGCGCCGAGGAGGCGACCGAACAGAGCTGGGGCGGCTTTCCGCTCGCGATCGCCTACGACTTCGAACAGCACGCGGCGACAGTCACCGACCGGCGCGGGAATCCGTGGCAGTACCAGCACAACGCGTCGGGGCAGCTCCTCCGCTTCGAGGACCCGGCCGGCGCGGCGACGACCTACGCCGTCGACGGCGAGGGGTTGGTCACCCGCATCACCCTGCCGCTCGGGCGCGTGACCGCAATCGTCTACGACGAGGAGAGCGGCCGCCGGGCGCGCGGCAACGTGCTCTCGGTCGCCGTCACCGCCGACAGCCGCGGCGACAACGGTTCGGCGCACACGCTGCGGACCACTTACGAATACGAGGGCTACTCGAACCAGCCGGTGACGATCACCGACCCGCGCGGCGCGGTGACGAAGATCGCGCGCAACGGGGTCGGCCTCGCCACCTCGGTGACGGAGGCGTTCGGGGCTCCCGAGGCCGGCACGACGGCGACGGCGTACAACGATTTCGGCCAGCCGACGCAGGTGACGAACCCGAACGGCCACATCACGACCTACGACTACTTCGCGACCGGCCCGCAGAAAGGCTATCTGCAGAAGCAGTCCGTCGATCCGGAGGGTCTCGCCCTCACCACCACCTTCGACGTCGACGCGCGCGGCAACGTCACCGCGGTGACCGACCCGCGCGGCGTACGCCACGAATCGGTCTACAACGAGCTCGACTGGCTGGTCGAGTCGACGCAAGCGGCGAGCGGCGCGAGCTCCGACCACGACCCCGAAGGCCTCGCCCCGGCGCTCGGCTACAAGACGGTCTACCTCTACGACGAAGCCGGCAACGTCGTCGAGGAGCGCCTGCCCGCCGGCGACGACGGCACGACCTACACCCGCATCCAGCGCGACTACGGCGTCCTGGGCGAAGTGAAAGAGGAGCGGCGGGAGGTGACGGCGGGGGCCTTCGTCGCCACGACGACGGAGTATGACGCCGGGTTCCTCCCCGTCCGCGTCACGCACCCTGAAGGCAACTACGAGGAGTGGGAGTACGACTCCCGCAACCAGGTGCGGTTTCACCGCCGAGGCCTCGGCACCGGAGCCCTTCCGGCACCGATCCAGGCCGAAGCGCTCTACAACGCCGATGGCGAGAACGTCGGCACCATCGACGGACGCGGGCTCGGCTGGGAACAAGTCCGCGACGGCTTCGGGCGCCCCTTCCGCACGGTGAATCCGCTGGCGGAGTACGACGAAACCACCTATGACACGGGCGGAATGCCGGGGGAACGCCGCCGAGTCGCAGCGGGCGCCCTGCTTGCGCGGCAAGTGACCGAGTTCGACCTCCGCGGACGGCCCAGGACCAGCAGTTCCTATCTTTGGGAGGCTGGCGGAAACGACCCGCGGATTCCCGACGATCCGTCCAGCGCGCTCGTTCTCGAGACCGCGCTCGTGTGGGACGCCGACTCCCGACTGCTGCAGACAACCGATCCCCTGCAGCGAGTCACGCTCGCCGAATACGACGCGGCCGGAAGGCGGACCGCCGTGCAGGACGCTGCCGGCAATCGTCTCGACTGGACGCTGGATCCGGCCGGGAACGAGATCGGGACCGTGGCCCGGGAGGTGACGCCGACGGGTGCCGCCGTCGAGATCGAGTCGACGGCGGCTTTCGATGCCTTGGGCCGGCCTGTCGTGTCGACCGACGCCTTCGGCAACCGGAGCCGCAGGACCTACGACGCTCGCGGCAACGTCCGATTGGAAATCGACGCCGAGGGCGCGTTGACAACTTCGACCTACGATGGACTCGACCGCAGGACCGAGGTCGTCCGGCCGGAGGGCATCCTCGAGCGCTTCGAGTACGACGACAACGGGCGGCTGACCGCACACACCGACGCCTTGGACCAGCGCACGGCGTACGCCTACGACGCCGCGAATCGCGTGACGTCTACCACCCACCCCGACAACACGCGCGACCTCTTTGAGGAGTACGACGGCAA
>CAZQTL010000182.1:0-8235 GCA_964595975.1 uncultured Thermoanaerobaculia bacterium | reverse complement strand
CCTGCTCGGTGGATTCCTGGTCCGTCAGGCCGGCGTCGGCTATCTCGGCGCGGCCCCAGCCGTCACGGTGCGGGCGATCTCGGGCGAGCTCGCCGTGGTCTCCGGCGGCGAGGTGCGTCCGGCGGTGGCCGGCGAGCGCATCGCCGGCTCGCAGCTGGTGCGCACCGCCCAGGGCTCGGGCGCGGTGCTCGAGCTCGCCGACGGCTCGCGGATCGAGCTCGCCGAACGCTCGGAGCTCGGTCTCGGCCGGCGCTGGGACGGGACGATCCTCGAGCTCGAGCGCGGCAGCCTGATCGTCGAGGCCGCCAAGCAGCGGCGCGGCCATCTCTACGTCGACACCGGCGACTGTCGCGTGTCGGTGGTCGGCACCATCTTTTCGGTCAATCATGGCGCCAAGGGTTCGCGCGTGTCGGTGATCGAGGGCGAGGTGCACGTCCAGGAAGGCGCCCAGCGCGCCGTCCTCCTGCCCGGGCAGCAGTTCGCCTCCGGACATCGCCTCGCCGCCGTCTCGGTGGCCGACGAGATCTCCTGGAGCCGCGACGCCGCGCGCTATCGGGAGCGTCTGGCGGCCCTGAAGAGCCTCGGCCACGAGCTGGATCTCGCCCTCGCGCCGGAGTCGGCGCGCACCTCGACCCGGCTGCTCGATCTGGTTCCGTCCGGCACCGGGGTCTACGTCGCGCTGCCCAATCTCTCGCAGTCGGTGGGCACGGCCTGGCAGCTGGTGCAGCAGCGGGTGGCCGAGAATCCGGTGCTCGGCGAGTGGTGGAACGAGCACTTCGCGAACCCCGAGGACGAGGCCGGGATCGCCGAGGCGATCACCGAGCTCGAGCGCTTCGGCGGCGAGCTCGGAGCGGAGATCGTGATCGCGGTCGACCTCCAGTCGGCCGGCGGCGACACCGAAGCGCCCGGCGAGGCCCCCTTGCTGCTCGCCGAGGTCGGCGATCCGGTGCGCTTCTCGCCCCTGCTCGACCAGGAGATCGCGCGCCTCAACGCGCTGGCGGCGTCGCATCCGGCCGGCGAGAGTGGACCCGAGCCGCGCCTCCGGCGGATCACCGATCCTTCGGGCGAGAGCACGACCGGGCATGAGCTGCTCGTCTGGACGACCGGCGACCTGCTGCTCGCTTCGCCTTCGGCGGCGCCGCTCGCGGCGATCCAGGCCGAGCTCGCTTCCGGAGCGAACTCCTTCGTCGGTTCGCCGTTCCACCAGCGACTCGCCGCCATCTACGGCGGCGGCGCCGAGTGGCTGGTGGGCGTCGATCTGGCGTCGATCGTCGCCCGGGCGACGGCGGCGCAGGAGCCGGCCGGCGCCGACGGTGCCGCCGAGGCCCGTGTCCTCGAGCGCCTCGGCCTCGCCGATGCGGAGTTCCTGATCCTCGACAGCCGCAGCTCGTCGGGCGAGACCCAGAGCCGCGCCCATCTGGGCTTCCGGCACGAGCGCCAGGGGATGGCCTCCTGGCTCGCCGCGCCGGGTCCTGTCGGCGCGCTCGACTTCGTCTCGCCCGCCGCGCATCTCGCCGTGGGCGGCCTGCTCAAGGAACCCGCTGCGATGCTCGACGACCTGCTCGCGCTGGTCGAGGCCGACGGCTCCGGCCCAGGCGAGCACTCGGTGCTGCGCGAGCTCGCCGACTTCGAGGCCGAGCACGGGCTCTCGCTGCGCGAGGACCTCGCCGCGACCCTGGGCGGCGACTTCGCCATCGCCTTCGACGGTCCGTGGCTGCCCACCCCGTCGTGGAAGCTCGTGCTCGAAGTCGCCGACGCCGGCCGTCTGCAGTCGACGCTGGTGCGCCTGGTGGAGGAGTGGAACCGCGCCGCCGCGAACAGCGGCGGAGAGCCGCGGCCGCTCCTCGAGCTGTCCCAGGAGGCGGTCGACGGCCGGGTCTACTACGACCTGCGGATCGCGAGCGGAAGCGAGCTCGCCCACTTCCTGTTCGTCGACGGTTATCTCGTCGTCGGTCCGTCGCGGGCCCTGCTCGCCGAAGCGGTCGCCCAGCGTGCGGCCGGCATCACCCTCGCCGCATCGTCGGCCTTCCTCGAGCTCCTGCCGCTCGACGGCCAGGCCAACTACTCGGGGGTGGTCTATCAGAATCTCGGCGGCGCAGTCGGCGCGTTGAGCGAGTTCCTCGGCCAGCAGCAGGGCCTTCCCGAGGCTCAGCGCGAGCAGCTGAGCGCGCTCGCCGGGGAGGCGGGAGCGAGCCTCGCCGTGGCCTACGGCGAAGCGCAGGGGCTCACCTTCGCCACCCGCGGCGCGCGGGGCCCGATGGGCATCTCGTTCGAGAGCCTGCTCGCCCTGGGCGGTCTCTTCGGTGACGGCGACGCGGCGCCGGAGAGCGCTCCGGCCGGGCCGGCGACCGAAACTCCCGCCGGCCCGCAGGCGTAGAGTTCCGGGTGCCGATGCCTTCACCGCTGCTCGAGCTCGAAGGGCTGGAAGTCCGCCTGGCAGGGAGAGCGATCCTCAAGGGACTCGACGGATCGCTCTCCGGCCAGGTGGTCGGACTTTTGGGACCCAACGGCGCCGGCAAGACGACTCTGTTCAACACGATCCTCGGCTTCTATCGGCCCGCCGCCGGCAGGGCGCGGGTCCTCGGTCGCGACATCGCCACCGACGCCGCGGCGGTGCGCGAGCGCATCGGCTACATGCCGGAGAGCGAGTCGTTCGTCGCCGGGATGTCGGCCGTGCGCTTCGTGCGCATGATGGCCGAGCTCTCCGGCCTGCCGGCGCGTGCGGCGCTCGAGAGGGCGCACGAAGCCCTGTTCTACGTCGGCCTCGGCGAGGCGCGCTATCGCAAGCTCGAGACCTATTCGCTCGGCATGAAACAGCTCGCCAAGCTCGCCCAGGCGATCGCCCACGGCCCCGAGCTGCTGCTGCTCGACGAGCCCACGAACGGGCTCGACCCGTCGGCGCGGCAGCGCATGCTCGGCCTGGTGCGCGAGATCGCCGCCTCGGGCGTGCGGATCATCCTCTCGTCGCATCTGTTGCGCGATGTCGAGAGCTGCTGTGACGAGGTGATCGTGCTCAAGGACGGCAAAGTCGCGACGATCGCGAACCTGGCGGAGGAGCGCGCCAGCCAGCGTCGCTTCCTCGAGATCGAGACCCGGGGCGGCGCCGACGGCGGCTATCCCGCGCGCCTCGCGGAGCTGGGCTGCGAGGTGGCGGAGTTGTCCAACCGCAAGCTCAAGGTCGTCCTGCCGGCAACGGTCGATGTCCGCATGCTCTATCGCATCGCCTCCGAGCAGGGCGTCCAGCTGCGCCGCCTGTCGTCGAGCCGCAACTCGCTCGAACACCTCTTCCTGCGCGCCATGGAGAACGGCGAGCCCGAGAGCGGAGTCGCCCTTGCAGAGAGCGCCAAGGAGGTGCCTCGTGCCGGTCTATGACCACCGCTATCGCGGCTGGGGCGGCGAGCGTCGCACCGGGCGCTTCCGCATCTGGACGGTGGCGCGCTTCGCGCTGGGAGACCTCTGGAAGTCCCGCCTCGCGCTCCTGCTGTTCATCGTCGCCCTCATTCCGCCGCTGTTCTTCGGCGGCATGATCTACCTCGCCAACAACGTCGACATGCTGACCGCGGTCGGCTTCCGGGTCGTCGGCGAGGGGATCGACTCGAGCTGGATGGCGATCGACAAGGAGCCGTTCTTCTGGTTCCTCGTCTGGCAGTCGACGTTCGCCTTCCTGCTCGCCGCGTTCTTCGGTCCGACGCTGGTGGCGCCGGACCTGGCGCACAACGCGCTGCCGCTCTTCCTCTCGCGCCCGCTGTCGCGCACCGACTACATCGCCGGCAAGCTCCTCGTGCTCCTGCTGCCGCTGTCGGCGGTGACCTGGATCCCCGGGTTGCTGCTGCTCGGTCTGCAGACCTCGCTCGCTGGTCCGGCCTGGCTCGCCGAGCACTGGCGCCTCGTGCCGGCGCTGTTGGTGGGCTCGTGGATCTGGATCCTCCTGCTGGCGGTGCTGGCGATCGCCATCTCGGCCTGGGTCAAGTGGCGGCCGGTCGCCACCGGCATGCTCTTCGGCCTGTTCATCGTTGGCGAGGCGTTCGGTCGGGCGATCGAGGAGATCGCCGGCTTCCGCTGGGGCAAGGCGCTGGCGATGGACGACGTCGTCCAGACCATCTGGGCGGACCTGTTCGGCGGCATCGACTTCCTGGGCAAGCCGTTCCCGGACGATCCGCTGCCGGTGGCGAGCTGCTGGCTGACGCTCGCCTGCCTGCTCGCCGCGGCGCTGTGGGTCCTGCACCGCAAGGTGCGCGCCTGCGAGGTCTCGCGATGAGCTCCGCTGCGGCCATGGACGCCATCGTGTTCGAGGACGTGTCGAAGTTCTACGGCGAAGTGCTCGGCGTCAACCGTATCGACCTCACGATCGGCCCCGGCATCACCAGCCTCGTCGGACCGAACGGCTCGGGCAAGACGACGCTCATGAACCTCGCGACCGGGCTCCTGCGCCCGACCGAAGGCCGGGTCTCGGTCGCCGGCCTCGACGCGTCGGATCCGGAGCGCCTGTTCGCCAAGGTCGGCTACTGCACCCAGTTCGACACCTATCCGCGCGGCATCACCGGCTGGGACTTCGTTCACCTCTACCTCAGGCTCAGCGGGCTTCCCGACGCCGCTGCCGCCACGCAGGCTCGCCGGGCGATCGAGCGCGTCGGCATGAGCGACGCCGCGTCGCGCCGCATCGCCGGCTACAGCAAGGGGATGAAGCAGAGGATCAAGCTCGCGCAGGCGATCGCTCACGATCCGCAGGTACTGCTCCTCGACGAGCCGCTGAACGGCCTCGATCCCCTCGCCCGCTCGGAGGTCATCGAGCTGCTGCGCAGCTTCGCCGCCGCCGGACGGACGGTGGTGATCTCGAGCCACATCCTGCACGAGGTGGACGAGCTCTCCGATCGGGTCGTGCTGGTGCACGGCGGCTACATCGTCGCCGAAGGAGCGATCGCCGGCGTCCGCGACGAGATGACCGCGGAGCGGCCGCTCGCCGTTCTGGTGCGCTGCGATCGGCCCGGAGCGCTGGCGGCGCGGGTCTTCGCGGAGGACCATGTCGTCGAGGCGCGCATCGATCCCGACGGCCGCGGCCTGCTGGTGAGGACGCGGAGCTCGGAACAGTTCTATCTCCTGCTCAACCGGCTGGCGGCGGAAGGGCTGGTCGAAGTCGAGGCCGTGGTGCCGGCCGACGAAGACGTGCAGGCGGTCTACCAGTACCTGATCGGGGCCCCGGTCGGGACGGCGAGCTGAGGAGGCCCCGCCTTGAGCGAACGACCGAGTCAGACGGAATCGACCGGACTCTCCCGCTGGGTGCGCCAGGTGCGGGCGATGCTCGGCCTCGAGTTGCGCAAGACCTTCCTCCGGCCGCGGGCGCTGCCCGTGGTCCTGGTCGCTTTCCTCCCGGTGGTGCTCCTCGCCCTGCGCATCGTCGCCACCCGCCTGCGCGCGATTCCGGCCGATGCGGCGAGCGACATCGCCCAGACCTACGGCATCATTTTTCAGCTCTTCTTCGTGCGCCTGGTGGTCTTCTTCGGCTGTTTCGGGATCTTCACCTACCTGATCCGCGGCGAGATGCTGGAGCGCAGTCTCCACTTCTACTTCCTGGCTCCGTTGCGGCGCGACGTCTTCGTGGTCGGCAAGTATCTCGCCGGCGTCGTGGCCGGCAGCGCCCTCTTCGGGCTCTCGGTGCTGCTGCAGGTCGGGCTCTGCTTCCTCGGCGGCACGACTCCCGGCGGAGGCGACTACCTGTGGAGCGGGCCGGGCGCCGGCCAGGCGGTCACTTACGTCGCGGTGACTTTCCTGGCCGTGGCCGGCTATGGCGCCGTCTTTCTCGCCCTCGGCATGCTGGTGAGGAATCCGATGATTCCGGCGGCGCTCATCCTCGGCTGGGAGTGGATCAACTTCCTCCTCCCGCCGGCGCTCAAGAAGATCTCGGTGATCCACTAC
The DNA here is from genome assembly GCA_964595975.1 of uncultured Thermoanaerobaculia bacterium. Classification (GTDB taxonomy): domain Bacteria; phylum Acidobacteriota; class Thermoanaerobaculia; order Multivoradales; family JAGPDF01; genus JAGPDF01. The sequence goes on along the minus strand of CAZQTL010000182.1, from coordinate 2,322 downwards.
CTGCAGTCGCTCTGTCCGGTGCCGCTGCCGCACGGGCCGTTCGCTCTCCCCGCCGAGCCGACTCCGGCGCCGCTGGCGGTCGCCGGATTGTTGACGCTCGCGGCGCTGCTGCTCTTCTTCGCTGCCCGTCGCGCCCGCCGCCTCGAGGTGCTCTACTCCGCCGACTGAGGGGAGAGGTCCCTTCTTGGCCCTTGTAAGATAGGGCAACGCCATGCGCGAAGACCGAATCTCGCCCGCCGGTGGCGCGGGCGCGGCCGGGGATCCGGCCGTCACGCAGGTGCTCGAGGCCTGGAAGGCGGGCGACGACGGCGCCCTCGAGCGCCTGTTGCCGATGGTCTTCGAGGAGCTGCGCGCGATCGCCGGGCGCCAGCTGCGCAACGAGCGCACCGGCCACACCTTGCAGCCGACGGCGCTGGTGAACGAGGCTTACCTCAAGCTCCGCCAGCTGCGCAACATCCGTTGGCACGATCGCGTGCACTTCTTCGCCTTTGCTTCACGGATCATGCGCCGCATCCTCGTCGATCATGCGCGCGGCCGTCTGGCCGCCAAGCGGGGCGCCGGAGCCGTCCCGGTCGAATGGGGACAGGGGATCGCGACGCCGGCGGCGGAGGGCCTGGGCGCGGCGACGCTGATCGACCTCGACCGCGCCCTGGACCGGCTGGCGGTCGAACGCCCGCGGCTCGCGCGTCTCGTCGAAGCGCGCTTCTTCGGCGGGCTCACCGTCGAGGAGGCCGCGACGGTGCTCGAGAGCTCGCCGCGAACCGTGAAACGCGACTGGGCGTTCGCGCGCGCCTGGCTGCTGCGGGAGCTCGGACTGCCGGGCTCCTGACGTGGCTGCGGAGATCGATCGTCTCGAGGCGGAATTCCACCGCGTGGCCGCGCTCTCCGGCAACGATCGCGCGCGGGCCGTACGGGAGGTCGAGGCGCGCGGCGAACCCGGTCTCGCCGCCGCATTGCGGGAGCTGCTGGCCGCCGCCGATCTCACCGGAACGCCGCTCGACGGCGGCGCGCTGTCCCTCGCGGCGGGGATCACGCTCGTCGACGACCTGCGCAGCTTCGTGCTCGGCGGTCCGTCCGCCGCCGGAGGATCGCCCGCGGACCTCGAGACGATTGCCGGCGAACCCGACGCGATGCCGGCCGTGCCGGGCTTCCGGCTCCTGGGACGGCTCGGCCGCGGCGGGAGCGGGACGGTCTATCTCGCCGAGCAGGTGCGGCCGGAGTTCACCCGCACGGTGGCGCTGAAGATCGTCGACCGCGCCGGGGATCCCGAGACCGCCCGCCGCGTCGAGGATGAGCGCCGGATTCTCGCCCAGCTCGAACATCGTGGCATCGCCCGGCTCTACGATGCCGGTCTCACACCCTCGGGACAGCCGTTCATCGCCATGGAGCGGGTCGACGGGCTGCCGATCTCCGAACACTGCGAGAGGAAGGGACTGGCGATCGACGAACGCCTGCGTCTCTTCCTGGAAGTGCTCGAGGCCGTGGACCACGCTCATCGCTCCGGCGTCGTCCACCGCGACCTGAAACCCGGCAACATCCTGGTGGCGGCGGACGGACAAGCGAAGCTGCTCGACTTCGGCATCGCGCGCTTCGTCGCGCCCTCGGGCGAGGAGGAGGAGACCCGCACGCTCCACCGGGCGATGACGCCGGCGTACGCGAGCCCCGAACAGGTACTGGGTCAGCGCGTCACCGTCGCTTCGGACATCTACTCCCTCGGCGTGGTGCTCTACGAGCTCCTCGCCGGGACGCTTCCCTATCGCCTCGACGGCACGCGGTTCGAAACCTACGAGGACGCGGTTCGCGGGCAGGACCCGGATCCCCCGTCGACGGCGATCACCCGCCGCACCCAGACGACGGCCGGAACAGGCGGGCGGACGGCGATCGACCGTCGTCGGCGCGCGCTGCGCGGCGATCTCGACGCTGTCGTGCTGCGCGCGCTGCGCAAGGAGCCCGCGGCCCGCTACCGCTCGGTGCGCGAGCTCGCGCGCGAGGTACAGCGGGTGCTCGCCGGAGAGCCGGTCGAGGCACGCGTCGCCAACCGCCGCTATCGCTGGAGCAGGCGCCTGCGCCGGCACGGTGCGCGGATCGTCACCGCGGCGGCATTCGTCGCCGCCGGCGTGGCGCTCGCGTTGCCATCGACCCGCCAGCGCCTCCTGCCGCTGTTCGTTCCGGAGCTCGAGGACGGGCTGGCGATCTACCGCCAGCGCGAAGGCACGAATGCCGAAGGGGCGCGGGCGCTCGCCGCCGGCGCCGACGCGCTGCGTCGCGGGGACGGCCTGCGGGCCCGCGAGAGCTTCGCGCGCGCCGCTTCGGCGCTCTCCG
>CAZQTL010000181.1:0-8354 GCA_964595975.1 uncultured Thermoanaerobaculia bacterium | reverse complement strand
GGAAACGGGCACGCATGAGCCGCGGAGTCCTCGTCACGGCGCTGGTCACCGGCACCGCCCTGGTCGGCGCCGGCTACTACCTGACCCGCCAGCAACGCCCGCGGGCGCTGCCGACCAGCGTCGTCTCGATCATCACCCCGGTGATCGACCTCGGCGTCGCCGAAGAGGTGCTCGCGGCGATGCAGCGGATCCCCGGCGACGAGATCACGGTCGTCCTGCACACGGCCGGCGGCTGCGTGACCTCGTGCGTGCTGATCGCCAACGCCCTGCGGGAGTTCCCGCGCTCGACCGCGATCGTCCCGTACATGGCGATCTCCGGCGGCACGCTGATCGCCCTCAACGCGCGCGCCCTCCAGATGGGCCGCAGCGCGTCGCTCTCGGCCGTCGACCCGATCGTCTTCGGCCAACGCGCCCGCCACATCTCGCCGCAGGAGCAGGCGCCGGGGGTCCACGCGCTCGCCAAGGAGTACGAGCGCGCGATGAGCCGCTACCTGCGCGAGACGCTGGCGGCGCGCCTGCCCGACGCGAGCGACGCCCAGCTCGAGCGGGCGCTCGGCGTCTTCCTCGGCGAGGACGCCCCGCACGAGTGGCCGATCCGCCGGCATCAAGTCGAGGCGCTCGGCCTGCCGGTCTCGCCGGCGACGCGCGTGTGGTCCGACATGGTCGATGGGTACCGGGGGAGGTGGTGGTGACGATGTCCGCCGCGATCGAAGAGGTCGTGATCGAGGTCCTGCCGAGGGAGCCGTCCGAGGAGGCAAGGCCCCCGCGCGTCGAGCTCCTGGACGGCCGGCTCTGCACCGAGGTCGAGCTCAAGGCCGCCGTGATCGCCTCGGGCATCGTCTGCGCGCTCGCCGGCTTCGGCCTCGGATACCTGATGGGCCGCGAGGGGAGGAGGTAGCCCGTGCAATTCTCGATGCTCAACTTCTTCACCGGACGCCAGCACCAGCTCGGCGCGCTGGTGCTGATGCGCGGCGAGACCTTCATCGAGACGATCGAGGAGGGCGGCATGGCCGTGCTCGTGCTCCTGCGCGGCACCGCCTCGGTCTCGCGCCAGCGGGCCGGCGCGCAGGTCGGCCTCCACCTCACGCCGCGCCTCGGCGAGCCGGTGTGGCTGACGAGTCCGGGGACTTACTGCGTCGTCGCCAAGGACCACGTGTTCGGCATGCGCATGCTCAAGATCGGAGGCGGGACATGACGGACCTGGACGACCTCGAGAGCGCGCCGGAGACGGCGAGCTACCGCCACTACCGCCGGATGATCTGGCAGGCGATCCGCAGCAAGCACGCGGAGGCCGAGGACGCCGCACGCCTGCGCGGCCTCGCCGACGCCGACGCCCACAAGGCCGCCGCTCGCGCCGTGCGAGGCGACCTGCGCGCGCTCATGTCGGAGCTGCTGACGCGCGCGCCGGTCCCCGCGATCCTCGACTACCTCGCGGTCGGCAGTGCGTGGGGCGAGGGCGGCGATCGTCTGATCGACCAGAGCGACGCGGTCCTCCAGCTCGTCGACGCCGCCTATCCGCAGCCGACCTGGACGGACCTCGCGCCGCTCGAGGCCAAGGCGGCCGACAACGACATCCTGTGGTCGACGTGGATCCGCGGCTGGGCCGACGCCCTCCGCGCCACCGGCCCGGCCGCGCGCGCGGCCCTCGAACCGGCCACGAAGCCGGCCGCTCAGGCCGCGCCGGACAAGTCTTCGTCGCTACGACGGTGGGCCCCGTGGCTCGTCGGCGCAGCGGCCATCGTCGGCGCCACGACGCTCGTGGCGGCGACCTCGGAGGAGTGAACGACACGATCGCCCGGGGACACGCGCGCGGGAATTCGGCCTCTCGCACGCATGAAGCCGGGCCAGGGAGGGAAGGAGGAGCAAGCCATGACCATCTTCGACGGCGTCGACATCTCGCCGACGACCCCAAGCACACTTCATCGGGTGATCCCGTTCGGGCTCCTGGTGCTCAGGACCCTCTACGAGGCGGGCAAGAACCGCGACCGGCGACTCGAAGCGCAGGCCCAGGGCCGGGAGCTGACGTCGGTGCGCGAGATGATGGAGCTCGCCGGCGTCAAGCTGCCCGACGTCCGCGCGGCGGTGGCCGAGCTGCTCGGCGGCTCCGCCGAGCTCGCCCAGGCCGCGACGCTGATCGCGGAGAACCCCGACCTCGGGACGCTTCTCCAGAAGGCCGCGGGCTTCACCGCGCCGCAGCCCGCCGCGACCGAGCCGATCGTCACCCCACCGCCGACCCACGAGCCGAGGCCCGTCGCGCCATCGCCGACCTCGCCACCTTGCTCGCCGCCGCCGCCGCCCGCGGCGACGATGCAGCCGCCATCCGGCGGCCTGGCGAAGTTCCGCCCGGACTTCACCCGCGAGGGCCGCGAGGCCGCACGAGCCGCGGCGGCCACGGCCACGAACCCGAGCACTGCCAACCCAACGCTCCCAAAGTACCGGCCGGACCTGACCCGCGAGGGCCGCGAAGCCGCGAAGGCGGCCGCCGCCGCGACGACGGCCGCCGCGACGCCACCGCCGCAGGCCCCGACCGCGCCAGCAACTAGCGCCGCGTCCCCGCAGGCGAGCGCGACGGCCGACATGTCGCCGCCGCGGGCCCCAGCCGCACCAGCGACCAACACCTCGCCCCCGACGAACACCGCGACCGACGTGCCGCCGCCGCAGACCTTGGCTCGCCCGTCGCTCGTCGCCATGGTCGAGCGCCAGCTCGCGGCGCTCGTCCAGGCCGCGAACGCCAACCAGGCGCAGATCGACGAGCGACTGCGCCGCGCCGAGGCCGAGCTCGCCGAGGTCCACGCCGAGCTGCGAGAGCTCATCGCCCAGCGACGCAGCCGCGGCGCCCAGGTCACGCAGCCGCCCGAGGAGAAGCAGGCCCCTGTCCAGCCCTCCGCCGAACCGGCGCCGACGAGCGTCACCGAAGAGACGCCGAGCACCGCCCCGACCGCCGAGCCCGCCGCCGCGCCCGCCTCGACCATCGACACGTCGACCACCGAGCCCGCGGCCGACGCGACCGCCGCGAACACCGCGACCTCGTCCTCCCCCGAGCCCGCGCGCCTGGACGGCACGCCGATCGCCCTGCCGACCGGCGCCACCGAGGAGGAGGTCGTGCAGGTCGTCGGCATGATCGGCGCCGTCTCCGAGCAGCTCGCCGCGCAGAACCAGAAGAACCTCGAGCGCGTCGACACGGTCCAGCGCGAGGTCATCGCCGTCAAGGCGATCGTCGCCCACCTCCGCGAGGCCGAAGGAGCGCCGGCTCATGGCTGACAACAAGGACATCGCCGTCCTGGCGAAGAAGGTCTACGAGCTCTCGACCCTCCGCCTCGACGAGATCGACGGCCGCAAGTGGGAGGCGCTGCTGATCGTCAACGCCGTCCTCAGCTCCGCGACCCCCGACGGCATCGCCAAGGCGAACGCCGACAAAGAGGCCCGCTGGGGCGACGCGATCCGCAAGGAGGGCATGCTCGCCGCCTTCCACCCCAAGTGGCTGCTGCGCACCGACGACGGCAAGCCGCCCGCGATCAAGCACGCCCTCGAGAGCGCGCTCGACAACCCGAACCGCGACCTCCGCACCCGCCTGCAGGCGCTCCAGTTCATCGCGCCGGCCGACCGCGAGCCGCTCACCGATCTCGTCAAGGCGCTCGAGGCCGACGCCTACGCGGGCGCCCGCGGCGACGCCCGCGATCAGTTCCTCAGCGTCATGCACAACCTCTCGAACACCTGGTTCCGCGAGCCGTGGCTGATGGTCCTGCCCTACGACGGCAACCCGCCGCCCGTCTCGATCCTGATCGAGAACCAGGGCCCGACCCACGACGGCGGCTGGCACGACGACCCGTCGGACGACACCACCTGGGAGAAGATCAAGTTCGGCTGGTCCGACGCGATCCGCACCTGGGACGTCTCGTTCCTGCGCGACAACCCGCTCTCGCAGCTCTACCTCACCGTCGAGTCCGCCACGCAGGGCGCCGCCGAGGCCGCGACCGCCGTCGCCAAGGGCGCCAAGGAGGGCGTCGAGGGCGTCGGCACGCTGCTCAAGTGGGCCCCCTACGTCATCGGCGGCATCGCCGTCCTCGGTCTCACCACGCTCGTCATCACCGTCGCGCGCCGCTGAGGCCCTCTTACCTGACCTGGCCTATCCACCATCCACGCAGCACGAAGAAGGAACGCGCCCCCTCGCGGGCGCATGGGAGGAGTCGGATGATCATCGCGTTTCACAACCACAAGGGCGGCATCGGGACCACGACCCTCGCCGCGCACCTCTGCGTCCTCGCCAAGGAGCTCGGCATCCCCGTCGCCGGCGTCTCGGCCGACTTCAAGAAGGAGCTCCCGCGCTTCTTGGAGCCCGAGAAGATCCCGTGCATCGAGCTCGACCCGCGGCGCGACGAGCCCGACTTCGACCTCTTCGTGATCGACGTGCAGTCGACCACCGAGCCGCCGATCGAACCCGACGTCTGGGTCATCCCGATCTGCGACCGTACGTCGAACGAGAACGCCGCCGCGCTCGCCGACAGCCTCCGCGGCCCGATGATCTGGCTCGGCAACAAGGGCCGCCGGGTCCGCGACGTGCCCGCGTATCTCCAGCGCGACGTCGAGGTCGGCAAGCCGATCCCGTTCAGCCGCGCCGTCGAGCTCGCCAGCGCCGACTACCGCGTCGTCTGGAGCGTCCCCGAGCTCGCCCACACCGCCGGCGCCCAGGACCTCCGCCTCGCCCTCAAGAGCCTCCTCGCCCGCGCGGCCGCCCTCGTCGGCCAGTCGCTCCCCGGCATCGACAAGCCCGCCGCGACCGCCACCACCAGCAGCCCCGAGTCCGTCGCCCCCGCCACCTGACCCGCGCGCCGCGTGGCCCCCGGCGCCGCGCAGCATTGCCTCGTGACCCGACCTCCGCGCGCCGCCCCGGCGGCCGCGGAGCCCCGCACCCCTTCGAGAGGAGCCTTTTTCAAATGTCGCTGCCCAAGCTCGCCGCCCGCGTCGTCCTCGGCTACGTCGGCCTCGTCGAAGGCACTGCCGCCCTGATCCGCTTCCGCGAGCGCACCGCCGCCTTCCACGCCGCCATCGAGCGGGCCGCCGCCCTCGGCCGCCGCCTCGTCGTGATCGGCGACCCCGACGCCGGCATGCACACCCGCCTCCTCCGCGCCTACGGCTGCGGCGACGTGTGCGTCGATCTCAACGGCTGTCCCAAGTGCCCGGTCACCGTCGTCGCCGACATCACCCGCGGCCCGATCCCCGACCTTGCGGACGACTCCGCCGTCGTCTTCGTCTCCTGCGTCCTCGAGTACGTCGGCGACCTCGACGCTGCCCTCCGCGAGATCGCCCGGATCGCCGGCAGCCCCGACAACGTCTTCGTCGTCAACGTCCAGCCCTGGACCCTCACCGCGCGCCTCTACCCCGGCGCTCGCTGGCGCGGCACCGTCAGCTCGAGCGACGGCGTCCAGACCGTCGCCATGAGGCCCGTCGGGCTCGACGAGAAGCTCCTCGTCACCGGCGCCCTCGGCCTCGCCCTGGCCGCCGCCTTCTGGCCCCGAGGTCGCCGATGAGCGCCGTCGTCGACACCACCACCCAGCAGGCCCTCGAGCTCGCCCGCGCCGAGGCCCGCACGCTCAGCGACCAGCTCCGCCAGGCCCGCGCCGACCTCCACCGCCTCGGCATCGCCGACCAGAACCGGGCCCTCGTCTGCGCCGCCCTCACCGGCGCCGTGGGCCTGCTCGTCGGCATCGGCATCGGCTCAAGCATCCGCAGGAAGTGAAATTCAGCAGCTCACCACCGACGACGGGCCGATGCTCAGGCCCATGTACCAAGAGAGGAGGCAGGGATCGTGGAGAACACCCATCCTTACAATATAGCGGGTCGCCGGAGAGGATCTGTCTCTTCGGCCAGACGATCGACGATCTCCCGCGAACAGAGTTCCGATGGCGTGAGTTCGCGTGAGGCGCCGGCCCTACCGCCCGCGCTGATGACCGTCGAAGAGCTCGCCTCACTGCTTCGCACGAGCAAGAAAGCGATCTACGCCCGGCACGCGCGCGGCGGGATCCCCGGCGGTGTGCGCCTCGGCCGGACCTTGCGCTTCGACCCCCGGGTCATTGCACAATGGCTCTCGGCGAACAGCGCGAGCGCAGGAGGTCAGTCATGATCAAGCTGCGCCCGTGGAAGGGATCGAAGAATGAGTTCGAGGTCGACATCATCGTCAACGGGCCCCAGGGCCGATCCGTACGCAAGCGGGTCAAGGCCCCGGTCACAGGCAAGTCCAACGCCGAACGCTGGGCCAAGGCCCTCGAGCAGGAGCTCCTCACCCAGCTCCTCGCCCCCGAGGCCGCGCCCGACAAGCCGCCGGCGCCGCGCTTCGACGAGTTCGCGCCGAGGTTCCTCGACCTGTGCAAGGCCGATCGTCTCGGGGTCAACACGCTGATGAACTACGACGTGCAACTGCGGCACTACCTCTTGCCCGTGCTCGCGCGGCGTCGCCTCGACGAGGTGACGCCCGCGGACATCTCGGCGATCAAGTCGCGCCTCGCCGCCAAGTCGCACAACACCATGGTCGAGGTGCTGAAGACGCTCCGCCGCATCATCAATCGGGCGATCGCCGAGAAGATCATCGACCGCGCCCCGCTGGACTTCGACATCCCGCGGCGCAACCACAAGCTCCCGGTCGCCTACGACGACCACGAGCAGGCGGCGCTCGTCGCCGCCGCGCTGGAGCTCGGGTCGATGTACCTCGCGGTGCTCCTCCTCGGGATCGACGGCGGCCTGCGGCGCGGCGAGATCCTCGGCCTCCAGTGGTCGGACGTCGACCTCGCCAGGTCGCTGATGACCATCCGCCACAACATCGTGCGCGGCAACCTCGACGCGCCGAAGAACCGCACCGAGGAGCAGGTCGGCATCACCCGCCGACTCGGCGAAGCCCTCGCCGCGCTCCCGCGCACCGGCCCCTTCGTGTTCGACAACGACGGCGGCCACTACAAGGACCACAACATCATCGCGTGGCTCCGCGCCATTCTCCGGCAGGCCGGCATGCCCTGGCGCGGCACCCACATCCTCCGCAAGACCTGCGGTACCCGCATCGCGGACGGCGGCGGCGGCGTCTCGGCCGTCGCCACCCACCTCCGCCACCGCAACCTCCAGACCGCGAGCCGGTACATCGACCGTCGCGGCGCCACCACCCGCGCGCTCCAAGCGCTGGAGAGCTGATGGAGGCGCGTCTCCACGCGCCTCTAACTCATCGAGAGGACACGAAGAATTCCCGATTCATGGGTTGTGTGGAGCAGTGAGCCGTCGCCGCCACGCCCGCTCGAGGCGTCCGGGCCCCGCGTGCTTGAGCCGATCGATACGGACCGGCGGAGGCGCTAGAGTCCCGAGACGGCGTCCGGGTCGAGCACCCGCTCGCCCCAGCTCTGGAAGCCGCCGGCGGTGATCTTCGCCTTCACCACGTCGTCTGGGTTCGGGAAGGTGATCACCGCGCCCGCGTCGAATTGGACCTGCGTCTTGTCGCCCTTGAAGCGCTGCTGCTCCTGCGGCGTGCCGCCGGTCCCCTTGCCGAAGATCTCCAGGTTCAGCCCGCGGACGAGCGGGAAGAGCGGCTGCACCTCGCGCACCGCGAAGCGCTTGCAGTACGCGCCGACCAGGTTGTGCAGGGTGGTCTTGCGGGCCGACGCGAAGGTGAGCGTCACCTTGCCTCGGGAACGATCCTGCCACGTACCCGAGCTGTCCTGGCTCTGCGTCGTGACGCCCCCTGGGCGCAGGACGGCGCTCTTCTCCAGGAGGTCCTCGGGCTGGACCGGCGGGATCCGTTCCATCGTCCCGAGGATCTCCGCCAGCGCCTGGATCGCCTTCTCCTGCGTGTCGAGGTTCTTGGCCGGCTGCGCGAGCCCCCCGAAGTCGGTAAAGCCGTGCTGCGTCTCGATCGCCTTGCGCGCGGCCGGCGAGAGCTTCGGCAGCTTGCTGATCGATCCGAACTCGCCCATGGTCGGCAGCACCAGCGGCCAGTAGCTCGGGTTGCCGGCGAGGATCAGCTCGACCTCCTCGGGCGTCGGGGCCTGGTTGAAGAGCTCCGCGAGGTCGCCGGCGAGCCCCGCCTCGGTCGCGTTCTCGACGCCGAAGCCCGAGAAGCGCTGGTTCCCGTCCTCGTCGCGTCCGATGTAGATCGCGTTCTCGCCGCTCCAGATCCCGCGCGGGTGGCGGTACTTGTAGAGGCGGTGGTTGGCGAGGTAGTACCAACCTCCTCGCCGCGCGGGTCGATGATTGGGGGCGCTCCAGATCGTGCCCGCCTCGGTGAGGAGCTCCTCGACCTCCATGTCGGCCTGCACGTCGAGCTCGGGGGCCGCGAGCATGGTCTGCAGCGGGTTGTCCTTGCTCATGTCGCGCTCGAG
>CAZQTL010000180.1:0-8476 GCA_964595975.1 uncultured Thermoanaerobaculia bacterium | reverse complement strand
GAGGAGGTTCCGCTGCTCGCCGGGGTCGGCCTCGAGGTCGTACAGCTCCTCGACCGGATTGTCGAATCCGCCGCTCACGGAGCGCAGCGCGCCTTCGTGCCGCAGCCACTTCCAGTTGCCGTCGCGGATCGCCGCGACGTCGAACGCCGGGTGCCGGAGCCAGGCGAGCGACTCGCGCGGCGGCGCAGCACCTCCAGCGATGACGGGGAGAAGGCTCGCGCCCGGGAGCTCCGGCGGCGCCGCGACGCCGGCGAGCTCGAGGAGGGTCGGCGCGAGGTCGATCTGATCGGCCGGGTCCGCCACGGTCGCGCGCGCCGCCGTGCCCTTCGGCAGGCGCACGACCAGCGGCACCCGCAGCACCTCCTCGAAGAGCGACTCGGCGTGCCGCCAGCCGCCGTGCTCGTGGAACTCCTCGCCGTGGTCGGCGGTGAAGACCACTGCCGAGCGGTCGAGGAGCCCCCGGGCGCGGAGGTCGTCCAGCAGGCGGCCGAAGCTCGCGTCGTTCTGGGCGATCTCGCCGTCGTAGAGCGCCAGCGAGTCGCGCCGCCGGGCCGCCGCCTGCTCCGCCGACAGCGCCGCGAGCTCCCCGCCGCGGAAGCAACAGGCCGAGGCGACATCGACGCCGGGGGCGAAGCGGCTGCGGTACGGCTCCTGCGGCCGGTAGGGATCGTGCGGATCGAGGGTGTGGACGACGAGGAAGAACGGGCGCTCCGGCGCGGCGCGCCCGTCGAGCCAGGCGACTCCCGCCTGGACCATCGCGGCGGAATCGACGCTGCGACGCTTCCGCCCCTGGAGCTGGTGCACGTACTCGAAGCGGTCGAAGCCGCGCCCGAAGCCGAACTTCTCGACCACGGTCGGATTGGTGGTGAACATCGCGGTCTCGTAGCCCGCCGCGGAGAGCCGCTCGGCGAGCGTCCGCGCCTCGGGCGCGATGCCGTTCGCCCGCCGCTCGGCGCCGTGGGTAACCGGGTAGAGACCGGTGAGTATCGTCGCCATCGCCGGCTTCGTCCACGAGCTCTGCGCCCGCGCCTCGGCGAAGCGGACGCCCTCGCGCGCGAACTCGTCGAGCCGCGGCGAGGTCGGCCGGCCGTAGCCGTAGCAGCCGAGGTGATCGGCGCTCAACGTGTCGACGACGAAGAGGACGAGGTTAGGCACCCGCACCTGCCTGGCGGCCGCCGCTCCGGCGGGAGGCGTCGCGGCTCGCGGCGGGGGATCGGTCTGCTTCGTGCCGCAGGCCGCAGCGAGCAGGGCCAGAGCCACGACGCCGAGCGCCCGGCGCGGACGCGGCGGCGCGGCGACTGCCAGTTCCCCACCTGGGCGCAACATGCGGGACCCCTCCAGGCCGTTCGTACACGGACGTCGGCGCAGCGTCGGAGCATATGCCGTCGCCGACCGCGACCGCATGGTAGCTTCCGCCGCATGTTGACCCTTCCGGTTGTCATCGGCCTCGCGCTCGCGCCGGCGATCGTCGCGCTGGGGCGGCTTTCGGGCCTCGACCGCGACCGCGCGCTCTATCCGGTCGCACTTATCGTGATCGCGGCGTACTACGTTCTGTTCGCGACCATGGGCGGAGCGGATGCGCTGCCCGGCGAGTTGATCGCTGCGGCAGTGTTCGTCGTCGTCGCGATCTTCGGCTTCCGCACCAGCCTGTGGTGGGCCGCGGCCGGAATCGCCGGGCACGGGATCTTCGACTGGTTCGTGCACCCGCGCCTGATCGCGAACGCCGGCATGCCGGCGTTCTGGCCGGCGTTCTGCGGCTCGATCGACGTCGCGCTCGGGGTGCTCCTCGCTCTCCTGCTGCTGCGCGGGGCCATTCCGGCGCGGCGCCGGGCGCCCGTTACACCTGAATGACGGTCTGGCCCTGCGCGTGTCCCTCGCCCACGTGCCGGAGCGCGTCGGCGGTGTCGCGGAGCGCGTAGCGGCGGTCGAGCGACGGCCGGATCTTGCCGGCTTCGACCAGCTCCTTCAGGACCAGCAGGTCCTGCTGGTTGAGCGAGACGATGAAGGGTTTGAGCTTTCGCTTCGAGACGCTCGAGATCAGGATCATCGCCGCCAGCCGCCAGAGCCAGCGCAGGCCCGAGTTGCCGCCGGACGTCGAAACGAGCGTCCCGGTCGGCACGAGGACGCGCCGGCAATCCAGCAGGGAGCGATTGCCGACGGCGTCCAGCAGCACCTCGAAGCGCGCTCCGCCGGCGACGAAGTCGGTCGTCGTGTAGTCGATCACCTCGTCGGCGCCGAGCTCGCGCGCACGCGCGACGTTGCGCGGGCTGCAGACCGCCGTCACCCGCGCGCCGAGTGCCCTGGCGATCTGGACCCCCCAGCTGCCGACACCGCCCGACGCGCCGTTGATCAAGACGCGGTGCCCCGCCTTCACGGCGCCGGCGTCGCGCAGCGCCTGCAAGGGGGTGACCGCCCAGGGCGTCGCGGCGGCCTCCTCGAACGACAGGTTCCCGGGCTTCGGCACGAGCCGGTCGGCGCGGACGACGACGTATTCCGCGAAGGCGCCGTGGGTGGTCTCGCCGAACACCTCGTCGCCGGGCCGCAGCGTCGTGACCCTGTCGCCGGCCGCTTCGACCTGCCCGGCCATGGCCGAGCCCGGCACGAGATGCCCGGGCCGGAGGAGGCCGCCGATGGCCGGGCGGATCACGTAGGGCTTGCCGGTGACGGTGTGATGGTCGCCGATGCTCACTCCGGCGGCGCGCACGCGGACCAGCACGTCGTGCTCGCCGGCGACGGGGCGGGGAATCTCCTCGTACGACAGCAGATCGGGCGTCCCATACCGCCGCCGCACGATCGCATGCATGGTCGCGCCGCTCATCCTCGATCCCCCCGAAGGTCCGTCATGGCTGGAGTCTGCGCCGGGCATTCCACTACAGAGAGACGCGAGTGCGCAACCGGTTCGAGGCGGCTTCGAGGAACCGCGGCGCCGACGCCGATGCGCTGCCCGGCGAGGCGCCGTCCGACTCTCACCTCTGCCTAGACGGAAGCCGCAACCCTCTTCCTCCCCGCGACGCGAAGAGCTGCGGTGCCGAGAGCGAGGGCGAAGAGGCCGAGGCCGACTCGCGAAAGCGCCGGAATTGCGACGACTCCCTCGCCCAGGCCCGGTGGGGCAACGGAAATACCGCACAGAATCGCCGAACCCCCGGGCTGGGCGATCAGCCCGATTTCGACGAGAGCGCCGCTCGTGAGGTCCACGCGGTAGAGCTTGTACTCGTCATTGTAGGGCGGGGCGAAAACCAGGGCGGCGAGGTAGGCCGTGCCGTCCGCCGAGATGTCGAACCAGAGACGTTCGGCATCGACGTCCACCGGTCCGATGATCGTCACCTCCCCGGACGAGGCCGGGGGGGTGCCACCCGGGCCGCCGATCCGGGCGAGCTGGAACCACGGCTCGCCCCGGACCTTGGGCCCTGTTCGCGGCGACGGTCCGATCGCGTAGGTCTCGACTCCCTGGGAAGCGCTCGTGGGTGGCTTGTGGGCCAACGCCGTGACGCCGATGACGGGATGGAGCGGCGCGTCGTAGCGATCCTGCAGGCGATCGAACGAGTAGCTGGCGTTTCCGGTAGGTCCTGCGAAGTGCCGCAGCTCCCGCGTCACGGGATCGATATCTCTGTCGGTAAGGACGAACTCATGGAGATTCAGACCCGGGAGGGGAACGAACGACCAGGCACCGGTCAGTGGGTCGATGACGACGGGATCGCTCAGCGGCGGGCAGACGGGGATCTGACAGTCAGAGTAGTCGAAGCCCCAGATCTTGCGCGTCACCGGGTCGAAGTCGATGGTGACAAGAGGAACCTGGACCTCCGGAGGGAAAGGATCCTTGAACAACCAGGGGGTGGCGCTGTCGAAGCGAGTCAACGAGCTGGCATCCCCCGCGTAGGCCCACGTCGCGTAGATCGTGTCGCCGCTTGCTTCGGCCGCCAGGCCGAGCGCGAGCAGGAGTGTGAGCCAACGGATCTTCATCGGTTCTCCCTCAACGACCCGTTCGATGGGCGGCGAATCTGCTCAACCCTGCGGCCGCCATGAGCAGCGCCAGGGCAGCCAGACCGCTGCGCGAGAGCGTCGGGATTTCCACGACCCCAGGGCCCGACGGCGCGGCGGCGATGCCCGCGATGCTCGTCCAGCCTTCCGGTACGGCGATCACGCCGAGCTCCTGCGCCGCTCCGCTCCGAAGGTCGATGGAGTAGAGGCGACTTGTGACTCCAGTCCCGTAGATGTACTCGAGGGTGGAGAAGTAGGCGGCGCCGGAGGCCGAGATGTCGAATCCGCGGACCGAACCTCTTGCAGTCACCGGGCCGATCACCGTGACCTCTCCCGAGCTCGCGCTCGGATCGCCGCCAGGCCCGCCGATGCGCAGGAGGTAGAGGCCGTCTCCAGGGACGGTCGGATATCCCAGCGCGAACGTCTCGACTCCGATGCCGTCCAGTCCGCCCGGCGAATGAGCCACGGCGTAGCTTCCACCCGGGTTGTCGAGTGGATCGTCCTCGTAGAACTCCAGGGCGTCGAGCGAGTAGCGGTAGTTCTGATTCCAGGTTCCGAAGAAGCGCAGCTCGTGGGTGAGCGGATGGATGTCCTTGTCCGATGCCGACCACATCTCGGTAGCCGGAAGGTTCGGCCAGTTCACCGGCGACGAGGCTCCGGTATTGGGGTCGACGATGATCGGCCTGACCGGTTCGTACGGGCACAGGATCTGACATTGAGTGAATGCGAAGGCGTAGAGCGTCCCATCGACAGGGTCGAGCTCGAGGGAGGCGTCCGTCCCCCAGAGGTCGCCGGTAATGGGCACGATCCGTTGGATTACCCCGGGCGAGGCGCTATCGAATTGCAGGAGGGCGAAGTCCGGAAAGTAGTCCGGGCTGGTGGCGATGGCGTAGAGCGTCTCGCCGTGCGCCTCGAGGGGCAGGCCAATCCACAGCAGAAGCGTCAGCCAATGGAGCCTCATGGGTGTTCCCCATTTCGGACCGTCGGATCCAGTATAGCGTCACCGGCTCGAGCACGCCGACAGGGCGCCGCGCGTCAGGGCCATGGGCCAAGTTGGCCCGAGAGCGTGCCGGCAGATCTTCAGATGGGTCGGATTCGTCGCCCAATCGCGTCCCCGGACACTCGCTGAGTCGTTTGTCGTCACCAGCGTGCGGAAAGAGAGTGCGATGAAATCGGAGATGTTGGAGCGGAAGGGACTCGAACCCTCGGCGTCCAGGGAGCTGTGTCCTTTGACAGAAGTGCTTAGCGCTAAGTAAACTACTGGCGATGAATGCCTCGGAGATGGCGAGGGCTCTCGGAAGCCGGGGCGGGCGCGCGCGGAGCGCGCGATTGTCGGCGGCGGAGAAGAAGCGCATCGCGTCCCTCGGGGGCGAGGCGCGGATGAGGTCGCTCCGTGCGGCCCGCCGCATCCTCGAGAACCTGCGCTACGCGGCCGCGGTGGGCGAGCTCGCCGGCCGGTCGACGAGCGTCAGGCGCCAGGCGGAGTTCGCGGGTCCGCTGCCGGGGATCTATGGCCCGGCGCGGTGAGGCGTCCGACCCGATGGATCACCTCCGGACGGTCGGGGAGATCGTCGCGGGTCTGCGCTCTCTCCATCTGGATCCGGTGCTCGTCGGGGGCATGGCCATGGTGGTGCTGGGGTCGCGCAGAGTGACGCGTGATTTCGACTTCGTGATCGCGCGCCCGGGCGATCGTCTGGTGAGCGCGGTCGGCCAGTTCTACGACCGTGGCCTCGAGCTCGTTTCGGGCCTCGACCCCTCGGGAGACGTCACCTCGACGATCACCAATCGCCGGGTCGCGGTCTCCCGCCTGCGCATCGATGCGCCCGCGAGCGCGTACTTCTTCCACCCGAGAACCGGCCTTCGCATCGATGTCCTGTTCGATTTTCCGATTCCAGCGTCGCAGCTCGCCGAACGTGCGACGCGCACCCGGATCCGCGCGCACCGCTTCGACATTGCCTCCGAGGTAGACCTTCTGCGCCTCAAGAAGATCGCCCTGGCGTCGCGCACGGCTCCCGGTGACGTCGTGGACATCGCCTTCCTCGAAGCGCGGCAGGAGAATCACGACTAGCGTGGCCAGCGCGGGCCTGGGTTCGGGCCGAAGGGATCGGCGTCACGGTTTCCGCCCGCTTCGCCCCGGGCACACTTCAGGCTCACGGAGTCGAGAATTGACCTGCGAGTCTCCGATTCAGGAGGCTAGGGACTGACGTAGGCCGACCACCGCCCGGGCAGCGCGACGCCGTCCTCGAAGCCGTCGCGCAGGAGGATCGTGCAGTTGGCGATCACGGCGACCCCCAGGTCGCCGCTGGCAACGATCAGCCGGTCGCCGGCTGGAGCGATCGCGCGGGGCCCCGGCACCCGGATCGAACCCACGGTGACCGGAGTGGCCGGCGTGCGCACGTCGACGGCGAAGGCCCGCCCGATCGCCCCGCCGGAGGCCGCGTCGACGGCGATGCCGACCAGGTGGGCGTAGCCCACGGTGGACGCGACCGAGGTCGTGCTGGCCCCGGTGGCGACGACGGCGGCGCCGAGCTCGCCGGGGGCGGTCGGCGTGGTGAGGTCGAGGGTGACCAGCTCGCTGCCGCGCGCCAGCAGCCCGATCCCGCCGCCGACGGCAACGTCGCTCGCGGCGGTGAAGCCGGTCGAGACCGTGTTGGCGAGCACCAGGTTGCCCGGGTCGGAGATGTCGACCACCGCCAACTGCGGCGTGTTCGAGGAAGCGACGTAGGCGTAGCTGCCCGCGAGGGCCACGCCCTCGCCGGAGAAGCCGAGTGCCACGGTGTCCTGGACGACCGGGGTCGCAGGGGTGGAGAAGTCCACGACGGCGAGCAGCTGGCCATACGAGGTCGAGACATAGGCCCGCGTTCCCGCCACCGCGATCGAGCTGATCCTCGCCGCGGTCACGAAGACCGCACCGAGCTCGCTCGGAGCCGCCGGATCCGACACGTCGAGGACCCGGACGAAGCCGGAGAAATCCCCGACGATCGCCAGCGGGCCGGCGAGCGCCACCGAAGTGCCCTGGAAGAAGAACGTGGCGGGCGGCGAGACGAGCGTCGGCCCGCCCGGTGCGAGCAGGTCGACGATGTCGAGACCGTAGCTGAAGTCGGCGACGTAGGCGAAACGGTCGGTGCCGGCCGCGTCGTAAGCAGTGCCGGTCGTCAGCAGCGTGTTCCGCCAGGTCAACGTCATCGGCGAGCCGGCCTGGATCTGGTACACCAGCAGTCCCCCCTGCTCGCCGGCGAGGTAGGCGTATCCGGTCGGGGCTGCCGCCACGCCGTGGACGCGGCCCAGGGTGCTGCCGGAGGTGGCGAGCTGCGACATCGAGCCGAGATCGGTGATGTCGACGACGCGCATCCCGCCGTAGCTCGCCGCCAGCAACAGGCGCATGCCGTCGCGCGAGAGGCCCTCGACGTCGAACGGCGCGTTGGGGAGCGTCAGGGTGTACTGCGAGCTGATCGTGCCGCTCAGGATATTGAAGGCGCGGAGGCCGCTCGTGCCCGCGCCGACGAAGAGCCGGTCGGCCTGCGCCGTCGGCAGCGTCGGGTCGCGGTGCAGCAGGAGCGTCTTGGCCCCGGCCGGGCCGGTGAGCACGTAGGGGCCGCCGGCGAGGAACGGGGAGTCGGCGCTCGCCACGTCGAGCGCGGTAACGCCGGCGTTCTGGTCGGCGACGAAGGCGCGGTAGGCATAGTTCGGGAAGCCGATGTCGAAGCGCTCGACCACGACGTCGACCGAGTTGCTCTGGTACGGGCTCCCGTGCACGAAGCTGCCGCGCAGGACCGGTCCTCCCGGGTTGTCGTACTCGACGATCTGAATCCCGCCAAGGCCGCGGGCCACGAACAGCCGCTCGACCGGAGGGTTGAAGAGGCCGCCGTCGGTGGGACCGAAGGCGAGCCCGTAGGCCGGGCCGCCGACCGCGAAGTGGTGGGTCATGACCGGGGCCGAAGGCGTCGAGTAGTCGACCAGGGCCACGCCTTCGGCCTCCATGGCCACCGCCGCGAGGCCCGGCACGGTGCCGGAGAGGGCGATCTTGCGGACCAGCCCCGGCAGCGTCACCCGACCGAGGATCGGCAGCGGCGAGACGTTGGGGGTGGCGACGTTCACGAGGGTGAGCTCGCGACCGCGGCCGAGCAGGGCGGTGGTGCCGTCGAGCGCCACGGCGTAGGAGGGACCGAGCGGCCAGACCCCGACCACGGCGTTGCACGAAGCCGGTTGGGCGACGACGGGAATCGCCGCCAGCGCGGATCCGACGAGACAGAAAAGTACCCGGATCGACGGCGAGCGGCCCATGGTGTGGCTCCTCAGAGTGTCGATGAGAGTAGATGCGGGCTCTGCATCTGGCAAGTGGAGCCCTTCACACTCCGCCGGCGATCCACCGACCGGTACAGGTGGCAGGCGAGTTCCAAGCGCGCCTGCGGCGGGGATCCCGCCCGGTTCGTGGTGCAACTCCTTGAAACAGAGAAATCAGAGATCGGAAATGGTGGACCAAATCACTCTGAGTTCG
>CAZQTL010000179.1:0-8491 GCA_964595975.1 uncultured Thermoanaerobaculia bacterium | reverse complement strand
TTCCGGTCACCGCGCTCGCCAAGCGGCTGAAACCGCTGGCGGCGATGACGCTCGGCTTCGCCATCGCCTCGGCCTCGTGGTTCCTCATGGGTGCGATCCCGACCCTCACCGCGACGATCGCGGCCATTGCCATCTACGCCATCGGCGAGGGCCTGCAGGCGCCGCGCTACTACGAGTACGTGGCCGATCTCGCGCCGAAGGAGCAGGTCGGAACCTACATGGGATTCGCCTTCCTGCCGGTGGCGATCGGCACTTTCGTCTCGGGCGCCATCGCCGGTCCCCTGGTGGAGCGTTACGTCGGCGTGCGCCAGGACGGCGTCTTCACCCCGGGACCCGACTTCGCCAATGCCGGCCGGATGTGGTTCTGGGTGGGCGGGATCGGCGTCGTCGCGACCTGCGCCATGCTCGCCTACGACCGGCTGGTCGTGAAGCGCCGTTGACCTTCGAGGGCGGCCCGGAATGAAGAACACGAAAATCACGGTGCTCGGCCTGGGGATGATGGGACAGGCGATCACCGGCGGCCTGCTGAAGGCCCGCCAGCCGAAGCGCCTGCTCGCCGGCACGACGCGCACCCGCGCCACCGCCACGCGCCTCGGAGCCCAACTCGGCATCCAGGTGGGGACGGACAACGTCGCCGCGGCCGCGGGGGCCGATGTTCTGGTCTTCGCGCTCAAGCCGATGCAGGTGCTCGAGGTGGCGCGCGAGCTCGCCGCCGCCGGGGCGCTCGCGCCGCGGACGCTGGTCGTCTCGATCGCCGCCGGCGTCACCACTGCCCAGCTCGAGGAGATCCTCGGCAGCCGCGTGCCGGTGATCCGGGCCATGCCCAACACTCCGTGCAGCATCGGGTGCGGCACGACAGTGCTCGCTCCCGGCAAGCGCGCCGCGGAGTCGCACGTCGCGACGGCCCGCCGCATCTTCGCGCCCCTCGGCCGGGTCCTCGAGCTGGAGGAGAAGCACATGGACACCGTCACGGGACTCTCCGCCTCCGGTCCGGCGTTCGTCTACGTGATCCTCGAGGCGCTAGCCGACGGCGGCGTGGCGCGCGGCCTGCCGCGGCAAACGGCGATCGAGATGGCGGCGCAGATGGTCTACGGCGCGGCCTCGATGGTGCTCGCCACCGGCCGGCATCCGGCGGCCCTCAAGGACGACGTCACGACGCCGGCCGGCTGCACCATCGCCGGCATCCTGGCGCTCGAGGACGGTCGCATCCGCAGTGTCCTGTCACGTGCCGTCGAGGTGGCGAGCGTGCGGGCCGGAGAGCTCGCGTCCCGCAAATGAGTGAGAGCCGCGACCGCGGCGTCTTGAGTCAACGAAAGCTGGGAGATCGGCGATGAAGAAGATCCTGATGGCGGGCCTGGTGGGCGGACTCGTGATGTTCCTCTGGGGCTTCGTCTCGCACATGGTGCTGCCGATCGGGACGATGGGCCTGACCCAGATGCCGGTGAACTCGCCGCTGCTCGAGGCGATGAAGCAGAATCTCCCCGGGGAGGGCCTCTACGCCTTCCCCGGCCTCGAGGTCGGCCGCAAGCAGACGGAGGCCGAGGACGCGGTCTGGGCCGGCAAGTACAAGATGGGGCCGAACGGATTGCTGCTCTACCATCCTGTCGGTACCGACGCGATCTCGGCGCAGCGGCTCGCGATCCAGCT
This sequence comes from uncultured Thermoanaerobaculia bacterium, assembly GCA_964595975.1. GTDB lineage: Bacteria > Acidobacteriota > Thermoanaerobaculia > Multivoradales > JAGPDF01 > JAGPDF01. The sequence continues at coordinate 6,844 of CAZQTL010000179.1, read as the reverse complement.
CGCCACGGACATCCTCGGCGCCGTGCTGCTCGCTTATCTGCTGGTGGCGATCGCCGGCTCGACCGGAGCGCAGGTGCCGCTCGTGAAGCTGCTGCGTGTCGCGATCGGGGCCGGACTCTTCGGCTGGGCGTCGATCGAGATCGCCTACTGGAACTGGTACGGCTTTCCCTCCGCTTTCGTTCTCGCCGAGTTGATCGATCAGCTCGCAGGCTGGACACTGGCGACGCTCGCCATGGCATGGCTCTGGCGCCGCATGGAGAAGCGCGCCGCGCTCCTCGCCGAGCGCATCTGGGAGCACTGACCGGGCGGTCGGCCGCGCGGCAGTTGCCAGCGGGCCGCTGCGTCAGCCGTTCTTGCGGGCGAAGTCGGCCATGAAGGCGACCAGGGCGTCGACGCCGGCCTCCGGGAAGGCGTTGTAGATCGACGCGCGGATACCGCCCACCGACCGGTGCCCCTTGAGACCGTCGAGTCCGGCGGCGGTCGATTCGGCGACGAACTTCTTCTCCAGGTCCTCCGACGGCAGCCGGAACGTCACGTTCATCCACGACCGGCTTTCCGGCTGGGCGTGGCCCCTGTAGTACCCGCCGCTGCCGTCGATCGCCGCGTAGAGCTTCGCCGCCTTGCGCCGGTTGCGCTCTTCGACCGCCTGCAGTCCGCCTTCGGCGAGCAGGTGCTTGAGGACCAGATGCAGAATGTAGATTCCGAATGCCGGTGGCGTGTTGTAGAGCGAACGCTCCTTGGCGTGCGTCGCGTAGTTGAGGTACGCCGGCGTCGCTGCCGGCGCCTTGCCGACCAGGTCCTCGCGCACGATGACCAGGGTTGTGCCTGCGATCGACAGGTTCTTCTGCGCTCCGCCGTAGATCATTCCGTAGCGCGCGATGTCCACCGGCCGGCAGAAGATGTCGGACGAGGCGTCGTTGACCAGCGGCACCCCTGGCGGCACATCGGGAAGGCGATGCCACTGCGTGCCGTAGATGGTGTTGTTCGACGTCATGTGGACGTAGGCCGGAGACTCGCTGTAGCGGATCTCGCTCTGCAGCGGAATGCGATCGTGGTTCGTCGCCTTCGAGGTGCCGGCGACGTGCACGGCGCCGAGCTTCCTGGCGTCGGCGATCGCCTTCTCGGACCAGACGCCGGTCTCGATGTAGTCGGCGGTGCGTCCGGCGGGGAGGAGGTTCATCGCCAGCATGGCGAACTGCAGCGTTGCGCCACCCTGCAGGAAGAGCACGTGGTAGCCCTCGGGCACCCCGGCGAGCCGGCGCAGGTTGGCCTCGGCGCCGTAGCAGATCTCCTCGAACGGCTTCGAGCGGTGGCTGATCTCGAGGATCGACATGCCGACGCCGGGCAGGGCGAGCAGGTTCTCCTGCGCCTCTTCGAGGACGGGGAGCGGCAGAACCGCCGGACCGGCGGAGAAGTTGAAGATGCGATGGACGGTCGTCATGGCAGGGATCTCCGGTGGGGACTGCGTAGGAGAGAATTGTATCAACGCGCTGCGAGGCGATGCGCCAGCGCCGCGGCCAGGGGTCGCGCCAGGCGCGCGACCTTGCGCGGACCGACCGGCGACGGTGCGAAGGGCTGCCAGGGGGCGCCCAGCAGATCTCGCCGGAACTCGACGCAGAGCACCTGCCCGGGAAAATCGAACGCATAGCGATAGCCCATCGTGGCCGGGTGGAGGTGATAGGTCGCGTTCTCGCCGGTCGTGAGGCCGAGCTCGCCGTAGGCGGCCCGGAGCGTCGCGACCAGGCCCGCCGGGGAGAGATCCCGCCCGGCGTCGTCGCGGGTGATGAAGTCCACTCCCGGCCGCTGCGCCCAGCCGGCGTAGTTCTCGGGCCGATAGGCCTCGCGCAGCGCGGTCACGATGTCGGCATCGACGGCGACCTCCACCGACCGGGGGGCGTAGCTGTGGAGAGCTACGGCCAAGCCTCCCGCGCCGCAGGTCTCCTGGTACAGCCTCGCGACCGCAGCGTGGTATTGCCGGTAAAGGGAAAGAAGCAGCTCCCGGTCTGCGGCGGCAGTGATGTAGGGCGGCAGCCCCGGCGTCATGCCGGCCGCGACCGCCCCGGGGCGGTCGACGACGATCTCCCGGTTGAGGTCGATGAGGGTGCGCGGCACCAGCGCCCGCACGACCACGACCCCCTCTACCGGAGCCTTTCGCGCCGCGCCCGCCAGCCGCGCCGCGATCGCGCTCGCGAGCTCCGGCACCCCGAAATCGGTGTTGAGGTGAAAGAACTGCTCGAGCCGCGCCGGCAGCTGACTCTCGAGCCGCGCCGCGACAGCGTCGTAGTGCGTGCGCTCCGTGGCGCCGTGCGGCAGCTCGATGAGGAGAGCGGAGGGCTCCACCCCGCCAAAGCGGTAGACATCGCAGACGCCAGAAATGGATTCAGGGGAGCGGACTGGAGACTGCGGACGGGACGTTGGCATGGCGGAGGGAGATCCTATCTGCGGCCGAGACGCGTGGCTGCCTCCTGGCAGTTGTCGTATCTTTATCGGAAGCTCTTTCACCGAGGAGACCTCATTGCCGCTTTCCTGGAACGAGATCCGCGATCGATCTGTAGCTTTCGTCCGCGAATGGGCCGACGAGAGCTCGGAAGACGCCGAGGCGAAGTCCTTCTGGGATGACTTCTTCAAGGTCTTCGGCGTCGAGCGACGCCGCCTGGCGCAGTTCGAGGCCCCGGTCTCGATGGTCCGCAACGGCGGCAAGACGGCGACGGGGTATGTCGATCTTTTCTGGAAGGGCCGGCTCCTAGTCGAGCACAAGTCGCGGGGCAAGGACCTGAACCGGGCCTACGACCAGGCGATCGACTACTTCGAGGGCATCGCCGACCGCGACCTGCCGCGCTACGTGCTGGTCTCGGACTTTGCCCGCCTCCGGCTGGATGACCTCGAGACCGGCGACAAACACGAGTTCGCATTGAAGGACCTGCCGAAGCACCTCCGCCTGTTCGGTTTCATTGCCGGATATGAGTCTCGGCCGGTTCGGCCTCAGGATCCCGTCAACCTCGCGGCGGCCGAGCGGATGGGCAAGTTGCACGACAAGTTGAAGGCCTCGGGCTTCGAGGGTCACGACCTCGAGGTGTTTCTTGTCCGCCTTCTGTTCTGCCTCTTCGCGGACGACACGGGGATCTTCCAGCCGGTGCAGTCGTTCCGCGAGTGGATCGAGGGCCGGACGGCCGCGGACGGAAGCGACCTCGGCGGAGCGCTGGCTAAGTTCTTCGAGGTTCTGAACACCCCAATCGAGAGGCGCCAGAAGACTCTCGACGAGCAGTTGGCGGCCTTCGCCTACGTGAATGGCAGACTCTTCGCGGAACGCCTCTCGATCCCGGACTTCGACGCCGGGATGCGGACTGCCTTGCTCGACGCTGCAGCTCTCGACTGGAGCCGCATCAGCCCGGCGATCTTCGGTGGGCTCTTTCAGTCGATCATGGACCCGAAGGCGCGGCGGAATCTCGGCGCCCACTACACCTCGGAAGAGAACATCCTGAAGCTGATCGAGCCGCTCTTCCTCGACGACCTGCGCGCCGAGCTCGCGGCGGCGAAGGGGAATGCCAACAAGCTCTTCGAGCTGCAGAAGAAGCTCCGCACCTTGACATTTCTCGACCCTGCCTGCGGTTGCGGCAACTTCCTCGTCGTCGCCTATCGCGAGCTCCGCGAGATCGAGCTCGAGATTCTGCGCCAGGTGGAGAAGAACCGCAGTCTCGACATCTTCCACGCCGTGCAGGTGAACGTGGACCAGTTCTACGGCATCGAGATCGAAGAATTCCCCGCCCAGATCGCCCAAGTTGCCCTCTGGCTCACCGACCACCAGATGAACCAGAAAGTAAGCGCCGAATTCGGCCTCTACTTCGCCCGCCTCCCCCTCGTCACCAGCCCCACCATCGTCCACGGCAACGCCCTCCGCCTAGACTGGGAAGAAGTAGTCCCAAAGGAGAAGCTCACCTACATTCTCGGCAATCCACCGTTTGTCGGTAAGAAGGAACAGAAGCACGGGCAAAAGGAGGATCTGCGCCGGATCTTTGGCAACATACCGGGGGCGGGAGTCCTCGACTATGTGACGTGCTGGTACGTGAAGGCGGCAGAGCTAATTCAGGGAACCAAGGTCTCAGTCGCCTTTGTATCGACGAACTCGATTTCTCAGGGGGAGCATCCGGGACTTCTCTGGCCCATTCTCTGGAAACGTGGCGTCAGGATCCAATTTGCGCATCGCACTTTTCGGTGGGACAACGAGGCCAAGGGGCGGGCAGCGGTTCATTGCGTGATCATCGGTTTCGGAGTCGCTGATCCGAAGCAGCGGGTGCTCTTCGACTACTCGAGCCCAACAGCCACAGCGCATGCGATTCGCGCCGCACGCATCAACCCTTATCTTGTAGATGCTCCCGACATCGTCCTGCAGAAGCGGAGCTCACCCCTTCAGCCAGGATCGCCGGAGATGCGCTACGGCAGCATGCCGATCGACGACGGGCATCTGGTTCTCTCGGCTGAGGAAAAGAAGCTCGCACTGAAGGAAGAACCCCTTCTGAAGCCTTGGATTCGACCCTACTTCGGCGGCGATGAATTCATCAATTCGAAGGAACGCTGGTGCCTCTGGCTCAAAGACACCCCGCCGGAGGTGTTGCGAAACTCGACGCTTGTCCGAGCTCGCAGCTCCCTTGTTCGAGCTTTTCGCAGTTCGAGTGACAGGCCGGGAACGGTTGAGCTCGCCGCTGTTCCAACCCTATTCGGTGAGATTCGACAGCCAGATTCCCGCTACCTCTTGGTGCCGAAGGTGTCTTCGGAGACTCGCGCCTACCTGCCAATAGGCTTCATGAAGCCGTCGCAAATAGCGAGCGGAAGCGCGTTGATCGTTCCCAACGCTGGGCTCGTTGACTTCGGTGTGCTGACGTCATTCATGCATATGGCTTGGCTCAGATGCGTCTGCGGGCGAATGAAGAGCGACTACCAGTACTCGGCTGGAATCGTCTACAACAACTTCCCCTGGCCGGAGGCGCCAACGGAGAAGCAGAGGGAGGCGATCGAGGAGGGGGCGCGGGGGGTGCTGGCGGCGCGGGAGGAATTTCCGGATTCGACCCTAGCCGACCTCTACGATCCGTTGACGATGCCGCCGGTGCTGCTCAAGGCGCATGCGCGGCTCGACAAGGCGGTGGATGCGGCGTATGGCTACAAGGGGAAGCCCACCGACGCTGAGCGGGTGGCGTTCTTGTTCGAGCTTTACCAGAAGTACACGTCGCTGTTTCCGGCGGAGGCGAAGCCGGCACGGAAGGGCCGGAAGTCATAAATCTCAGCGCGAAGCGCGGTCACGTCGAGTTATACCCATTTGTACTCGATTCCAGGTATAGGCAGGTATAAATCTCCAAGGTCCCGGTGGGATCAGCGCGAGTCAGCTTGCGGCGTTCAGAGGCGATCCGGATGGTCTTCGGTTCGCCGGCGCGAACTGCTGGCGAGCGCGAGACGCTGTTCAGACCTGGGCGGCGTCCCACTTCTTGGCGTTGATGAAGATGCTCACATCGACGACGAAACCGCCGCGGCTGCGGGGAAAGGTCTCCCGCTTGACTCGAGCGATGAAGGCGCCTTGCTCGCGCGCCAGGACTCGATAGACCTTGTCGATCGCCCCGACGAACTGGTTTGCCAGTTCTGGAAAAGACATCTGGCCACGTAGGACGAATAGCTTTGCGCCGGACTCCATTGCCGCTGCCACGGAGGCGGGCGTCCGCGTAATGTCGTTGTCTCGAGTCAATGCGATCCAGCGGTTGTTGCCGCAATGACGAATCCAAATGTCGTCGGCGACGGAATCCTGCGCGGATTGCTCGGAGAAGATTTCGTTGTGGAGTCGAACATCCAGACCACTCGACTTGAGGACTCGACCGAAGGTCGGACCCAAGTCCCGGTCCACGAAGAACGTGTACCTAGGCGGCGAGGAACTTGGGCCGCTCGTAGCGGATTGCTTCTTCGACGTCGGGGATCCCGAGTCCGTAGTCCTCGGCAAGGCTGGCAACGGACTCGCCGGCGCCAAAGCGATCTGCAATTGTCGAGGTTCTGATGGCCCGATGAGTCAACACGGGGCGCCCCGAGCCCAGCTTGGGATCGATGAGGACGAACTTTGGGATTCCGTCGAGTGCGATCTGATCCAGAGGGCGAGTGAAGGGGAACAGCCTCAGCGGAAGCCCCTGAACGTCACGGTCGACGCGCTGCAGAAAGGCCTCCAAGATGCCCTTCATCGCTTCTTGGCCTCCGCGACCGATATTCACCAGCTTGTCGAGCCGCTGGAGGAAGACCTCTCCGGGAATAGCGCGTAGCTCATCGCTGAGGAGAAGTCGGTCGATCCCGTATTTCTCACTCGCAAATTGAAGCGCCGAGCGCACGTGCTTCATGGGAACATTGTGCTTGGCGCGCAGCGCGCGAAGCGCGTGGGCCTCGATCAGGTTGGAGAAGGAGAGCCGCGAGTCCTTCTGGTCCGGCCGACGAATCAGGGGCTCAAAGTCTCGGGTTCCTGTCGAGACAGAATACTGCCTGCCTAGAATCCAGGAGGTGAGAGTCGCGCTCGGAATGTCGAGGTAGTGCGCGGCCTCCGGCACGAAGTACCGAGGTGCCTCCTGCGCCTCACGGATGGAGCTCGCCCAGACCGGCTTGCGGTGTTCAGCCACGATTGCAGTATACGTTTCTCAAGTCCTCGCGAATCCGCCCCTGTCGGGCGGCCCTTCTTCTAGATGTTACGCCCCATTTGCGCCATTGGCAAGGCCCTGGGAATCAGTGCCTTCGAGATTTCGCGCGGCTGAGCCGGTGGGCGCGCCCCGCCTCAGATCTCGTGGACCAGCAGCCCGTCGCGCAGCTTGGGCTCGAACCAGGTGCT
>CAZQTL010000178.1:0-8524 GCA_964595975.1 uncultured Thermoanaerobaculia bacterium | reverse complement strand
GCGGCGAGCGCCGCCGCCGCGCGCCGCCACGCCATCGCGCTCGAGGTGCCAGAGAGCCCAGCGGCGCTGGCCGAGTGCGCGCGGCGCGCCGCCGCCGAGGGAGTCGAGCGCCTCCTGGTGGGCGGCGGCGACGGCACCTGGCCCCAGGCGGCCAGGGCACTGGCCGGCAGCGACTGCGCGCTCGCGCCGATCGCCCTCGGCACCGGCAACGACCTGGCGAGGGAGCTCGGCTTCGCGCTCGACCCGGCGGTGGCGATGGCCCAGGCCGTGGCGGCGCCGCTCGCGCGGATCGACCTCGGGCGCGCCGGCGGTGGCATCTTCTGCGGCGTCGCCGGCTCCGGCTTCGACAGCGAGTGCGCCGAATACTCGAAGCGCGTCCGCCGTCTGCGCGGACCGCTGGTCTACACCTGGTCGGTGATCCGGGTGCTGGCGGGATTCGTGCCGCTTCGGGCGACGCTGGACCACGATGGTGGCCGGTTCGCCGGCGAGGTCATGTTCATCTCGCTCGCCAACACGCGCTGGTTCGGCGGCGGCATGCAGATCGCTCCGCAGGCCGAGGCGGCCGACGGCCTGCTCGACGTCGTGATCGTGCGCCGTGTCTCCCGGGTACGACTGCTGGCCGTCTTCCCGCGCGTCTACTCGGGGAGCCATCTGTCGCATCCGGCCATTTCGACCCTGCGCACGCGTCGGGTGCGGCTCGGATTCGACCGGGCGTCGATGCTCTATGGCGACGGCGAAGCCATCGTTGCCGTACCGCGGGAGGAGGAGGGCGGGCTGGAGGTGAGACTCGATCCGCGGGCGCTCGCCGTGGTGCGCCCGCGGATCTGAGGAACGCCGAAGAAACGTCTAGAAGTGCAGCACGAACTCGAGACCGTAGGTCCGGGGATCGTTGGTCATCCCGGTCAGGTTGTTGAAGTCGATCCCGTTCTGCACCACCACCTCGTCGGTCAGGTTGCGGCCGAACAGGGCGAGCTCGTAGCGGGCATCGGCGAAGGTGTAACCGAGGCGGGCGCCGAACTCGAGCGAGTCGCCGTTGAACTCTTTGGACTCGTAGAGGAAAAAGCTCTTCGTGCTGTGGTACGCCCAGTCGATGCTGGCGGAGATGAGCCCCTCGCCGGCCGGGTGACGATAGTCGAAGATGCCGTTGAGGATCCACTCCGGAGCGTGCGGCAGGGGATTGCCGTCGACGCGCGCCAGGCCGCCGACGATCGGGTCGAGCACCGTGCAGCCGCCGCCGCAGGGGGCGACGGCGAGGTTCGGGTCGTCGATCTCGGTGTGGTTGTAGCTGCCGCCGAGGCTGATCAGCCAGTTGGCGGTGGGCATCCAGTCGATGTCCGCCTCGAAGCCGTAGCCGTTGCTCTTGTCGGCGTTGAGCAGCGTCGCGGTGTTGTACTGGCCGCCGACGGCGACGAGCTGCTGTCCGTCGACGGTGTACTGGTAGAGGGCGAGGTTGAGACGGAGCTTGCGCTCGAGCAGCTCGCTCTTCATGCCGACTTCGAACGACAGCACCTCTTCCTTGTCCGCGATCGAGACGCAATTCGTCGCCGGGTTCGCGCCGCCCTCGAAGTCGGCGCAGAAGAGGATGCGGCCCTGGATCGACGGAGCGCGGAAGCCCGTTCCGGCGCGACCGTAGAAGTTCACCGCGTCGGTTGCCTTGTAGTTGGCGGAGAGGTCCCAGGTCACGAGATCGGCGCTGGTCGAGGCCTGGATCGGGCCGGCGGTGGGGGTCTGGAAGGTCGGATCGGGCCGCTCGGCGGAGAAGTCCTTGTCGTCCGTGGTGTACCGCAGGCCGCCCTTCAGCGTCCAGCGATCGGTGGGACGGAAGTCGATCGAGGTGAAGAGCGCCCAGGAGGTGGCGTCCTGCACCTGGAAGGCGTAGCCGTCCTGGATGCCGCCGGCGAGGGTGTTGTAGCTGAAGCTCTCGGCCTTGAGGCTCTCGTCGAAGTAGAAGAAGCCGACCAGCCAGTCCCACGCGCCGCCGGTGTCGCTCGCCAGGCGGATCTCCTGGGTGAACTGATCGAGGTCGGGGATCCCGTCGGCCGACTCGGACGGGAAGGGGATGACCCCGGGGCCCGAGGGCGGAGCGAAGACCGCGCCGTAGCCGCCGTCGATGTCGCCGCGGCTGTACATGTCGAGCGACTCGTAGCCGGTGATGGCGGTGAGGGTGGCGAAGTCGAACTTGTAATTGAGGGTGAAGGCGCCGCCCTCGGCGCTGATCGTCTGGTCGTTCTGGCCGTCGTGGAAAACCCTGTCCTGGCGGAAGCCGTCGACGACCTCGTCACTGCCGTGCTTGAGGATGTTGGCGCGGAAGATGCGCGCCGTGCCGTCGAGGTCCCAGGCGTGCAGGTTGAGGAGAGCGCTGAAGCGATCCGACGGTTCCCAGAGGAACTGCAGGCGGAAGGCGCCGGTGCGGTTGCCGCCCAGGGCGTTGTTCTCGCCGGTGAAGCCGTTGTCGACCCAGTCGGACTGCGACTGGTAGAGCAGCGAAAGGCGGGCAGACAGGGTGTCGGTGATGGCGCCGCCGAACGCCGCCTTGGCGTCGATCGCATTGAAGGTGCCGAAGGAGGCGCTGACGAAGCCGTCGTGCTCCTGGGAGGGCCGGACGGTGTCGAACTTCACGATGCCGGCCGGCGTGTTGCGGCCGAAGAGCGTTCCCTGGGGACCGCGCAGCACCTCGGTGCGCTCGACGTCGAAAAGCGGCATGCCCTTGACGACCGGATTCTCGAGGACGATGTCGTCGACGACCATCGACACCGGCTGCGAGGCGTTGAGATCGAAGTCGGTGTTGCCGAGACCGCGGATGTAGAAACGCGGGAAGGCGCGCCCGAAGGAGGACTCGAGGAGAAGGCTCGGCACGCGTCCCGAGAGGGCCTTGACGTCTCCGCCGCCCAGCGTCAGGAGGTTGAACTTCTCGGTGTCGAGGGTGGTGATCGAGAGCGGGACGAGCTGGACGTTCTCCGCGCGCTTCTGCGCGGTGACGGTGATCTCTTCGAGGACGACTGCGCCCTCCTCGCTGTCGGGGGCGGCGGCGGTGTCGGTGGCCGCGGACGGCGGGGGCTGGGGGTCGGATTGCTGACCGAATCCCGTTCCGGCGAAGCCCAAGAGCAGGACGGGGACGATCCAGGCTGCGAAACTTCTCCGCGACGGCGCGTTGACCATGTTCCAAGTCTCCTGTGGAAGATTTTTGCGGAGTGTAACATCGGCTCGGCGCGCCGGAATCGCCGCTCCGGGCCCGCTCCGGGAGCCTCCGGACGCAGTCCCGGCGGGACTTCCGCCCTGGCGACGGCGGTCCTGGCGGTGCAAGTTGCACAGTTTCGTGTGCGGCTGACAGGTGCGCGCCGGTCGGGTAGGATTCCCCCACGAAGTCACGCTTCCGTCGCACAGGTTTTTCCCAGGAACGCGCCTTGCCCGATACGATTCTCGCGCTCGCAGAAGTTCGGACTGACCGCTTCCCATCCATGCTTCAAGGAGATTGACTGTTATGAAGAGGTTGCAGAGGGTTCTCGCAGCGGGCCTCATGGCCGCGGCATGCGCCGCGACGGTCTGGGCCCAGACCGACGTCACCACCACGCGCGTCTCCGGTACGGTCACCGCCGAGGACGGATCGGTTCTCCCGGGTGTCACCGTCACGTCGACGAACCTCGAGACCGGGCTGGTCTCGACCGTCACGACCGACGCCCAGGGCTTCTACCGCATCCTGAACCTGCCGACGGGCAACTATGACTTCACCGCCGCGCTCGAGGGCTTCGCGACCGCGAGCCGCGCCAACGTCCGGCTCGTGCTCGCCTCGACGCCGACGATCGACTTCACCATGCAGGTTTCGGCGATCGTCGAGACCATCGACGTGACTTCCGAGATCCCGGTGATCGAGGTGACCAACACCTCGAGCTCGACCACGATCAACACCGAGCAGATCGAGAAGATGCCTCTCGCGGCGCGCGACTTCCGCAACCTCGTCCTGCTGACCCCGCAGACGCGCTTCGACAGCGAGCGCGGCAACCTCGCGATCTCCGGCCAGCGCGGCATCAACACCAACGTCACGATCGACGGCGTCGACTTCAACAACGCCTTCTTCGGCGGCACGGTCGGCGGCGCCGAAGGGCGCGCTCCGCTGTCGGTGTCGCAGGAGTCGATCAAGGAGTTCTCGGTCATCACCAACGGCGCCTCGGTCGAGTTCGGCCGTTCGGGCGGCGGCTTCGTCAACGTGGTCACCAAGAGCGGCGGCAACAACCTGCACGGCTCGGCCTTCTACTACAACCAGCCGCAGAGCATGATCTCGAACTTCGCCGACGGCACCGAGCCGCGCGACCAGGAGAAGGACCAGTACGGCGGCTCGATCGGCGGCCGGATCGTCACCGACAAGCTGTTCTACTTCCTCTCCTATGACGAGCAGAACAAGAGCGAGACGGTGCCGATCGACCCGCGTGTGCTCGACGCCGGCGTCTTCGCGCGGTATCCCGAGCTCCGCTCGGCGGACACCTACGTCTTCGGCCAGGACGGCGACGTGCTCTTCGGCCGCCTCGACTGGCAGCCGACGCAGTCGCAGCGCGTGATGCTGCGCGGCAACTTCACCGACTACACCGGTGTCAACGGCACCTCGAACGCCACCACCCGCACCGATTCCTACAACGGCATCGAAGGTCTCGATACCGAAGCCTGGGTCGCGAGCTGGAGCTCGCAGTGGGGCAACAACATCCTCAACGACGTCAACATCAACTACATCACCGAGGACACGCCGCGCGAGGACAAGGGCCTCAACCTCCCCGACTTCCAGGTTTCCGGTCTGGGCGCTTACGGCGAGGTTTCGTTCCTGCCGATCACTTCGACCACCGAGCGCAAGGGCATCAGCGACACCGTGACCTGGCTCACCGGCGACCACATCCTCAAGTTCGGCGGCGAGTACAACGACACCTCGATCAACCAGATCTTCAAGGGCAACTGGCGCGGCGTCTTCCGGTTCAACAGCCGGGCGGACTTCCTGGCCGGCAGGTGGGCCTCCTACAACCAGTTCGGCGGCCTCGGCGGCCGCACCGCGGACGAGGCCGGCACGGCCGACTTTGGTCAGAAGGAGACGGCGCTCTTCATCCAGGACCAGTGGTTCTTCAAGTCGAACCTGACCCTCTCGGCCGGCGTGCGCTTCGAGAGCCAGGACAATCCGGACGATCCGATCCTCAATCCGCGCGATCGCAATCCCAACGGCTCCTTCCGTCTGACGGCCAAGGTTCCGGACGCCGACATCACCGACCAGATCTCGCCCCGCCTCGGCCTCACCTGGTCGCCGGGCGACCAGAAGTCGGTGCTGCGCTTCTCGGTCGGCCGGTTCTGGGCGCGGACGCCGGCGATTCTCCTCGCCCAGCTCTACACCTCGAACGGCCTGCAGGGCACCCAGTACCAGATCAACGCTCCGACGGTGAACGGACAGGTCCAGAAGCCGACCGATCCGCTCGCTCCGGGCTGGGGACCGGCGTTCACCGTGCCGGGCACCGAGCGCATCGACTTCACCCGCGTGCCCACCCCGGCGCGTCCGGGCGTCTTCGCGATCGACCCGGATTTCGAGAACCCGTACACCGATCGCCTGACCCTCGGCTTCGAGCGTGAGGTCGCCGCGCAGACGGTGGTCGGCATCGACATCACTTACGCCGAGGCGAAGCAGCTGCAGCGGCTGACGGACATCAACCTGCAGTACTCGGGGACCAACGGCGCCAACGGCCTGCCGCGCTACAGCAGCACGCGTCCGAACAGCTACTACGGCCGCATCACCACCAGCGTCTCCGACGCCGAGTCGCAGTTCACCGGCATCACCCTCCTCGCCAAGCGGCGGATGAGCGGTGGGTTCCAGTACTACACCGCGATCACCTGGTCGCAGGACAAGGACCACGACTCGAACGAGCGCAATTTCGCCGGCATCCAGGCCGAGGACGTCAACAATCTCGACCTGAACTACGGCCTGTCGAACCGCGACCAGGCCTGGCGCGGCATCGCCAGCGCCCTGTGGGAGACCGGCTGGTGGGGCATCAACCTGTCGGGCAGCTTCCGCTACTCGACCGGCTCGCCGTGGACGATCACCGCGGGCTCGGACGTCAACGGCGACACCAACAACGTCGACCGTCCGACCATCCTCGGCGTGCACCAGGAGCGCAACGGCGAGCGCCAGCCGGACAGCTACTCGCTCGACCTGCGGGTCGGCAAGGACATCCAGATCGGTTCCGCGGGTGTCATCGGCGTGTTCGCCGAGTGCTTCAACTGCACGGATGCGGCCAACCGTTTCGTGCCGTCGGTCAACCAGGTCTGGGGCAACGCGGCCGGCTCCACGCCGACCAACGTCAACTTCGGCAAGGAGACCGGCTTCGGCACGCCGCGCACCTTCCAGTTCGGACTGCGCTTCGACTTCTGATCGTTCGCGCACCAGAGCAGTGAATGAAGGGGAGAGGCGGCGACGCCTCTCCCTTTCTTTTTGTCTAGAATGACCGTTCCATGTCGCGTTCCGCCGTCCTGCTCCTGTCGCTGCTCGCCGCCGTCGTACTCGACGGCTGCTCGGTCAGGACGCTCGTCGCCTCCAAGGTCGGCGATGCCCTCGCTTCCGGGGGCGCTTCCTGGAGCACCGAGGACGACCCGGAGCTGGTGCGGGAAGCGCTGCCCTTCGCGCTCAAGACGATGGAGAGTCTGGCGGCCGAGGCACCGCAGCACGAGGGCCTCCGCCTCGCGCTGTGCCGCGGGTACGTCGGGTACGCCGGCGGATTCCTCGAGCCCGAGGCCGAAGCTCTCGAGGCGGAGTCGTTCGAGCGCGCGAAGGCGCTCCGCCTGCGCGCCGAACGGCTCTACCTGCGCGCCCTGGGCTACTGCCGGCAGGCGCTCGATCTCGGCTTCCGCGGCGCCGGCGGAGAGCTCGATACGGTTCCCGACGCCGCGCTCGCGCGGGTCGGCAGGCCCGGGGTGGAGGCGCTCTACTGGACGGGCGTCGCCTGGGGCTCGGCGGTCTCGCTGGGGCTCGACCATCCGGAGCGCATCGCGCAGCTGCCGACCGTGCGGGCGATCTTCGAGCGCGCGCTGGTCCTCGACGAAGGATTCGACCGCGGCGCCTTGCACGAAGCGATGATCGTCTTCGACTCGATGCCGGGGATGATGGGCGGCTCGGCGGAGAGGGCGCAGCGGCACTATGAACGAAGCCTGGAGCTTTCGGGGGGCCTCCGGGCCGGCCCCTACGTCACCTGGGCCCGCTCCTCGGCGGTGGCGCGCCAGGCGCGGCGCGAGTTCCGCGAGACCCTGGAGAAGGCGCTGGCCATCGACCCCGACCGCTCGCCCCCCGATCGCCTGTTGAATCTCATCTCTCAGGGGCGGGCGCGCACGCTGCTCGCGCGTATCGACGACTACTTCTTCGTGGACGAATCCGAGACACCCGAAAGTCAGGTCCCGCCGCCGGCGGGGCAGGAGGCCCCCGATGGGCAGCACTGAATCATTCCTCCGCCGGTCGCTGCGTTCGACGGCCCGCACCGGGGTCGCCGCGCTGCTGCTGGCGCTGCTTCCGGCAGCGGCGCCGCTCGCGGCGCAGACGTTGAAGATGGCGACCCTGGCTCCCCAGGGCTCGATCTGGGATCAGGCGATCCGCGCGATGGGCGAGCGCTGGGCGAAGGACACGGCGGGACGCGTGCAATTGCGCGTCTACGCCGGCGGCGTCGCCGGCGACGAGTCGGATGCCCTGCGCAAGACGCGAGCCGGGCAGTTCCAGGGCCTGGCGCTCACCGTCGCCGGCCTGACCGAGATCGACACCGCCTTCAATATCTTCCAGATTCCGATGTACTTCGAGAGCTACGACGAGCTCTATTTCGTGCTCGCAGAGCTCCGGCCGGCGCTCGAGGCCCGTCTCGCCGCCAAAGGTTACGTCCTGCTGCACTGGGGCCACGGCGGCTGGATCCACCTGTTCTCGCGCCAGCCCATTCGTACGATCGACGACCTCAAGAAGCAGAAGCTCTTCGTCTGGGCTGGCGACGACAGCGCCGTGCAGGCGTGGAAGAAGAACGGCTTCCAGCCGGTGGCGCTCGCTGCGACCGACATCATGCTCGGTTTCCAGACCAAGATGATCGACGTCGTGCCGACGACGCCGATCGCCGCTCTGACGCTGCAGTGGTACCGCCAGACCCCGAACATGATGGGTCTCGGCCTCGCGCCGCTGGTCGGGGGCGTCGTGGTGACGAAGAGCGCCTGGGAGAAGCTCGCGGCCGGCGATCGCGACCTGCTGCTGGCGGCGGCGCGCTCCACCGAGCGCGAGCTCGAGGTCGAAGTGCCGAAGCAGGACCGGAGCGCCATCGCCGAGATGCGCCAGCGCGGCCTCGCCGTCGTCGACATCACCGCCGAGCAGGAGAAAGGCTGGCACGAGGAGGCCAAGCGCTTCGCCGAGGCCTCGCGCGACGGCCGGGTTCCGCCGGAGATTCTCGCGGCCGCCGAGTCGGCGATCGCGATGTTCCGCGCTGGCCGGCCCGTCGCCGCGCCGCCGGCGGCCGGCGCCCAGCCCGGTGCCGGCCGCTGT
>CAZQTL010000177.1:0-8547 GCA_964595975.1 uncultured Thermoanaerobaculia bacterium | reverse complement strand
AGCGCCGCCGCCAGCGCGGCGATGAAGCGGGGATCGGTGCCGCAGCAGCCGCCGACGGCGAGACGCCCGCCCGCGACGGCGCCTGCCGCGGCCGCGTCGGCGAGCTCGTCGGCGAACTCCGCCGGCGTCTGGTCGTAGAGCGCCAGACCCTCGGCGAAGCGCGGCTGGCCGGCGTTCGGCTGCAGGAGCAGGGGCCCGTCGCAGGCCGCGCGCGCGGCGCCGGCGAGGGCCGAGAAATCGGCGCTCGCCAGAGTGCAATTGGCCCCGACCGCTGCAGCTCCGGCGGCGGCGAGGGCCGGCAGCGCCGTCGCGAGGGGATCTCCCATGACGGTGAAGAATCCCCGCCGCCGGCGTTCGAAGGTGAGCGAAACGCAGACCGGGATCCCCGGGGCGGACTCGCGGAGCGCTGCGAGAGCGATGCGGGCCTCCGCGAGGTCGCTCATCGTCTCGACGTGCAGCGCATCCACTCCGGCGGCGGCGAAGGCCCGCCCGAGCTCGGCGAAGCCGCGGCGGAAGGCCTCCGGTTCGCCGCGCCCCACCGGCGGCAGGTACTCGCCGGTCGGTCCGACGTCGCCGATGACGTAGCGCGCGCCGGCCTGGCGCGCCAGCCCGGTCGCCACCGCCGCGACCTCGGCGGCGCGTCCGGCGAGGCCACCGGCCGCGAGACGCAGCGGATGGGCGCCGAAGGTGTTGGTCTGCACGGCGTCGCTGCCCGCGTCGACGTAAGCGCGGTGGGCGGCGACGATCTCCGCGCCGCGCTCCAGCGTCCAGCGCTCGGGCGGGCAGCCGGCGGCGAGGCCGCGCGCCATGAGCAGCGATCCCATCCCGCCGTCGAGCAGCAGGACCGGACCGCGCTCGAGTCGGGTCGCGAAGCTCACCGGAGGAGCGCCTCGGCGGCGGCGACGGCGCGCAGGGCGTTCTCGGCGTGGGCGGCGCCGATCGATGCCGCCCATGCCGGACTCGTCGGCGCGCCGCCGACGAGCAGGGCCGGTTTGCGCGCCAGGTCGGAGCTCGCGATCGCCTCGGCCAGGCGGCGTTGCTCCGGCATCGTCGTGGTGAGGAGCGCCGAGGCGGCGATGATGTCGGCGTCGATCGCGCGCGCCGTGGCGAGGAAGCGCTCGACCGGGACGTCGTGGCCGAGATCGTGCACTTCGAAGCCGTGGGCGGCGAGCAGGACGCCGACCAGCCCCTTGCCGATGTCGTGCAGGTCCCCCTGCACCGTTCCGAGGACGACACGACCGCGGTGGAGCTCGCCGGCACGCCTCGCGGCGAGCGCCGGCAGGACCACGGCCATCGCCGCCTTCATCGCCTCGGCCCCCTGGACGAGCTCGGGCAGGAAGTACTCGCCGTCCTCCCAGAGCTCTCCGACCCGGCGGATACCGGCGGCGAAGCCGTGCTCGACGGCGCCGAGGAGCTCGGCTCCCGAGGCGACGAGCTCGAGCGCGAGAGAGCGCGCGCGCCCGGCGTCGCCCTCGACGACCGCGTCGCGCATCTCGGACACAGCTGGCGCCGCCGCCATGGCCCGAGGCTAGTCGCCTTCCCGGTGGCCGCCCACGCCCGAACGGGCGGGGGGCGCCGTCACCCTTCGTCTAGATTTCCAGGCGCCGCGGGTCGGCCTGGCCGCGGCTGGCGAGGCGGGTGAGGGCGGCGAAGATCTCGGGATCCCACTTGCCGGCCTCGGTCTCGTGGCCGAGCAGCGCGACCGCCTCTTCGACCGAGAGGCTCCGGCGGTAGGCGCGTTCGGAGGTCAGCGCGTCGAGGGCATCGGCGACCGCCAGCATGCGGGCCTGGTAGGGGATGCTCTCGCCGGCGAGACCGTGCGGATAGCCGCAGCCGTCGAAGCGCTCGTGGTGATAGAGGATGCAGTCGAGAACCGATTGCGCGGTGCGCAACGGCTTGCAGATCTCCCAGCCGACGACCGGATGGGTCATGAGCTTGGCGAACTCCTCGCTCGTCAGCCGGCCCGGCTTGTTGAGCAGACTCTGCGGAATGGCCACCTTGCCGATGTCGTGCAGGAGCCCGGCCGTGCGCATCCGCTGCACGACCACCGTGTCCTGGCCGAGCTCGCGGGCGAGGCGGGTGGAGAGCTCGCCGACGCGCTGGCTGTGTCCGCGGGTGTAGGGATCCTTGGCTTCAAGCGCCGCCGACAGCGAGAGCACCACGCTCTCGTGGCGCACCAGGTCCTGGTAGTAGATCTTCAGCCGCAGCAGCGAGCGCACCCGCGCCAGCAGCTCGAGGCGGTTGACGGGCGCGAGCAGCAGCTCGTCGGCATTGCAATCGAGCGCCCGCAGACGCAGTCCGCGCTCCTCGTAGGCGGTCACGAGGACCACCGGCAGGTAGGCCGCGCTCTCGTCGGCCTTGATGATCCGGCAGACCTCCTGGCCGTCGATGTCGGGCATCCGGATGTCGAGGATCATCAGGTCGGGCTTGGTCCTGCGATAGGCGGCGAGGGCCGCTTCGCCGCCGTTGGCGGTCTCGACCTCGTAGCCCGCCCCCTGCAGGAGCTCGCGGTAGAGCTGGCGGTTGGTCGAGTTGTCGTCGGCGACCAGAATCCGTCCGCCGGGATCGATCTCGGGCGCCGGCAACAGGTCCTCGATCGTCGGCAGCACGCCCGCCGCCGCCAGGCGCTCGCCGGAGCGGATGATCTCCTCGACCAGCGTCATCTCGAAGCGGCCCGCCCGCGCCTCCTGGCGCAGCGCCTCGGCCTGCGAAGCCGGGCTGGCGGGCTGGATCGAGCGCGCCATGTCGTAGGCGTTCGCCGCTGCCAGCAGCTCGACCTCGGGCGGGAGCTCGGCGGCGACCACTCCGGCGGGATAGCCGCTGCCGTCGCGGCGCTCGTGGTGGTGGCGGACGAAAGGAATCGCGCCGGCGAGGGAGTCGATGGGCGCCAGGATACGTTCGCCGAGCGAGGTGTGCAGGCGGTAGATGCGCTGGTCCTCGGGCGTGCGCTCGTGGTCCGGCTTGAGCAGGATCGACTCCGGAACGCCGAGCTTGCCGATGTCGTGCAGCAGCGCGCCGAGCGTCAGGTTGTACTGCGCCCGGGGAGAGAGCTTGCGGCTGCGGCCGGTGTCGGCGGCGATCGCCGCCACGCGCTGGGAGTGATCCCGGGTCAGAGGGTCCTTCTCTTCGAGCAGGTGGACCATGCTGAAGATCAGCGCCTCGGTCGAGTCGAGCTCGTCGCGCAGGCCGCGGATCCTGAGCAGCGAGCGCAGCCGGGTGAGCAGCTCGATGCGGTGGAACGGCTTGTTGAGGAAGTCGTCGGCGCCGGTCTCGAACCCGCGGATCTTGCTCTCGACGTCGGACAGCGCGGTCAGCATGACCACCGGGATGAAGCAGGTCGGGCGCGACGCCTTGATCCGCCGGCAGACCTCGAAGCCGTCGAGCCGCGGCATCATGATGTCGAGCAGGATCGCCTGCGGCGGATGCGCGGCGACCGCCTCGAGAGCCGCCAGGCCGTCGCTGGCGAAGCCGACGTCGAATCCTTCGTCGGAGAGGATCGCCGCCAGCAGCTCGAGGTTCTCGGGCTGATCGTCGACGGCCAGGATGCGCGGCGCCTTGCCGGGCGGAGGGTTCACCGGCGGCATTATCGCTCGACGCCCTCGCCCTGGGAACGGGGGCCGAGGAAGGAGGCGACGGCGGCGAGGAAGGCGCCCGATTCGATGGGTTTGGAGATGTAGCCGTCGCAGCCTGCGGCGAGGAAACGCTCGCGATCGCCGCGCATCGCGTGCGCGGTGAGGGCGACGACCGGGACGCGCCGCGAGCGTTCGTCCGCCCGCAGGCGCCCGAGGAGCTCGAGGCCCGAGCCGGAGGGCAGGTTCATGTCGAGCAGGACGAGGGCGGGGGAGGGGCCGGCGAGGAGCGGGGCGAGGTCCGCGGCGTCGCGTCCGCGCGCCACGGCATAGCCGACCTCGCCGAGGAGGTAGTCGACGAGCTCGAAGTTCTGGTCGTTGTCCTCAATCACCCAGATGAGTTGTCCGCTCATGTCTCGCTGTCCGCGCCCTGCGGCGCGCCTCCAGTTCGCGAATCGTGGCGACCATCCGCCGGCGGTCGTCGGGGGCCTTGGAGAGCAGCGCGGCCGTCAGGCCGGCGAGCTCCTTGCGATCCTCGCCGCTCATGTCGCGCGAGGTGAACACCAGGATCGGAATCTGCGCCGTCGCCGGATCGCGCGCCAGCTCGGCGGCCGTCTGGAATCCGTCGATGCCGTCCATGATCAGGTCGAGAACGATGACGCTCGGACGGAGGCTGACGGCGAGCTCGATTCCCTCACGGCCGCCACTCGCGGAATGCACGCGGTAGCCGGCCTCGGAGAGCTCGACGTCGAGGTAGTCGTGCACCTGCGGGTCGTCGTCGATGACCAGCACGGCCGAGCGCTCGAAGCCGCTGCTCTCCGGCGTGAGCTCGCGCAGGCGCAGCAGGAAGCGCTCGCGGTCGAGCGGCTTCTGGAAGTAGTCGTCGGCGCCGAGGGCGAAGCCGAGCTCGTGGTTCTCGATCAGGCTGACGATGATGACCGGCACGCCGGCCGTGCGGGAGTCGGACTTGAGCTCCTTCAGCACCTCCCAGCCGTCGCGCCCGGGGAGCACGAGGTCGAGGGAGATCGCCACCGGGCTCTCGGCGATCGCCAGCGCGACGACCTCGTCGCCGTTGCGCGCCCGGACCACGCGATAGCCGGCCGCCTCGAGGTCGCCGGCGAGGCCGCGGAAGAAGACGTCGTCGTCCTCCGCGATCAGCACCGTGCGGGGAGACTCGAGGAAGGCCTCGCGCACTTCGGCGCGGGTGAAGTTGAACGAGATCGGCTCACCCGATTCGCGGCGGTTGGTCGCGGCGGAGGCGTCGACCGGCAGGACGACGCGGAAGAGGCTCCCGTGATCCGGTTCCGATTCGACCTCGACCCGCCCGCCGTGCATCTCCACGAAGCGCTTCACCAGGGCGAGACCCAGGCCCGTGCCTCCCATGTTGCGCGTGCTGCCGCCGTCCACCTGGCGGAACTCCTCGAAGATCAGCTGCTGGTCGTCGCTGCGGATGCCGATCCCGCGGTCGATCACCTCGATGATCAGCCCGCGGCCGTGCAGCCCGGACTCGGCGGGAGCGGCAGCGCGCACCCTGAGCGTCACCTCGCTGCCGTCGCGCGAGAACTTGACCGCGTTCGAAAGCAGGTTGTAGAGCACCTGCTTGATCCGCGGCGGGTCGGCGACGATCACCGGCAGACCGGGCTCGATCTCCATCGCGAGGTGGATGCGGCGCCGCGACGCGATGCCGTGCATGACGCTCTCGACGCCGTGGACGATGTCGTGGATCGAGACCGGCTCGAAGACCAGGTCCATCTTGCCGGCCTCGATCTTCGACAGGTCGAGAATGTCGTTGATCAGGCCCAGGAGGTGGCGTCCCGAGGAGAGGATGTTGTGCAGGAAGCGGACGAACCGCGGCTCGATCCGGTCGTCGAGCTTGTCGGAGAGGATCTCCGAGAAGCCGATGATGGAGTTGAGCGGTGTGCGCAGCTCGTGGCTCATGTTGGCCAGGAACTGGCTCTTGGCGCGGTTGGCTTCGAGGATGCGGACGTTGGCCTGTGCGAGCTCCCGGCTGCGGCGGTCGAGCTCGCCGGTGAGGCGCGAGAGCTCAGCGAGGCGGGCGCTGTTCTCCTCGTTGAGCGCGGCGATCTGCATCCGGCGCTCGCGCAGGCTGGCGATGCCGGCGACCATGAAGTAGGTGCCGCCGAACAGCAGCGTCAGCCGGCCGACGGCGAGCGCGAGCTCGTGGTCCAGCCCGGTGATCTTGCCCATGCCGACGAGCAGCAGGAGGTAAGCGGCGCAGCTCCCGGCCATCACGCCGAGCGCGGC
This sequence comes from uncultured Thermoanaerobaculia bacterium, assembly GCA_964595975.1. Lineage (GTDB taxonomy): Bacteria > Acidobacteriota > Thermoanaerobaculia > Multivoradales > JAGPDF01 > JAGPDF01. The sequence goes on along the minus strand of CAZQTL010000177.1, from coordinate 2,713 downwards.
GCGGCGACCGGCGACGAAGGCCGCAGCGGTCGTGTTGGTGAGGAACCAGATCAGCCAGAGCGGCGAGGAGTCGCGGATCAGGTAGATCGTCCAGCAGGTGAGCACGATGTCGCCGACCATCCAGGCGACGTTGAGGCGCCGCTGGGTCTCGGCGCTCCGGGCCCGCCGCTGCAGGAACATGAAGATCGGCACCGAAGAGAGGCCGAGCGCGCAGGCGATGCTTCCGCCGACGAGGTCGAATTCGAGAACTCCGGTGAGCCAGGCGACCACGACGACGCCGGCCATCACCAGCATCACGCCGAGTCGGCTGCGCTGGACGGCGAGGTTGTACCTCACCGCATTGGCGTCGACCGGAGTTCTCTCTTCCGCGCCGGACACTCGATCTTCTCTCCTCGCAGGCTGTACCGGAGGGCATTGTATCCGCAGGCAGGAGCCGCCGGGCACGGGCGGAACGGCGATATTCTGCTGCCTTCGGAGGAGGGGGAACGATGACCATCGACTTCGCAGCCCGGCCCGGAGCCGGGGAATACGGGGACTTCCACGCCGGCTACGTGACGGCCGTGCCTGCAGGCGACATCCGGGAGACGCTGGAGCGGGAATCGGCGGCGGCCGCCGCCGTCTACGGCGCGATTCCGGAGGAGCGCGCCGACGCTTCCTATGGCCCGGGCAAGTGGACCGTGCGGGAGGTGCTGGCGCACATCGCCGACGGCGAGCGCGTCTTCGCCTACCGCGCGTTGCGCTTCGGGCGTGGCGACCGGACGCCGCTGCCGGGCTTCGACCAGGACCTGTGGGTGCCGGAGAGCCATGCCGCCAGCCGGCCTTGGCCCGAGCTGCTGGCCGATTTCAATGCCGTGCGCACCGCCTCGCTCCACCTCTTCCGCTCGTTCACGGCCGGAGACTGGGAACGTCGCGGCGAGGCGAGCGGGGTCCCGGTCTCGGTGCGCGGGATCGCCTTCATCCTCGTCGGCCACGAGCTGCATCACCGGCGGATCCTGCGCGAGCGCTACGGCCTCTGAAGGCTCAGGGCAGGGTCTGCTGCAGAACCTCCTGCCGGCGCGCTTCGCGGTAGGCGACCAGCCGGGCGAGGAGCTCCGGGTCCTGAAGCGCCAGGATCTCGGCGGCGAACAGAGCCGCGTTCGCGGCTCCGGCCTTGCCGACGGCGAAAGTGGCGACCGGGATGCCCTTGGGCATCTGGACCATGGCGAGGAGAGCGTCGAGGCCCAGGAGCGGCGACGAGTCGATCGGCACGGCGAGCACCGGCAACAGGGACTTGGCCGCCAGAACGCCGGCGAGGTGCGCCGCTCCGCCGGCGCCGGCGATGAGCGCCTTGGTGCCGCGCGCCGCGGCGCCGGCGGCGTAGTCGAGCGCCTCGTCCGGCGTGCGGTGGGCCGAGAGGACGCGCGCTTCGCACGGAATTCCGAGCTCCTGGCAGACCTTCACCGCCTCGGACATCACCGAATAGTCGTTCTTGCTGCCCATGAGGATGCCGACCAGCGGCCTTTCGCTCCAGCTCATCTCCGTCTGTCCCCCCTGCCGATTTCCGACGTTCGCGCCAACTCTATCGGCTACTGCGGGGGAAGCGCATCCGCCGGCGGGTTCCCCGCGAGGGCTGCGATGAGGCGCTCCATGCGCATGCCCCGCGAGCCCTTGACCAGCAGGAGGTCGCCGGGGCGGACGGCGCCGGCGACCGCGGCGGCAGCCGCCGCCGAATCGGGGAACAGCAGGCTCGGCGTGCGCAGCTCCTTCGGCCGCGCCGCGACGGCGCTCGCGGTCTCCGCGCCGACGAGGATCAGCTGGTCGGCGCCACAGCGGTCGGCGGCTTCGACCATCGCCAGGTGCTCGGACGGAGAGACCGCGCCGAGCTCGAGCATGTCGCCCAGCGCGACCACCAGGCGCGCGTCACGCCGCTCCGCGACTTCGCGCGCCGCGGCGAGGGCGGCGCGGACGGAGCGGGGATTCGAGTTGTACGTGTCGTCGAGCACGAAGACGCCGCCGGCAGCGAGCGGCCGCAGCCGCCCGGGCACCGCCTCGACGGCGGCGAGCGCCGCCGTCAGCCGCGAGAGCTCCTCGGGAGAGGCGGCGCGGTCGAGCAGGGCGAGCGCGCCGGCGAAGGCCGCCGCGACGTTCATCGCCGCGGTATCGCCGAGCAGGTTCGTCGGCACGCGGACTTCGCGCGGCGAGCCACCCAGGGCGGCGAACGAGCGCCCGCGGGAGCGCAGCAGGATCGTCGCCGAACCGCCGGCCTCGACCGTCCTGCCGGCAACGACGAGGTCGCAGGCGGCGCCACGGCCGAAGGTGAGCTGTTTTGCGCCGGCGCTCGCCAGGCGGGCGCGCAGCAGCGGGTCGTCGCCGTTGGCGACCGCCACCCGCCGCGCCGCGACGAGCAGGGCGGCCTCCTCGTCGGCGATTTCCTCGAGCGTGCCGAGCTTCTCGGAGTGCTCGAGATCGACGTTCACCACCTGGATTGGATAGCCGTGCCAAATGACTCGCAGCTGTTCGAGGGATTCGCAGCGTTCCAGGGGTGAGGCCGCGAGTTCCCCATACCGGCGCAGAAAACCGGCGCGATAGGCGTAAATGCCGATATGCCGGTAAACCGGCAGGCCGGCGGGCAGCGTGTCGCGGCTGATGGCGAAAGCATCACGAGCGTAGGGGATCGGTGCACGGCTGAAATACATCGCATCTTGCCGGGCGTTCAGCACCACTTTCACTACGT
>CAZQTL010000176.1:3032-8600 GCA_964595975.1 uncultured Thermoanaerobaculia bacterium | reverse complement strand
GGCGGCAGCAGAGGCCGCCGCCGCGGAGGCGCGGGCGCGCGCCACCGTGGCGGGCAGCGAGCCGCCGGAGTCGACGGCGGGCTCCGGCGGGGCGTCGATCGGCGCCCTCTCGACGATCGCCGTGCGCACCCACGGCCGGGTGATCTGTCGTTCGCCGGACCCCGCGGGGGCGCGCGACTTCCCGCTCGAGGGGCTGCAGGTCAGCGTCGCCGACCAGTCGGTGACGACGGACGCCGCGGGCGACTTCACGCTCTTCGGCCTCGCGGCCGGCGACGCCGTGCGACTCACCGTCTGGTACGACGGCGCGATCGTCGCTCCCGGCGGAGCGCCGTCCACGCCCCTCCAGGTGATGGACGACATCCACGAGCCGCGCTCGGAAAGCGTCGACCGCGTCGCCCTTGTCGTCGGCACCAACGGCCTCGACCTGGCGTTCGACCCGATCGTCCTCGACAGCGCCGACTGCGAGCTCTGGCGCATCGGCGCCGATGCCTTGCGCGACTACCACGCCGTGCGCGGCGCCTCGCCGCCGGCGGGGCGGCTGCGCATCAAGCGCTGGGGCGGGGTGGTCGTCGGCGGCGCGCACACCTTCTACGACTACCTCTGTGTCGAGACCGACTTCCTCACCGAGCAGCCGGGCCGCTGGGGCCGCGAGGACACGATCTTCCACGAGTTCGGGCACTCGGTGAGACACGTCGCCGACGGCTCGCAGTCGCACTGGGACCTCGACAACTTCCGCTGGGCCTACGGCAGGAAGCACGCCGGTTCGGAGATCTCGAACGTCCACTACGCCTTCAACGAGGGCTTCGCCGAGTACTGGGCGCTCGCCCGGCGCGCACCGGGCCGGCGCTTCCCGAGCACGCTCGGCGCCGACCACCGGTTCTGGGTGGAGAACCTGGTCACCAATGCGCTCCTCGACCTCGCCCAGACTCCCGGCGTGGGCGACCGCGCGATGCTCGAGACGCTCGAGCAGAGCGCCGGCGAGATCCACAGTCTGTGGGCGTTCGAGGACCGCTTCGCCCTCCTGCACGGTCTGCCGCGGCCGGCGCCGCCACCCGAGTGCCCGCCGAACTTCCGCGACGACGGTCTGCTGTGCGCGAACCGCGACCTGCACATCGAAGGGAAGCCGTCGGAGACGCGCGGCGCCGGCACGATTCCGAGCGAGTGCCAGCCGGGCGAGGAAAGGAACGGCGCGCTGTGCTACCCGAACTGCAATCCCGGCTACTCGGGCGCCGGCCCGGTCTGCTGGAAGCAGTGCCCGGCGGGTTACAACGACGACGGCGCCTTCTGTCGCCGGGACGTGCAGATCGTCGGTGCCGACAACTCCGCCTGCCCGGTCTACGACAAGTGCGGCCTCACGCTCGCGAAGGGCTGCTCGACCTGCCCGGCGGGTTTCCACAACGACGGCTGCACCTGCCGCATCGACGTCGACATCTTCCCGAAGGACACCTACACCCGCGGCGCCGGCTCGCCGATGATCTGCCCCGCCGGCCTCGACTCGGACGCCGGCCTCTGCTACGCGAAGTGCCCCCCCGGCCTTTCCGGCGCCGGCCCCGTCTGCTGGGGCAGCTGCCCCGACGGCACCTGGGACAACGGCGCGACCTGCTACAAGGGTGTCATCGTGAAGTAGGGGCGCTCCGTCTCTCGATCGCGCGGCTCGGCGGGGCCTCCCGGGCGTTGCGGCGGTCCGGAGTCTTGCGCGAGAGAGTGCCCTCTCCGCGCCCTCTCCGCGATTGCCAGCCTCTACGGCACCGCGGCGCTCCAATCGAAGAGGTCGGCGCTCTCGAAGCCGTCGGCGAACGAGGCAAACGCCAGTTGGGTGCGGATCTCGCCGCCGGCGTAGTCCACCGTGTGCACGCAGGTGTACGAATGCTTCCTGGCCATGCCGTCGAGCAGCGCCGCCTTCGCCCCCAGAGCGGTGCCGCCGTTCGCGGTGACGAACGCCGCCACGTAGGTCGCGGCACTCGCGAGGTCGAAGGTGTGGGAGTAGGTCCCGGAGGTGACGCCGGTGGGGAAGCCCGGGAAGAGGATCGCGACGCCGACGTTCGTGCCTGCTGCCGTGCAGCAGTGGAGGTGGGAGGCGATGCTGTTGCCGGTCAGGCCGGAGAACGAGAGGTCGACCGTGAGCTGGTCGCCGTCGACCGTCACGTCGGCCGTGCCGGTGCCGGCCGAGGGCGTCGGCGGAACGGCCGACAGCCCGTCGAGGTCGCCCGTCGAAACCGCCTGACCCTCCGCCCGGCTCGCAGTCAGACCGCCTGCGAGGAGGAGAGCGAGAACCGTGAATCCTGGCGCGCAAACGCGAAGACGCGGCGGCAACATGGCACTCCTCCCGGAAGCTGGAACGGATCCGGCCGCACTCTATGCCGACTTCCTGCGGCAGTCAGTACCCCGCCCACCCCGTAACCGAGCCGCGCTCGAAGCCGTCGGCGAAGATCGAGCTGTTCGCGGTACGCAGGAGGGCGAACGCCTGCGCGTCGCCGCCGCCCGCACCGGCGAAGCCGGCGGCGACGAGGCGGCCGCCCCAGGTGGTGACGGCAAGCGGGGCATCGACGACATTCGCGGCGGCGTCGAACTCGACGCGCTTCACCCCGTTGCCGTCGAAGGTAGCGTCGAGCGCGCCGCTCTTCGTCATGCGGGCGAGGAGGAAGCCGCCCGCCTGCGTGCCGTTGGCGTCGATCTCGCCTACCGCGAGGAGCTTGCCGTCGCTCTGGAACGCCACCGCGTCGATGCTCGAGCCCTCCTCGAGGTCGAGGTCGATGTGCCCGTCGCCCGAGAAGGTTGTGTCGGCGAGCCCCGCCGCGGTGAGCACCTCCACCGCGCCCTCGAGCGGAAAGGCGGCGTTCAGGCGGAAGGCGACGGCGATCCGGCCGCTCGACGGATCGGTCGTGATGTCCGTCACCAGCGGCAGGGAGCCGACGACCTGGGAGTCGGTCATGCCGTCGCCGCCGCCAAACGAGCCGTCGAAGGCGGCGGAGGAGGTCAGCCGGGCGACGAAGTAGGCGCTGAAGCCGAAGCTGCTGACCCGGCAGGCGACGACGATCCGCCCTTGCGCATCGACCGTGACGGCGTTCGCCGAGTTGTTGTCCTCGAGCCCCTCGCTGAGGGCGAACCAGCCGTCGCCTGAGAACCCCGTGTCGGGAGCTCCAGAGGCCAGGAACTTCGCGACGAACGCCCGGCGGACGTCGGCCGTCGGGCAGTGCAGGCACGATCCGACGAAAACCGAACTGCCGTCGGGCAGGAACTGGCCGTCGAGGACGAGGAGATCCGTCCAGCCCGCCGGCGCCGCGGTGGCGATCTTCAGGCCGTTGCCGTCGAACGCCGGGTCGAGCGCGCCGGTCGACGTCAGGCGCGCAAACGCCGGGCGGAAGTCATCGGTGCTGACCTCGACCGTCCCCAGGAGCATCGTGCGCTCGGAGACGTCGGCGGGGTCCCGCCAGAGGTCGTAGACGTCGCCCGGGATCGTCATCGCCTCGCCCTCGAAGTCGAACGCCGGCGAGCTGACCGCCCAGCCGATGTCGATCGCGCCGCTCTCCCAGATCTTCCTCACCCCCCAGCGCGGCGGGTCCGCCACCGTGCCGGCGACCAGCAGATCGCCGTCGGCGAGCACCTCGAGCGCCGTCGCCGTCGCGTCGTCGCCCCCCCAGAGGACGGTCCGCGTGCCGCCGCTGAAGGACGTATCGAGATCGCCGTCCGCCGCGCGCAGGGTGATGGGAGTGGAGAAGGCGGCCAGACAGGCCCAGCCGAGAAGCGTGCCCGGAAGAAGTCTCATGCTGGCAAGAACGACAAGCGCCGGCCGAGGGCGACAGGAGCGGTTGGCGGAAGACGAGCCTTTGCCGGCATGAGCCGTCGACGCCCGGTCCGGCGCGTAGTCATCATGAGCCCGAACCTCCAGCGACGCTCGCCGTTCGATTTCCTTGCCGCCCTCCTCGCCTCGCGGCCCGCCGCCCCCGCCGGGGCCCGGATCCTCCTCGTCGTGGCCTTGGGCGCCGTCGCCGGACCGGCGACCGTCCTGCGGGCGCTGCCCGACGCCGGGAGCCTCTCCTCCGTCGGCAGCCGGTGGTTCGCGAACGAGGCGATCGACGGCCGACTCCCTTCGAACGGCGATGGGTTCGCGACGGCGATGGCGACCGGCGACTTCAATGGCGATGGCGCGGCGGACCTCGCGACGGGGATGCCCAACGACGACGGACCGGAAGACAGCCTGGTCAGCAACGCCGGTGCGGTCATCGTGCGTTGGGGCGTGCCCGGGCAGGGGCTGGGCAGCGCGACGACCCTCCTCTCCCTCTTCGCCTCCGGCGGCGTGGCCTCGGCGCACTCGTCGGACTTCTATGGCTCCGCCCTGGCCGCCGGCGACTTCGACGGCGACGGCCGCGACGATCTCGCCGTCGGCGTGCCCTCCCCGGGCGATTTCACCGACGGCAGCTTCGTCGTCATCCATCGCGGACTCCCGGGTGGCATCGAGCTCGCGGCGCAGCAGCTGTTTCGCCCCGGCGAGGGCGGTGTCCCGGTCGTTCCCGGCGACTACGACGTCTTCGGCGCCGCACTCGCGGTGGGCAACTTCAACGCCGACTCCTATGACGATCTCGCCATCGGCGCGCCGCAGAACAACCTCAACGACGGCTGCGGCGGCGTGGTCGTGCTGCACGGCGGTCCGACCGGGCTCTCGACCGCCGACGCCTTTCTCATTCACCAGAGTGACCCGCAGCTACCGGACACCTGCGAGCAGCCGGACCACTTCGGCGCCGCGCTCACCGCCGGCAACTTCAACGGCGACCGCTGGTGCTTCATGAACCACTGCTTCGAGCCCTACGACGACCTGGCGATCGGCGCCCCGGGGGAGGACGGCGAGGGCGCGGTGATGGTGCTCTTCGGCAGCCCCAACAGCCTGCTCTTCGCCTCGGCGCTCTACCTCGGACAGGGCGACCTCGGCGGAAGCGGCGGCGAGAGCGGCGACCAGTTCGGCTGGGCGCTCGCCAGCGGTGACACCAACTGGGACGGCTTCGCCGAGCTCGCGATCGGCGCGCCCTACGAAGACCTCGGGGCGTCGAACCAGTTCGCCGACGCCGGAGAGGTCACCGTCCTCTTCGGAGCCGCCTCCGGCTTCGACTACGGGCAGACCGTGCGGCGCTCGAAGAACTCGTTGCTCGACGCGGGTCCCCTGGGCGATTCGCGGTTCGGGTCTTCGCTGGCGATGGCGGACTTCGACCGCGACGGCAAGCGCGATCTCGCGGTCGGCATCCCCGGCGACACCGTGCGCGGATCGGCTGCCGGCGCCGCGGTCGTCTTCCTGAGCGAAGCGAACCGTTCCTTCTCGCGCTATCGCCTGCAGTACCCGGGCGGAAACGGCATCCCTCCCGGCGAGCAGCCCGGCGCCCAGTTCGGAGCGACCTTGGCCGCCGGCGACTTCGACGCCGACGGGCACGCCGATCTCGTCCTCGGCGCCCCCTTCCGCGATCTTGCGGGAGTCAGCGACTCGGGCGTCGAGACCGTGCTCTATGGCTCCCTCTGCAGTGACGGCTTCGCCTCCGGCGACCTCACCTTCTGGTCGGCGTCGGCGCCGTAGCGCGCTGC
>CAZQTL010000176.1:0-2932 GCA_964595975.1 uncultured Thermoanaerobaculia bacterium | reverse complement strand
TATCGTCGCCGACCAGTAGCTGGGGGCGAGCGTCGCGTTGCCGAAGCCGTCGGCGAAGAGCGCGCTGTAGAGCGCCGTCACGCTGCCGACGGCGAGGACCGCGCCGTCGTCCTCGCTCGGCGCTCCCACTACGAGATCGGCGAGGCCGTCGCCGTCGAAGTCGCCGGTCGTGAGGGCCCGGCCCCAGCGTACGTTCTGGAGGTCGTCGCCCTTGGGGAGCTCCTCCTGCCCATGTTCGAGCTCGCGGGCGGGCGACTCGCCGGCGTAGATGCCGAAGCCCTCTTCGCCCAGCAGCACGATGACGGCGCCCTCCCGGAGCCCCACCACGGCCTCGTCCGGAACGCCGATCGCCAGATCGTCGAGGCGATCGCCGTTGAAGTCGCCCACCGCCAGCGCATCGCCGAAGTATTCGCCCGGCAGGCTCGCGCTGCCGCCGAAGATCTCCTCTGCGGTCAGGCGTTCGGCGCTCGCGAGGTCGAAAACGCCGGTCGTCCACTGCAGCACGTAAACCGCTCCGGTGTTCGCGAGCGGGGTGTCGTCCTCGGGAACACCGATGACCAGATCGTCGAAGCCGTCGTCGCCGAAGTCGCCGCTCGCCAGGGTCCGCCCAAAGGAGGAGGCCTGGGCCTCGCTCGGTCCGGCGATCAGCTGGTCGCGTCCGCTCGCCCCCAGACCGCCGGCGTCGCCGAAGAGTATGTGGACCGCGGCGGGCGCGAACGAACCGAAGTTCTCGCCGGGCACCGACGTCGCGACGTCGTCGAAGCCGTCGGCGTCGAAGTCGCCGACCGCGAGCGAGGCGCCGAAACGATCCTGCAGGCTGGCCGTATCGTCGATCCCCGCCGAGTCCTGATCGAGGCGATACGGCACCGGCGCGAGCCCGAGCGCCGTCCCCGCGCCGCGGTAGATGGTCAGGATCCCGGCCTCCGCGAGATCTCCCACGGCATGATCGGGCACGCCGACGACGAGATCGGCGAAGGCATCGCCGTCGAAGTAGCCGCAGGCGAGGATCTCGCCGAAGTGCATGTTGGATTCGGGGAGCCCCGTCGCGGTCGACTGCCCAACCGTGATCGACGGCGTGGCCGCGAGCCCGGAGGCCGATCCCAGGTAGATCGAGACGACGCCGGCATCGGGGAAGTTGAAGGTCGAGAACAGGCGGTCCTCGTCGGGCACCCCGACCGCGAGGTCGGGAAAGCCGTCGCCGTTGAAATCGCAGGCGGCGAGGGCCCGGCCGAAGCGGTCTTCGGCCTCGGCGCCGCCGGTGGTGAACTGCCCCAGGACGGTCGGCGGCGAGACCCGATCCAACCCGCGCCCACGCACGCCGTAGCGCACCACCACCTGGCCGCAAGCGTTGACGAACGGCGCCGGCCCGCGGCTATCCGGAACGCCGGTCGCGAGATCGTCGACGCCGTCGCCGTTGAAATCGGCCGATGCGAAGGCAAAGCCGAAGGCATCCGCACCGGCAGCGTTCGCGTTCGGCAGATCCGCCCGCGCGAACCGCTGCGCCCGCACCGACGAGAGCCCGACCGAAGGCAGCGCCGCCGCCTCCGCGGCCCCGGTGCTGGCCTCGTTCACCAGGCCGGCGAGGGTCGTCGCGCAGGCGACGAGGGTCGCGAGCCGTGAGGCCACCCGCCACGAGAATCGAGAATCCGCCGTCCGAAGGTTCGCCAACCTGCCTCCCGGTCTCTCTCCGCCGCCGAGCGCGCGGCCGAAGGTCCTGTCTGAGAGTTGGATCGGGATCGGCGCGGGAAACCCGACACTGCAAGCGCATCGCAGCCGGGGACATATAGCGCCCCGCCGCGCCCCGCAGCTGGGGACATGTGACCGCCCCCAGCGAGCGCCCCAGCCGACGGGAAACCGCCGTAGGGCGGGTATGTGTCCCCGGCGTACCTCGGCGGATTCGCCGACAGGCCCTTTCGCCGCCGTACCTGCGCGAAGGCGGTAGAATCTGCTTGAGAGAACAAGGGAAGGAGTGGCCATGAACGTACCGACGCGGCCAGCGATCGAGATCCCGCGCGACCAGATCGCCGATTTCTGTCGCCGGCATCGCGTCCGCAAACTCGCCCTATTCGGTTCCGTTCTGCGCGACGATTTTTCTCCAGCAAGTGACGTCGACGTGCTGGTCGAGTTCGAACCCGGGACGAAGATGGGTTTGCGCTTCTTCTCCCTTCAGGACGAGCTCTCGAAGATTCTCCGCCGCACGGTCGACCTCAACACCGAAGGCTTCCTGTCGCGTTACTTCCGCGAAGACGTGCTGGCTGAGGCCGAGACCATCTATGACGCGGCATGACGACCGGATACGCCTGCGCCACATGCTCGACCATGGGCGGGAAGCTGTCGCGATGCTCCAGGGGCGGAGTCGAGCCGACCTCGACTTCGACCGCCAGCTGAACTTGTCGATCGTGCGACTTCTCGAGATCGTCGGAGAAGCTGCGGCGCGCGCAACGCCTGAAATTCGCGCAGCTCTACCGGATCTTCCCTGGGCCGAAATGGTCGGGCTGCGGAATCGCGTCATCCACGGCTACGACCGGGTCGACTTCGACATCGTCTGGGAAATCGTCAAGACCGACCTGCCGCCAATGGTGGAGGCGATCGATCGCTTCCTGCTTCGGGACCCGGAGCGCGAATGAGCGCCGCTCTTGCAGAGTTCGAAACGGTCGTGCTGCGACGAGACCTCCCGGAAGCGAGACTCGAAGCCGGAGACGTCGGAACGATCGTCCTTGCGCATGCCGGAGGCGCCGGCTTCGAGGTCGAGTTCGCCACGCTCGCCGGCGAGACGATCGCCGTCGTCACCGTGCCCGCCGAAGATCTCCGCGCGGTCGCCCCCGACGAGATCGCGCACGTTCGCCGCGTCGCATAAAGGCGTCGTTCTGCCCCCTGCCGAGCAAAGAGGGCTGATATGGAACGCGTGACTGCGGTGCGGCCGCTCCCGACC
>CAZQTL010000175.1:0-8651 GCA_964595975.1 uncultured Thermoanaerobaculia bacterium | reverse complement strand
GCGGATGGAGACACTGCGGCAAACCTGATCGAATACACTCGCGACTCGACCTATCTTCGGCTCAAGCACAGCGCGGATCTCTCGCAGAAGATCATCGAGTTCCCTGACGGGACGATCCAGACATATCTCCGGGTCGGGAGCACGAACGAGTACCTGCTCTACGAGATTCGCGACCGATATCCATCACCTGCCGCGGCAGCTGCTAATTGGGTCCATTTCGACTACTCGGTTCCCCTGACCTGGACGATCACCGACAGCCTGGGTCGTTCGCACACGGTGAAGTTCATCAACCTGCAATACGACGCCTCCTTGAAGCCGATGATCGACTACGTCGATCTCGAGGCCTTTGACGGGACCCGCGGTCGCTGGAACATCTCCTACCTGGGCGGCGCCGGCAGCTCATCGACGACGATTCATCGCGACTGCCACCAGAACAGCGGCGGCGATCTGAGCGCTCCTGTCTTGGCCTCGGTCGCGCCCCCTCTGGGTGGAGCGTGGACGTTGGTTCATTTCAACGATGCGAACTCCTCCCCGACCTGTCGCCAGTCCGTGCTGCAGGAGCTCACCTATCCGACCGGCGGGAAGGTCCTTTACGACTACACGACATTCGAGCTCCCGGTCAACGAGCCGGATCCATGCGCACCTGGACAGCCCGACGGAGTCCTCGCGATGCTTCGGATCGCGAAGCGAACGTTTCGCGACACCGTTGTGACGGATCCGCCTGTGGCAGACGCCGAATGGTCCTACGACTATCAGCCGAACTCACCGCCTTGGCAGGACATTTGCGGAAACTCGAATCCCGACCCTGTTCCAGCCGAGGAGCTCACCGTCACAGTGACCAATCCGTTGAAGGACAAGAGCCAGTTCTTCTTTTCCGTCTGGACGGTCCTGAATCACGACTCCCTCCTCGGCGGATTCAAGCACGGGGAATACGGCCTACCCTTCACTCGCTATGACCCTGTTTCCGGCAGGTTCCTCTCGTCGATCGATCTCGAGTGCGATCCCGACGGTGACCCCTGCGTCGAGAGGCGCTATCACTACGTGAACTACGAGCAGGATTCATCTGGCGTCAGGGCCAATCGTCGGGTCAAGGTGCAGCGCACGCTCTACGACGACGACAACGGCACCTGGGGCGAGACGGCCTCTTCAGACTTCGACGGCGTCGGGAACTATCGTCAGAGTGTGACCAGCGGAACCTTCGCAACAGGGAACTCGCAGACGACCACGACGAATTTCAACCCGACACGCCACACCTATCCAGGGACCTACGTCGTCATCCACAAGGACGAGCCCTGGATCCTCGGGACCTACGATCAGGTTGATGTCACGGGAGGGGCCGTATCGGACACAACACGCACGAAGTATGAATTCGACATGGGAACCTCGACTCCCACTTGGGCTGTAGCGACCGGCTTCCTCAAGTCGATCCGGATCTACAAGAGCGACGCGGCCGGCGGTCTCGGCGCTGGCGGTAACGATCTCCTGACGCTTTATTGCGCCGACTCGCAAGGCAACGTCGGCAGCGAGCTCTCTTACGGCGGCGATGGCACGCGCTACGCGCTCGGCGGCACTCTGCCCACCTGTGCCGCTCCCAGCCCTTCCGGAACTCTGCTTCAGTACCGCCTCGATCACGCCTATTCTGGTGGCGTGCGCAGCAGCTCGCAGTACAACGGAGCGACCTACAAACTCCTCGACCTCACGATCAACAGCAGGACCGGATTGACCTCTTCGAGCCGGGACGCGGCCGGCGTTGAGACCCAATTCACTTACGACGATCTCGGCCGCATGACACGCTCGCTGCCGATGTCGCTAAGTGGCTTGCCGCGAGACGCCCAGACCGAGTACACCTATCCTGCGAGCAACGTCATCGAGATCGCACGATGCGCCGCCGAGCAGGCCAACTGCACCTCCAATCGGCTGACGTTCGAGAGGCAGGAGACGACCGGTTTTGGACAAATCTGGCACATTCGTCGCACCATGCCGGCGGCAACGAACAAGTCTGTCCAGGTCACCCGCTACAACGCCATGGGCTGGAAAGAGCGCGAGTCCGTTTGGTTCCTGTACGCGGACGGAACGATCCCGAACGAAACCTCCCTCAACGCGACGATTTGATCCGAATACGACGCGTTCGGGCGGCCGGGAGTGGTAACCCGGCCTGACGGTTCCACGACCACCTACGCCTATGAGGGGGTGCAGTGGGCCGCTACGGAGCAGAACCTGGCCCAGAACATCTCCGGTTTGGAGACCTGCGGACGTCGCTGGGAGCGATTCGATCGGCAGGGGAGGCTCGATCGTGTCGAGGAGGGCTACGATTGCAGCGAGACCGGCGGTCCCGTTGGCCAGGTTTCCGAGTACTCCTTCGACGAGGCGAGCCGTCTAGTCAAGGTCTGTCAGAACCTGTCGGGCTCGACCTGCGGTCAGACGCGTCTCTTCTCATACGACAACAGGGGATTCCTGACCTCGGAACAGCACCCGGAGAAGGGAGGGGCCAATGGTCAGGGTACAGTTAGCTACTCCTGCTTCGACGCGCGCGGACACGGTCGGTTCCGAGATGACGGATCCTCGGCGCGCCGCCTCGGATATGCGTTCGACAGTTTCGAGCGACTGGCAAAGGTTTGGGTCCCTACGATCTCCGATACCTGCAACAGTGGCACAGAGACGGGCACGACCTGGAAACAGTTCACCTACGGCACGGCGAACTCCGGCACGAACGCGCGCAAGGGGAAGCTCGAGACAGCATTGAGCCGGAACGAGCTCGGACTGCCGGCATTCGCCGCGGGATCGGTGGCGAACGTGACCGAGACCTACACCTACCAGGATCGAGGAGGCCGGGTTTCGAATCGCGTCACCGCGGTCTCCGGCACCGGAGTGACCTCGGAGTCCTGGCAGACGTCGCAGGCCACAAATCCGCTTGGGCGGCTCGACACGCAGACCTACCCGACCTGTGTTTCCGGGCCGGGCTGCACAGGCGGGCCTCCAGCCACCTTCACGACGAGCGCCTACGAGGCCGGACTCCTCAAGTCGATCACGGCCAACGGTGGCGGCTTCCTGCTCTCGTCGATCACCTATCATCCGAGCGGGATGCCCAACGTCATCACCCACAGCTCCGCCGGTTCGATGGTCGAGACGATCACCCAGGCTGCCAACGGCATGGCTCGTCCCGACTCGATCACCATCACCGCGCCCAACGAGGCCGTCCCCTTCACCACCGGCACCTACGCCTACGACGCCGCCGGCAACATCAAGACCATGGGCTCGGATCACTTCCGCTACGACCGCTACTCCCGCCTCGTCGAGGCGCAGATGGGCTCGATCACCCCCGCCCGCACCCAGACCTACGGCTTCGACGCTTACGGCAACATGACTTCCGTCGCCACGACCAGTGGACCGTCGGAGACCTTCCAGGTCATCGGCACCAGCAATCGAATCACCCTCCCGCCGCCGGTCGCCCTGGCGCAATACGACGCCGGGGGCAACCTCACTAGCTGGTCCGACCCGACGACCACCGCCACCTACACCTGGGACCTCTTCAACCGCCTCGCCCACTGGGGCAACGGCGCCGAGGGCTGGAGCTACGTCTACACCGCCGATGACGAGCGCCTCTGGGCGATCAAGGACGTTGCCGGAGCCACGTATTCCAACTGGACCTTCCGCGGCCTGGGCAACGAGGTCCTCGTCCGCGACGAGCGGCGCCCGGACGGAGGCAGCCTCGTTCCACCGGCGTTCGTGTTCAGCGTCTGTCCTTCCGGCGCCCCGCTGGTCGGCATCTTCTGCGACAACTTCGAGACCGGGAACCTGAACGCCTGGTCGACCACCAGCAACGGACCGCACAGAACGCTCACGCAGTACGCCTACCGCGAGGGCAAGCTCCTGGCCTCGCTCGAAATCGGCGGCTCCTTCCGCGACTTCGGGCTCGATCACCTGGGCTCGATCCGCGCCACCGCCGACATCGTCCTCGGCGAGATCGGCGTCCGCCACACGTATTTCCCCTTCGGGAGAGAGGCCACCTCGACCGGCCAGGACGACGAGGTCATGAAGTTCACCGGGCACGAAAGGGACCTTCAGTCGACGACCACCAACACAGTCGATGACCTGGACTACATGCATGCGCGATACAGAAGCCCGCTGACGAGCCGATTCCTCAGCACGGACCCCGCCGGAGGAGAGCCGGGACTTCCGCAGAGCTGGAACGCCTATGCGTACGTTCAGGGGCGCCCACTCTTGATGAGTGATCCGAATGGGATGGTCACCGCGGCTGCCATTGCGACTGGAATACAGGCGTCACTCCAAGATCTCCGTCAGGGAACCATGTCAGCGGTCTCTACGGGAGGGGTTGGCGGGATCGTTGCCGCTACCGCAATAGGAAGTGCTCTTGACCTAGCTTCTCTCGCCACGGATGCTCTCAAGGCCGGAGATTCCCTCGGAACCGCCGTCGGTTCCGGGGCCGGCGCGGGTGAAGTTGCGATAGCGGCCGGGCAAGATGCGCTACGAACAACCGCCTTAGTCGCTCCTCTTGCCATGGCAGGGCGATCCGTCGCCAGTCGGCTAGGGGCACGCATGCTGGACGACGCCGCTAGCGGACTTGGCAACCCATTCCGCGGCAAGAACGCAAGTCAAATCGACGAGATGTTTCAGCAAAAGGGTTTCGAGGCGCGAGGTCCTGACCCAGTGAACGGGAAGGGCGGATACGTCAACCCGCGCACGGGGCGGTCGTATCACATTGACGAGGCAAACAGCTTTGGAGAAGCGCCTCATGTCGATGTGAACCGCCCGCGAGGTTACAAAGGGGAACTAGAGAAGAAGAAGTATTCGACAGGAGGTTAGGTATGGTTCTGACGGTTGAGATCAAGGACGCGCGAAAAGCAGGAGAAGCTGAGGTTGCCATCTGCTTTGATGACGAGGGCTTGGAGCGACTGATCGAGAAGCTGACTCGCCTGAGAGGAAAGCTAGACCACGTGCACTTGATGACACCGGAATGGGCCGGAGAGGACTTGACTTCTGGAAAGCAGGGCGGGGAAGGCTACGAGCTTTCCAATCACTTGCGCCTCGTCAAGAGGTAGCGAGAAGTGTGCGAGGCGCGAATCCACGACACCGGAGCCTCCCGACTTCGACCCAAGACAGAGAGGCCGCTTCGGATGAGAAGCTCCTGTCTAAGTAGTGTCGAGGATCACCGGGCATTCTGCCTGTGGCTTCTGCATCGAAGGCTTGAGCGCGGAGGTCAGGTCTGCTGCCAATTCCGGTGCCAGCCGGCCTGGTCATGTCCGCTCAAGTGGTGTACCAAGGCCCCTCGATTCTCAAGAAGTCCTGCGCCCGATGGGGGGATCGTGACTTGAGCCCAACTATGCGGGCGAACCCGCGTCGGGAACTGGACTACATGCATGCGCGATTCAGAAGCCCGCTCACCACTTGATTCCTCAGCAAGGGTCCGGCAGAAGGGACTCCGAGAGACCCCCAAGTCTGGAACCGGTACATCTATGTTCGACGAAGCTTCGAGAGATTGGTTCGAGTATCCAAACGAACTGATGCTCGGCGTGACCTTGGTCTGGCCAGCCATGGTCGCCTTCCTCGCCTGGGTTTCCGTCTCGGGAAACGTCTCCCTGGCCCGGCCGGCATGGCTCGTCGTCTTGGCTATCGCAGTCGGCGGTGGCTACTTCAGCTGGCTCTTTCTCCGTGCTCCGAAGCGATTCGAACTCCTGCACGGCTCGTTGAGAATCTCGCGGCGGGGAGCGCCGGCCCTCGAGGTTCCGATGACCGCTATTCGCTGGAAAGCGCGGAAGTCCACCACCGCGTTCTTGTTTGGGGCCGAGGAGCTCGAAGTCGTCCAGACCGGAGAGAGACTCCTCGTTTGGGAGCAGCTCGAGAGATTCGAGGAGTTCGAGCGACTACTGTCGACGGAGTAGTTCTACGAGAATGCGGAGCTGGACAGGGCTCTCTGCGGACGGTCCTTCACCCCTTCGGCAGCGTTCTCTTGAGGCTCACTGCCAGGAGCGCCGCCTGGGTGCGGTCCTGGACGCCCAGCTTGTCGAGCAGGATCGAGACGTAGCCCTTGACCGTGCCTTCGGTGAGACCGAGGCGGTTGGCGATCTGGCGGTTGCTCTTGCCCTCGGCGACGAGGTCGAGCACCGAGCGCTCGCGCGGGGTCAGGTCGTCGAGCGGGCTCTTTTCGGGGCGCTTCATCAGGATGCGCTGCGCCTCGGGATGGAGCGTCGGCCGGTCGCGGGCGGCGTCGCGCACGGCGCGCACCAGCTCGAGGCGCGAGACGTCCTTCATCAGGTAGCCCATCGCGCCGGCCGCGACCGCTTCGCGGATCGCCGCCTCGTCGGCGAGACTGGTGAGCATCAGCACGCGCGGCGGTGCCGGAGGGGAAGGCAGGGCGAGCAGCCGCCGTGTCGCCTCGATGCCTCCCATGCCCGGCATCATGACGTCCATGAGCACGACGTCGGGACGGCGCTCGGCGGCCATCCGCACGCCGGACTCGCCGTCTTCGGCTTCGCCGACCACTTCGATGTCCTCTTCCTGCTCGAGAAGGGTGCGCAGACCTTCGCGCACGATCTCGTGGTCGTCGACCAGCATCAGTCGCAGGGGCGGGGTGGCGGTGTCGGACATGACTGGGCTCCGGAGCGAACTCAACGCGGGAGCCGGGCCTCGACCGTAGTGCCGAGCCCGGGGGCGCTTTCGACGATCAACTGGCCGAACTGACCACGAATCCTGTCACGCATCGACGCCAGACCCATGCCGCCGTCGGCACGCGACCGGGCGGCTCCGGCGCGCACGGCGCTCCTGGCGTCGAATCCGCGGCCGTCGTCCTGCACGGTGAGCACGACCTCGCCGGCGAGCGCGGCGACACGCACGCTCACCTCGCGCGCTGCGGCGTGCTTGACGGCATTGGCGAGGGCCTCCTGCGCCACCCGCAGCAGCATCTCCTCGCGTTCGCGCGACTGGCGCTCGTAGGTCGAAGCTTCGAGATGGGTGCCGAGCCCTTGCGCGGCGACCGTGGCGAGCTCGGTGCGCAGCGCCTCGACCAGCCCGTGGCGATGCAGCATGACCATCGCCGGCGGCGGGAGCTCGCGGCTCGAGAAGTCGGCGCCCGAGCCGCCGGGGGCGAGCTCGCGCAGCAGGCCGCGCATCTCGCCCAGCGCCCGGCGGTTCAACTCGATGAGGCGGTCGAGCTTGGGCGCCGCCTCGCCCTCCCCCTTGCGCAGGAGGCCGGGGAGCGACTCGGCGAGGAGCGTCGAGCTGAACAGCAGCTGGGTCACCGAGTCGTGGAGGTCGCGCGCCAGCCGCTGACGCTCTTCGAGCACCGCCAGGCGCCGCTCCTGGGCGAAGAGGCGGGTGTTTTCGATCGCCACCGCGAGATGATCGGCGACCAGCTCGAGCAGCTGCACGTCGACGGCGGTGAACGGCCGGTCGCCCTCGACGTTGACCACCCCGAGCGGCCGCCCGGCATGCAGGATCGGCACGGCGAGCTCGGAGGTCACGGCGAGCCCCGACGGCGGCTGCACGTAGCGCGGGTCGGCGGCGACGTCGTTGACGACCTGCGTCTTGCGTTCGCGCACCGCCGCTCCCATGACGCCGCGGGCGATCGCGATGCGGTCCTCGTGGCGGATGCGCTCCTTGTAGGAGCCGCCGCGGATGCGGATCACCAGCGTCTCGGGATCGCGCTCGTCGACCAGCGGCAGGTCGACGTTCGGGTAACCGAGCAGCTCGTGGATGGCGTCGGCGGTCTTCTGCAGCATCTCGAAGAGCTTCAGGTCCGAGGCGATGATCCGCCCGACCCGCATGAGCAGCAGGAGTTTCTCCGCGGCGCGGGGGTCGGGCGACAGGTCGGGCGGGGAACTCACGGGCGCTCGACCCGGGACGGTACCGCGAACCGGCTTCACCGGTCCATCTTCTCCCTCGCGCGGCGCCGATACCCCTCACTTTCGTCGGGGGAGGAGCGCCGACGATGGTGGGGGTTGCGCGTTAGCCGAGCGCGCGGACGAGATAGCAGGGGGACGGCAGCAGGCGAACCGAGCCGGAGGAGAGCGGCAGCTCCCCGCCGTCCCGGCCGACGACGCGACTGGGGGCGGCCGCAGGGTTCCAGTCGAGGGCGCCGGCGGTCGACCAGGCGACGACGATCTCGCGGTCGTCGCGCGTGAAGCGCAGGGCGCGGGCGGCGCCCGGCAGATCGGCGGCGGGCAGGGCGCCGTGGCAGGTCGTGCCGGCGAGCTCGCGGACGAGCGTCGCCATCGCCCGGAACGCCGGGCGCTCGCGCAACGACCCGGAGGCTTCCGGATCGCACAGGCCGTAGCCCTTGGCGACGAGCTGCCACCAGTCGATGCGCTCGACCAGACCGGTGCCGCCGGCAAGCAGGTAGTAGCGCACCAGGAAGTCGGCCTGGGCCTCCTCGTCCACCGCGACGCTCTTGCCGGCCGGCGAGTGCGGCCCCTCGCGCAGCGGCCAGTTGACCTCCGAGATCCACTGCCGGGAGGTGGCGAGCCGCTGCGCCGTGCCGGCGATCGCCGACAGCAGCCGCACCTTGGCGGGGGTGTCGAAGCCGAGTTGCGCGTTCTCCGGCGCCCCGCGGCGGTCGACATAGAGCAGGCTCGCAAGGCCGTCGAAAACCAGCTCCGGCAGCCCCGCGGGCGACCGCAGGTTGACCACCGCCGCGG
>CAZQTL010000174.1:0-8716 GCA_964595975.1 uncultured Thermoanaerobaculia bacterium | reverse complement strand
GGTCCTGTCTGGCCCGCTTCCCATGGGTCCTCGCGCTGAGGAAGCGCGCTCCGGGTCCATGGGAGCCCTCGGTCCAGCCACCCCTCGTCGCTACAGCTGTCAGAGAAGCTCTCGGTCTCGCTGGGGCGCTCCGGCGCTCGAGGGGATGGGGTCGGTGGCCAGCTTCACTAGACGCCGGCCCCATCCCCTCGAGTGCCGGAGTGACCCGACCACCGACTTGTCCAGGAAGGATGGAGCGCCCTACTTGCCGGTCCAGGCCGCCGGGCGCTTGTCGAGGAAGGCGGCGACGCCCTCTTCCTTGTCCTTCGACGAGAAGCACAGGCAGAACAGGTCGCGCTCGTAGGTGATGCCGTCCTCGATGGCGAGCTTCTCGGAGGCGCGCAGGGCCTCCTTGGCGACTTTCAGCGTCAGCGGGCTCTTGCTGGCGATCTTCTGGGCCAGCTCGAGGGTCTTGGCGCGGAGCTCCTCGGCGGGGAAGACGAGGTCGGCGAGACCGATCTCCTTCGCCTCGGCGGCGGGGATCATGTCGCCGGAGAGGATCAGCCGCATCGCGTGACCCATGCCGACCAGACGCGGCAGGCGCTGCGTGCCGCCACCGCCGGGGATGAGGCCGAGATTGATCTCCGGCTGGCCGAAGCGCGCTTTGTCGGAGGCGATGCGCAGGTCGCACGACATCGCCAGCTCGCAGCCGCCGCCGAGGCAGAAGCCGTTGATCATCGCGATCACCGGCTTGGGGAACGAGGCCATGACGTCGAAGATGCGCGGGCTGCGCATCGCGAAGCGCTGATCGAACGGCGAGCGGCCGGCGAACTCGCCGATGTCGGCGCCGGCGATGAACGACTTCTCGCCCGAGCCGGTGATGACGACCGCGCCGACGGTTTCGTCGGTTTCGATCTCGGCCAGCGCGGCGAGCAGCTCGACGCGCACCTCTTCGTTCAGGGCGTTCAGCTTGTCGGGTCGGTTGATGGTCAGAATGGCGACGCGGCCTTCGCGGGTCGAAAGTACGGTCTGGGGCATGGCTCTCCTCGCTTCAGTGGTTGGCCGGCGGCGCCGGTTCGAGTGTGATGTCGCTCTTCTCCTCGGAGGAGACGGTGAGCGCCATCTCTTCCGAGACCTCCAGCCGATTGCGCACGCGGCGCACGCTCTGGTCTTTCCAGACGAGCAGCGTCCCCGGGTCGATGAGCCGACTCGCGCTGCCGGTGATCGTGAAGCCCTTGGCCAGCCTGCCGGGTGCGGCAGGGTTCCAGGCGGTGGCGACCTTCGGCTGCAGCTGCACGGCGCCCGGCACCTCGCTGCGCGCGTCCGCGACGTAAGCGAGCTGCAGGCGCAGCCGCTGGCCTTGCGGCGTCTTCTCCCACGGGCCGAGCCGGAGGAGAGTCTGATGGCGAATCCAGCCGTCGTCGGTCGGCCAGGCGGCGTCGAAGAAGTAGTCGCGTCCGAGCTCCAGCGTCTGCCCGGAGAGGATCTCCGCGGTTTCGAACCAGTTGGCCCGCGTGCGGTCCTCGATCCGGTTCTCGCGCAGGCGCTTCTCGAGCGCGGCGCGTTCCTCGCCCTGCACGGTTGGCAACAACCGTTCGGTGAGCCTTCGCATGCCGTCGATCTTCACCAGCACGCCGTCCGGACGGACGACGTTGACGGTCTCGGCGCCGGTCATTGCGGCGACCATCGCCGCGTCGCTCGGCTTGCCGTCGCGCGCCGCCGCCGCCCGTTGAATGCGATAGAGGAGGAACGATCGTCCACCCTCCTGCGAGACCTGCAGGCTGATCTCGGAGGCGAGGGTGATGCGCTGCTGGATACCTCCGAGTTTGGCGGTCTCGACGTAGATCTCGCGCTGGACGTAGTTGCCGGCAGGGGGAGCAAAGGCAAAGGTGACAGGGGCCGGGATGGCGCCCGCCGGCGGCCGTGGCGGCACCTCCCCCGGCGAAGCCAGGGCGGAGGCGAGGCCGACGAGGAGGCTGCCGGCGGCGAAAAGCGGCGGCAGGGTGCGGACGAGGCGGGCTGAATTCGGAGTCATCTGGGCTCTCGGGGGCTCTCGATCTGTCGGCTCCAGTGCACGTGCTTCGCTTCGGCGGCTGCTCTCAGCGGTGGCGCCAGACGGGCGGCCGCTTGTCGACGAAAGCCTGGATCCCCTCTGCCATGTCGGCCGTAGCCGTGAGCTCGCGCAGATAGAGGCGTTCGGCTTCGGCGAGCGCCGGGGTATAGGCGCGGTTCTCGCCGGCGCGCACGGCTCGTTTCGTCAGCCGGGTCACGGCGGCGCTCTGGCGCTGGACCGCTGCCGCCAGAGCCTCTGCGCGGGCGTCCATGGCCGGGCGGTCGGCGAGCCTTTCGTGCACGAAGCCGAGCGCCAGCGCCTCGGCGGAATCGAGGGTGCGGCCGGTGAGCAGGAGCTCCAGCGTTCTGCCGCTGCCGATGCGTCGCGGGTAGAGCGCCGCGGCGACCGGCGGATAGCAGCCGAGCGCGATCTCCGGCTGGCCGAACCGACTGCGCTCGGTGGCGAAGACGAGATCCGCGACGAGCGCGAGCTCCATGCCGCCGCCGAGACAGTGGCCGTCCACGAGCGACACGGTGAGCGCTTCGAGATCGCGCAACCGGGCCAGCGCGCCGTGGAAGGACAGCAGCATCCGGTCGATCTTGTCCGGCGTGTGGTCCTGCACGGAGACGCCGGCGGAGAACGCCTTCTCGCCGGCGCCGCGGACGAAGAGGACCTGCAGCTCCCGGTCTTCCGCCAGAGTGGCGAGCGCGGCATCGAGGCGCGCCAGCAGATCGAGGTCGAGGATATTGAGCGGCGGGCGCCCGAAGGTGAGCGTCGCCGCCCGACCTTCGCGCTCGACGACGAGCAGGTCCGAACTCGGGTTCATCGCATCGCTCCGGCGGAAAGACGCGCCTCGCGGCGCCCGGCGAAGGCCGCGGCCGCAGACAGGAAGTCCTCGAACAGGGCGCGGTGAAACGGCTGCTCGACGAGATTCTCGGGGTGCCACTGGACCGAAGCGATCCACCACTCCGGATCCGGAGTGACGGTCGCCTCGATCGTGCCGTCGGTGGCCACGGCCGCCGCCACGAGGCCGCGTCCCGGCACCTTGACCGCCTGGTGATGCCGGCTGTTGACCGCCGGGTGTCCGTGACGTTCGAGGCGAGAGGCGAACGGGTGCGCGATCCCGGTCGAGACGACATCGTGCGCGAGGTGATCGAGGGCGAATCCGCGGTCGATGAAGTTGTCGTGTCCCTGGCGCCCGGTCTGCAACTCGACGTCCTGGAAGAGCGATCCGCCCAGGAACACGTTCACCATCTGGTGCCCGCGGCAGATGCCGAACACCGGCGTGCGGTGCGCCCGGGCTTCGACCAGGAGATCCCACTCCAGCTGATCGCGGTCCGGCACCGGTTTGTCGAGGTTTGCGCCGGCGAGCCGCGCTTCGCCGTAGAGGCAGGGCTGGATGTCGGCGCCGCCGGTGAGCAACAGGCCGTCGGCGCGGGCGAGCAGGGCGTGGAGGTCGATCGTCGCGGTTCTGCGCGGCGTGGCGCGGAAGATGTCGGATTCGGGCACACCGACGGCCGCCAGGGCCTCGAGGTAAGGCGCGACCTTGTCTTCCTTGATGTAGGCGACGACGAGATTGGGCACAGGGAGTCCGATTTCAGGAAGGGGTACGTTCGATGAGGACCGCGATTCCCATGCCGCCGGAGATGCAGAGCGTGGCGACGCCGAGACGCTGGCCGCGCTCCGCCATGCCGGCGAGCAGCGTCACGACGATGCGGGCGCCGGTGGCGCCGATCGGATGGCCGAGAGCGATGGCGCCGCCGTCCGGGTTGACACGCGCCGGATCGAACGGCAGCTGGGCAAGGCAGGCGAGCGCCTGGGAGGCGAAAGCCTCGTTGAGCTCCACCGCCTCGATGTCGGCATAGTCGAGGCCGTTGCGTTCGAGCAGCGCTCGCGTCGCCGGTACCGGGCCGATACCCATGATCCGCGGATCGACTCCGACGACCTCCCAGTCGAGGAGGTAGCCAGCGGGCCGCAATCCGTGGCGCTCCGCCGCCGCCTCGCTGGCGACGAGGAAGGCAGCCGCGCCGTCGGTGATCCCCGAGGCGTTGGCTGCCGTGACCGTGCCGCCCTGGCGGAACACCGCCGGCATCTTCGCCAGCGACTCGAGCGTGACGCCGTCGCGCGGATGCTCGTCGGAGGAAATCACCGTCTCGCCCTTCCGGCCCGGGATGCGGACCGGCTCGATCTCGGCGGCGAAACGGCCGCGAGCGCGCGCCGCCTCGCAGCGGCGCTGGGTCTCCACGGCGTAGAGGTCGGCGGCCGAGCGCGAGACACCGGCCTCGGCCGCGAGCTCTTCGGCGGTCTCTCCCATGATCAGACCGGAGAGCGGATCGTTGAAACCGTCCTTGTACATGCCGTCGACGATCTCGTCGCTGCCCAGCCGATAGCCCCAGCGCGCCCGCGGGAGCAGGTAGGGAGTGTTCGACATGCTCTCGGTGCCGCCGGCGAGCACGACTTCGGCCTCACCGAGGAGGATGGTGCGGGCGGCGGAGAGCATCGCCTGCAATCCCGAGCCGCAGGCCTGGTTGATCGTGAAGGCCGGCCGGGCGACCGGTATGCCGGCGCGGAAGGCGATCTGGCGGGCGCTGTTCGGCCCGCCGTTCGCCTGCCGGCCGTGCCCGAAGATCGTCTGGTCGACGACTCCGGCGGCTTCGCCCGCGACACCGGCGCGGCGGAGGCAGGCCTCCGCCGCGTGCGTCCCGAGGTCGGCCGCGGAGAGACCGGCGAGGCCGCCGCCGAACTTTCCGATCGGCGTCCTCACCGGGGCGACGAGCGCCAGCCGCTCGCTGGCGCGGCGCCGGGCGCGCGTCGGATCGCCCGACATCACTTGGCGGTGAATTGCGGCGTGCGCTTCTCGACGTACGCCGCGAGGCCTTCCTTGGCGTCGTCGCTCTGGAAGAGCTGCTGCTGCAGCTCGCGCTCGAGGGTCATGGCCGATTCGAACGGGATCTCGGCGCCCGACTGCACGGCGCGCTTGATGCGTCCGACCGCCTTCGCCGCCTTGTTCGGCGGGCAGAACTGCTTGGCGTACTCGTGCACCTGCCCCATGAAGTCGTCGCCTTCGATGATCGAGTCGATGATGCCGTAGGCGAGAGCATCTTCGAAGGAGAACAGCCGGCCGGTGACCATGAGCTCGATCGCGCGGCTCTTGCCGACGATGCGCACCAGGCGCTGCGTGCCGCCGGTGCCCGGCAGGACGCCCAGCGAGACCTCGGGGAGGCCGACCTTGCCGCCGCCCTTGCGGGCGAGGCGCAGGTCCGCCGCCATGGCGATCTCGAGGCCGCCGCCGACCGTGTTGCCGTTGAGCGCCGCGATCACCAGCTTCGGCGTCTGCTCGAGGCGCGACAGCGTCTCGTTCGCGTGCAGGCAGAAGAAATACTTGAAGTACGGGTCCGACGCCTTGAGCATGTTGATGTTGGCGCCGGCGCAGAACATCTTCTCGCCCGCGCCGGTGAGCACGATCACGTGCACGTCCTTGTCGAAGCGCGCCTTGATGATGTTCTCGTCGATCTGCTTCATCATCTCGTGCGTGTAGGTGTTGGCCGGCGGATCGTCGAGCTTGAGGTAGGCGACGCCGTCGCGGACTTCGTAGTGCACCAGCGTGCGGGCGGCGGTATCGGGCGTGCTCGTGTTCTGCGTCATTACTGGTCTCCTGAAAGGCCGATGGGCTGGAAGTTCGTTTCGGCCGGGCGTTCGCCGGCCGCGGTAGAGTTCGTTGCGGGCGATTCTCGCACGGCCCCGGGGGAGCGTCCACCGCCGCCTTGACCGCGAGGAGTGGCCTTCCTACAATGCCGCGAGCGGCCGCAGTTCAACCATGATCACCGGATACAACACTGACGTTCGTCACGTAGAGACGGTAGTCCATGTCCAGACCGAGGACAAGGGACGCGGGAATCCGTACATCGAGAGCGTCGTCTACGTGGCCGGGCGGGTCGTGGCGACCAAGCGGTCGAGCTACGCCGGCCTTCTCGACCAGGGCAAGGGCGACCCGGAGATCGCGGCCCTGATGGATCACCAGCATCGCACCATCGTGGCGGCGATCCGTGCCGGCCGGTTCGATGGCAAGCTCGCCGGACTCAAGGGGCCCGGGGCGGCCGGTGGCGCGGCGCCGCCGGCGACGACCGCGCGCCACGAGTCTCCCGAGACGCATGCGCAGACCCTCATGCAGACCGGCGCGATCCCCGCCGAGGCGGTGGACGCCGCGGTCGCCGGGCTGCCGCCGGAGTTTCAGCCGCTGCAGGGGCTGCCGCCGCTCGCCGACCTGTCGGGAGTTCCGGAGCTCCCGGATCTCGACGAGCCCGACGAGGGCCCGACGCTCGACCAGGTCATCCTCGACTACCTCTCGACCGAGGCGGAGCACGAGCAGCTCGTGCTCTCCATGGACGGGCAGGAGGAGATCCAGCCGGGAAAGGTCAACAACCTGACGCTGCGAGCCTACTCCTCGAAGAGCGGCCTGCCGCTCGCCGGCGTCCAGGTTTCGGTCAAGATGCTGTCGACGGTCGCCGACCCGCGCACGCTCATGGTGGGCGAGACCGACGACGTCGGCGCGGTGGAGATGCGCCTCGACGTGCCCGCCTTCGCCCGCGGCTCCGCCGCGCTGATCATCTCCGGCTCCTCCGAGCTCGGCCGCGCCGAGATCAAGCAGCTGCTGTGAAGTCTCCCTCCGCAGGTTCCTCGCCGGCGGCTCCGGTGGCAGGAAGTGGGCGCGAGATCCGGCTCAACGGCGCTGCGCACCCCCTGTCGCCGACGGTCGTGACCCTGCATCAACTCGTGGAGTCGGTGGGCTGCGATCCGCAGGCGGTCGCCGTCGAGCTGAACGGCGCGATCGTGCGCCGCGCGCAGCTCGCCGCGACGGCGGTCGCCGCCGGCGACAGCGTCGAGATCGTCCGATTCGTCCAGGGCGGCTGAGCCCGCGATCGGCGCCCGCCGCTCGCGGTCGAATGCGGGGTCTTGCCAGCGACGCGCTTCGTCCGCTATATTTTTCGTTCAAGAGGGGCCGCTAGCTCAATGGTAGAGCAGCAGACTCTTAATCTGCGGGTTGTAGGTTCAAGTCCTACGCGGCTCACCATCGCCCACTCCTCTCGCCTCCCCGATGCTCGGATCCCGCTCTCGCGAAAGTGGCGGAACTGGTATACGCGCTAGACTTAGGATCTAGTCCCGAGCGATCGGGTTGGGGGTTCGAGTCCCCCCTTTCGCACCACTTCACTAGCCCCAAGGACAGAGATCGCCGATGAGCGTAGTTCTGAACGTGGAAGAGATCGGCCCGTGCCGTAAAGAGCTGAAGATCGAAATTCCGGCCCCCGCCGTCGACGCCGAAACGGCGCGCGTCCTGGGAGAGTTCGGACGCAAGGCGAGCCTGCCCGGTTTTCGCAAGGGCAAGGTTCCGCAGAGCCTGGTTCAGCGCCACTTCGGCGACGACATCCGGCGCGAGGTCGTGGAGCGTCTGGTGCCGCGGTACTACCGCCAGGCAGTGGCCGAGAAGGGTATCGACCCGCTCCTCGCACCCGAAGTCGAGATGGCGAAGGTCGAGACCGGAACCGGCATGACCTTCCTCGCCCGGGTCGAGGTGCGACCCGAGATCCAGCTCCGCAACTACAAGGACTTCAGCCTGCCCGATCCGCCGATCGAAGCGACCGCCGAAGAGGTGAAGAGCGCGATCGCCGACCTGCGCCTGCGCCACGCCGAATGGAAGAGCGCCGCGCGTCCCGCGGCGACCGGCGACCGCGCCAAGATCGAGCTCAAGCCCGTTGCCACGGAGGACGCTGCCGGCGGCGAGATCGTCGCCGAGCCGCAGACCGTCGACATCGAGGTGGGCTCGCCGCAGATCTGGGAGGAGATCTCGCTCGCGGTCGCCGGACTCTCGGTGGGCCAGGGTTCGCGCTTCACCCGCAAGGAGCCGCGCGCCCCCCGCGAAGCGCGGGAGGCGGGCGATCTTCGTCCCGATGCGCCGGAAGAGCCGCAGCCCGAACGGACCTTCGAAGTCCGCCTGCTGGAGTTGACCGAGCCGATCCTGCCTGCGCTCGACGACGCCTTCGCCGCCCACCTCGGCAAGTTCTCGACTGTCGCCGAGCTCGAAGCCGATATCGCGCGCCGGATCGGGAACGCCAAGCGCGACGATGCCTCGCGCCAGCGCGAGACGGCGATGCTCGACCAGCTGACCGAGCGCCATCCGATTCCGCTGCCCGAAGGCGTCGTGCATCACGAAGTCGAAGAGCTGTTGCGCGACTACGCCGAGAATCTGGCGCGTCGCGGTGTCGATCTCGAGTCCGCTGGGCTCGACTGGCAGCGGCTCGGCGAGCAGGCGAGACCGCAGGCCGAGCGCCGCGTCAAGGCGCGGTTGCTGCTCGACGCCATCTCGCAGCAGGAGAAGATCGAGGTCGGCGAAGAGGAGTTCGAACAGGCGTTGGCCCTGCTCGCCCGCGCCCAGGGAATCCCCACGCCGGCACTCCGGCAGCGTCTCGACGAGGGCGGGCAGCTCTCCGGACTCCGGGCCCAGATGCGGCGCGAGAAGACCGTCCGCCGGCTGCTCGGCGACACCGGTCCAGCTCCCGCCCACGACCACGACCACGACCACGCGCACCAGCACGAGAGCTAGAGGGGAACCGAACATGTTGATTCCGATGGTGGTCGAGCAGACCAATCGCGGCGAGCGCGCCTACGACATCTATTCCCGCCTGCTCA
>CAZQTL010000173.1:0-8752 GCA_964595975.1 uncultured Thermoanaerobaculia bacterium | reverse complement strand
GTCAGCGCCACGTTGGTGGCGCCGTTGCCGGGGCCGGCAGCCACGTTGGCGACCGTCACCGCGAAGGTCACGTCGTTGCCGGCGAGGACCGTCGCCGGCGTCGCCGTCAGGGCGGTGATCTGAACGTCCGCCACAGCCAGTGCCGGCGTCGCCCCGCCGAGGGCCGACCAGAGGGTCGCGCCGAGTAGAAGGGCCAGGGTGCCGCGGGTCGAACGGACGGCGACGGGAGGGGGAACGCTCATCAGACGGCTCCCTTGCTGGTCGGAGCGGAACTTCGGATGGGAAGGACGATCGCGAGGCCGTACGTACTGCGACCGGTCGGCAATAGAGGCTCCGTCCTCAAGCGGCGTGGCGGCATCGGTCCCTCCAGGCGCAGGGTTGAAGCAGACCGTTGCAGGCAGCGACAGTTGTGAGTTACTGCACAGAACAGTACCACCCGTTTGGACGGGCGCAAGCGTTATTTCGGGAAAACCCCCGGATCGCAGCCTGCCGCCGCAGGACCGGGCCGCCAGACAGGCCTAACCGGGTGCCGGTATCGCCGTCTAAGCTCCCAGAATGGACTCCCGGGACCTCCAGCTCGTCCGCCGCGTGCTCGCCGGCGACACCGACGCCTTCGAGGGTCTGGTCGCGGCGCACAGCCGAGCGGTCTACGCCCTGGCGTTCCGGGTCACCGGCAACGCCCAGGCGGCCGAGGATGCGGTGCAGGAGACCTTCCTGCGCGCCTTCCGCTTCCTCGCGAGCTTCGACCAGCGCGCCGAGCTCGGCACCTGGCTGCACCGCATCGCGGTCAACGCGGCGATCGACCAGGGCCGCCGCACGCGGCGCGAGCGTGCCGCCCGGGTCGATCTACCCGACGAGGGCGACCTCTCGCTGAGCGAAGTGCCGAGCGGCGAGGCCGGGCCCGAGCGCCGGGCGCTCGACGCCGAGATCCGCCGCCGCACCGAAGCCGCACTCGCCGGCCTCACCCCGTCGGAACGCGCCGCCTTCGTGCTGCGGCACTACGAGGGCCGCTCGATCGCCGAGATCAGCTCGACCCTCGGCAAGCGCGACAACGCCACCAAGCAGTCGATCTTCCGGGCGGTGCGCAAGCTCCGCTCCGCCCTCGCCCCGCTCGCCCCCCTGGTCGCCCCAGAGATTCAGGAGTCGCTCCATGAAGAACCGGTCTGAGAGAGGTCCCGACGGTGTTGCGGAAGTCGGCGAGGACGAGTTGATCCTTCACTACTACGGCGAGTCCGCCGATCCGGCGGCGATCGCCCGCGCCCTGGCCGCCGACGCAGCCCTCCAGCGCCGCTACGCCGAGCTGGAGCGCGACCTTGCCGCTGCCGCCCTCGCCGAGCCGGAGCCGCCGGCCGACCTCGCGGCCCGCGTCTGGCAGGAGCTGCGGCCGCGCCTTGCGGCCAAGCGCAGCTGGCGCGAGCGCCTCTTCCCGGCGCTCTCGGGCACCGCCGGCTGGGGCCCGGGATGGACTCTCGCCGGCGCCGCGCTCGCCCTCGTCGCCGCCCTCGGTCTCGGCTACCTCGCCGGCCGGAGCGAGGTCCCGGCGCCGGCGCCCGAAAGCGTCGCCACCGGCCTGTCGGATCCATCGGCAAGCGGCCTGTCGGCCGCGGCACGCGAGCGGCTGCTGCTCGCTTCGGTCGAGAGCCATCTCGCCGGCTCCGAGCGCCTGCTCACCCGGGTCACCAACGCCGCGCCGACCGACGCCGCCGCCCTCGCCGAAGAGAGCGCCTGGGCGGAGGCCCTGGTGGCCTCCAACCGGCTCTACCGCCGCGCCGCGGAGCGCTCCGGCCAGCGCCGCATCGTCGCCCTGCTCGACGAGCTCGAGCCGCTGCTGCTCGAGCTCGCGCACAGCGCCGACGCCGCTCCCGACGATCTCGCCGCCGCCCAGCGGCGCATCGAGAACACCGATCTGCTGTTCAAACTCCGGGTGACCGGCGAGCGTCTGCAGCGCGACGCCGGCGCCTCCCGCAGCACGAAGCCGAACACCACCCGCAACGTCTCTTGAGGAGCCCGACCATGCGATTCCGTCTTTCCCGTTCACCCTTCTTCCGCTGCGCAGCGACCGCGATCGTCGCGGCGCTCACCCAGGCGCCGGCTCCCGCCGCCGCCCTGTCGTTCTCTGCCGCGCTCTTCTCCGCCGACGGCGAAGGCCGGAGCCCCGCCTACCGCGATGCCCAGAGCGCCCTCGACCAGGCCCGCTGGGAGGAGGCGGCGCAGCGCTTCGCGACCGTCGCCGAACAGAAGAACGCCGACTCCGACGCGGCCCTCTACTGGAAGGCCTACGCCGAGGAGAAGCTGGGCCGCAGGAGCGAGGCCCTGCAGACGCTGAAGAACCTGCGGCTCTCCTACCCGAAGAGCGTCTGGCTCGACGACGCCGACGCGCTCGAGGTCGCGCTCACCGGCGGCGCGCCGCGCGGCGGGCCGGTGACCGCCGGTCCCCGCACCTCCGGCCCGGTGACCGCGGGCCCCGTCGTCGCCGGCGGCGGGAGCTCGGCCGAGGAGGACCTGCAGCTGTATGCCCTCGACGGGTTGATGCAGATGGACTCGGCGCGCGCCCTGCCGATCCTGGAGAAGATCCTCGCCGGCAACCGCTCGCTGCAGGTCAAGCAGAGGGCCCTGTTCGTCCTCTCGCAGAGCGACGAGCCGCGCGCCCGGACGCTCCTGGTCGAGACCGCCCGCAGCGGCAGGCCCGCCGAGCTGCAGATCGAAGCCGTGCGCTCGCTGGGCATCGCCGGCGATCCCGACGACATCCGTGTCCTCTCCGAGCTCTACCGCTCCGCGCCGGCGAAGGAGACCCGTGCCGCCATCCTCGAGGCGTTCATGATCGCCGGCGAGGAGAAGCCGATCCTCGAGGCGGCCCGCGGCGAAGGCGACCCGCAGCTGCGCGGCAAGGCGATCGAGCTCCTGGGGGCCCTCGACGCCACGGCTGCGCTCGCCGACCTCTACAAGGGCGACAGCTCGCGGGAGGTGAAGGCCAAGATCCTCGAAGGGATGATGATCGCCGGCGACACGCAGCAGCTGCTCGCCGCCGCCCGCAACGAACCCGATCGCGAGCTGCGCGGCAAGGCGATCGAGCTCCTCGGCGCGGCCGGCGGGGATGACGAACTGGTCGCACTCTACGCCGCGACGGCGGATCGCGAGCTGCGCGGCAAGATCATCCAGGGCCTGATGATCGCCGGCAACGCCAAGGCCTTGATCGGCCTCCTGCGCCAGGAGAAGGACCCCGAGCTCAAGAGGCAGATCGTCCAGCACCTTTCCCTGATGGACGACGACGAGGCGATGAACGAGATCGAGCGCCTGCTGACGGAGAAGCCGTGAACGCGCGGCCGGCAGGTCTCGCCCTTGCGGTTCTCGTGATCGCGCTCGCCGCCGCCCCGTCTTCCGCGCGGCTCGTCGGCGGCCAGGTCGAGCACCGGGCGGCCGCCGATCCGGCGGCCGAGGTCGCCCGGCTCGCCTCCACGAATGGCACGACCTGGCTCGCCTGGAGCGTGCCGGCCCGTGGCGACGACACGATCTGCGGCTTCGGTCGCGGCTCGGCGGCCTGGGGGATGACGCTCGAGGACGAGACGTCGAGCTGGGGGACGCGCGACGGCGCCCCGGCGATCGCCGTCACCACGGTCGAGATCTACGCCGCCGTCCGCGACGGCCGGGTGCGTCAGTTGCAGTTCGCCTCCGAAGGCTGCCCCGTGCAGGCCGGGAATCGGCGCGTGCTCTGGCTCGACGGCGTCACGCCGGCGGCGAGCGTCGAGCTCGTCTCCCGCCTCGCGGCGCGGCGCGGCGCCGAGGGATCCGACGACGAGCTCGCCGAGCGCGCGCTCGCCGGCCTCGCCTTCCATGCCGACCCGCAGGCGCCGCTGGCTCTGGTCCACCTCGCGCGCGAGGGAGACACCGAAGAGCTGCGCGCGCAGTCGCTCTTCTGGCTGGCACAGACCGGCGCTCCTGCCGCGGCGCGGTGGATCCGCGAAGCGATCGCGCGCGATCCGGCGAGCGAGGTGCGCGAGCAGGGCGTCTTCGCCCTGTCGCAGCTTGCCGACGGTGCGCCGGAGCTCCTCGCCCTGCTGCGCGAGAGCTCCGACCGCGAGGTGAAGCGGCAGGCGATCTTCTGGCTCGGGCAGTCGGACGATCCGCGGGCGACCGCCGAGCTCGAGCGCCTGCTGACGCGCTAGGGAGGAAAGAGGAACTCGAGCATCCCCGGCAGACGACGCGACCAGGCAGCCTCGTCGTGGCGTCCGCCGGGCTCCTCGATCCATTCGAGATCGACCCCGCGCCGAAAACCCTTCTTTTCGAGCAACCGGCGCAGCTTGCGCAGTCGCCGCATCGCGCCGGAAGGCGATTTCGGCGCCGTCCTGCGCCGGCGATTCCGCCGCCCCTCGAGCGTGCCGATATCGAGATAGATCCGCCCCCGGGCGATCGCATGACGCTCGAACCACCGGGTGAGCGCTTCGTCGCCGAAGAAGAGCGACGGGCTCATCGCGCCGACGAGCCCGAAGCGCTCCGGGAAGCGGGCGTAGGCGAAGAGGCTGATCAGACCGCCCATCGACGCCCCCGCGATGGCGGTCGTCTCGCGGCCGCGCGCGACGCGGAAGTGCTTCTCGATCAACGGCTGCACCGTACCGAGGAGCCACTCGACGTAGGCCGCACCCCCGCCGCCGCCGTAGCGGCGGTCGCGGACCGGAGCGTACTCGTGAATGCGTCGCAGGCCGGAGTTGGGGATCGCCACCGCGATCACCGGTGCTCCGGCGCGGGCCTGCCGGTCGAGGGCGAGGTCGGCGTGCCACGAGCCCATGAAGGAGGTCGCCGGGTCGAAGAGGTTCTGGCCGTCGTGCAGGTAGAGGACCGGAAACCGGTCGCGGCCGGCGCGATAGCCGGCGGGCAGGTAGACCTGCACTGCCCGCGGCGCGACGGCGCCCGCGAGGACGGGCGAGAGCAGCAGCTCGCCCTCCCCCTGCGCTTCGCGGCCGACCGTCTTCCAATAGTCGCGGAAGCGTGCGCGGCCGGTCACTGCACCTTGAGCTCGGAGCCGAACATGCTGTGCGGCACGACGAAGACCGCCAGCGTCACGACGGCAGCGACGACGATCGCCACGCGCGCGCTGCGGCCGCCGCGGGCGCGTAGCAGGGCGACGCCCCAGGCCAGCACGGCGACGGCCGTCTTGTTGTCGGTCAGGTCGTGGCCGAAGGGCCAGCCGGTCCACCAGGCGTCGAAGGCATACTTCTGCACCGCCGGTCCGAGCAGCAGCCCGCCGATGGCGAGCAGTGCGAACGCCACCCAGGCCTGCCGCCGCGCCTGTTCGCGCGCGGCCAACGCCGAGAGGGCGGCGGCGTTCGAGAACAGCATGCCGAAGAACATCGCCGCGATGTGCGGCGCGAGGACGAAGGCCGGCACGGCGCCCTTGAAGCGCGCCACGGCCCCCTTGCGTGGCAGGGCGACCTGCGGCGGCAGCTCGACGCTCTCCAGGCCGTTGGTCAGATGAACGTAATACTCGAGCTTCCCCGCCGCCGGTTGCGCCGGCAGGTCCAGCGTGAGCTCGTCGCCGTGACGGGCGAGCTCCTGGCGGCGCAGCGTCTCGTTCGACGGATAGCGCCGCCAGAGGACGTCGCCGGTCACCGCCGCCGAGGCCCGAATCCGCACCGGCAGGGTTTCACCGGTGTTCTGCGAGCGCAGGAGGCGATACGAGATCTCCTCGCCGCCGAGCTTCGCCGTGCCGCGCAGGGGATAGGTCGGCCCGGTGCGGCGCTGCCAGACCGCGGAGCCGACGGTGAGAGCGATGGCCAGGAGCCAGAGGAGCGCGACGCGGGATCGGTTCATGCCGCCGAGCCTATCGAACCGGCGCGAGCGGGAGATCGACCCGATCGGGTGGGGTGCAGCGGCTCAGGCTAGAGCCCGGCGACCGGCACGGGCCGGTCGCGCTCGCGATCGACGATGCAGAGGAAACCCAGCGTTTCGCCCTGATCGGCGCAAAACTGGTGGACTTCACCGGGGGCGACGTAGACGCAGTCGGTCGGACCGACCGCGAATCGCCGCTCGCCGAGCTGCACGGTGCCACGGCCGCGCAGGATGACGACGGAGTGCGGATGCTGGTGCTGCTCGAGCGTCGAGTAGCCGCCAGCCGCGACCTCGAAATAGCGCGTCAGGAAGGAGAGCGCCTCCTCCCCCTCGCCCTCGCCGAGGAGGGTCTGACGGGTGACGTCGCGATAGAGCTCGCCGCCGTCCTTGTAGGGCTTGAGCGCGACCGGCCAGCGGAAGTCGCGGGCCGCGAGCACTTTCGATCGCCGGGTCATCGTTCGCCTCCTGCCGGGAGCGGGGACTCGACCAGCGCCCGCAACTCTCCCGCTGCCGCGGCGAGGTCCGGCCGGCCGAGGAGACTGCCGCCGACGAGGAAGATCGTATCGGTCGCGTACTGCGGCAGCCAATGCGCGAGCTTCGCCGCGTCGATGCCGCCGGCGACCATGGCGAAGGCGGGCGCCATGCCCGCGAGCGGCGCCAGCAGCCGGCGCTGGATCGCCCGGCAGTCGCGCAGCGAGAACGGAAAACGTCCGCCGGCGTTGGGATAGATCACCGCGTCGCAGCCGGCGAGCCGGAAGAGATCGCCGAACAGCAGCTCGGGGGCGAAGCCCTGACGGGGCGCCACCAGGCTGCCGGCGAACGCAGGGTGACCGACCAGGGCCACGCCCGCAGAGACCGCGAGCGAGCGCACCGTGTCGAGCCCGACCAGCAGCGGCGCCACCATCGCGGCGCGCACGCCGGCGTCGCGCAGGTCGTCGAGCCGCTCGGCGAGGAGATCGACCGGTCCGGTCAGATTCGGCACGTAGAGACAGGTGTGGCCGCTCTGCCGGTTGGCGCGCGCGACGTGCTCGGCGACCGCGAGCACCCGGTCGCGGAACGGCGCCCGCGGCTGGTCGGTGAGCGAGTGGTCGTCCTTGACCAGGTCGAGCCCGCCGCGGGCGCAGTCGGCGGCGAGGCGCGCGAGCGCCGGCACGTCGAGACCGACCGGCTTCAAGGCCCCGGCGAGGAGCGGCCGGCCGTGCGCCCCGACGAGATCGCGCAGCCCCGCGACACCTCGCGCCGGCCCCGGAAAGCGCCCCAGGAGCTCCGCCGGCCAGTCGATGCCGGCGATGCGGACGCCGCGCTGCAGCGAGATGTTGCCGTAGAGCAGGTTCAACAGTTGCGGCAGGTCGGTGACGAGCTCGCGCCAGGGATATTCGATCGCCACCAGGGCCCGCCGTGGCGAGAGCTCCTCCACCGCCGCGACGACCCCGATCGTCCGCCGCTCGACTTCAGCATCGGCGACGTTCCCGGGAATCTCGACTGTCTGCTCGCGCGCGATCGCCGCCGCCCTGGCCTGGGCCGACTCCCCCGCCGCGAGAGCCAGCGCGTAGTGCACCCGCAACGGCATCGGACTCAGGGCTTGCCCGGAACGGCCGGCGCCGGAGGCTCCCGGCGGGCGGCAATGAAGTCGTCGATCTGACGCTCGAGCGCCGGCAGCGAGAGCGAGCCGTTGCCGAGCACCGCGTCGTGGAAGTCGCGCACGTCGAATTCGGCGCCGAGCTCGCGCTCGGCGCGGGCACGCAGCTCGCGGATCTTCATGAACCCGAGGTAGTAGCACAGGGCCTGCCCGGGCCACGAGATGTAGCGGTCCACCTCGGTCGTCACTTCGTGCAGCGGCAGCGTGGTGTTGGCGGCGAGGTAGTCGATCGCCCGCTCGCGGCTCCAGCCGAGGGCGTGGATCCCGGTGTCGACGACGAGGCGAGCGGCGCGCCAGGCCTCGTAGCCGAGGCGTCCGAAATCGCGATAGGGATCGGTGTAGAAACCGGCCTCGGTGCCGAGCCACTCACTGTAGAGACCCCAGCCTTCGCCGAACGCATCGACGTAGAGGAAGCGGCGGAACTGCGGCAGCCCCTCGAGCTCCTGCGCCAGGGCCCCCTGCAGGTGATGCCCCGGCACCGCCTCGTGAAACGTCAGCGCCTCGAGGTTGTAGAGCGGCCGCTTGTCGAGGGCGTAGGTGTTGACCCAGTACCAGCCCGGTTGGGTCCCGCCGACGGGCGCCGAAACGTAGCGGCCGCTGGTGTACTTCGGCGCCATCGCCGCCGGCACCGGCGCGACGCCGTACGGCTGCCGCGGCAGCTTGTGGAAGAGCGACGGGAGCTTCCCGTCCATCTGCTTGGCGATGAACGACGCCTCCTTCAGCAGCTCCTCCGCGCTCTTCGCATAGAAACGCGGATCGCTGCGCAGGAACTGCAGGAAAGCAGCGAAGTCGCCGGTCCACCCCGTCTTCTTCATCACCCCGTCCATCTCGCCGCGGATGCGCGCCACCTGCGCGAGGCCGAGCTCGTGGATCGCCTCCGGGGTCATGTCGAGGGTGGTGAAGTGGCGGATGAGGTAGCGGTAGTACTCGCGCCCGTCGGGCAGATCGGCGGCGGCGAGCGTCGTGCGGCTCCCCGGCAGATACTCGTCGCGCAGGAAGTCGCGGAAGCGGCGGTACGAGGGCAGCACCGCAACCTCGACGGCTTGCCGACCGGCTGCCCGCAGCCGTTCCCGCTCGGCGGCAGCGAAGGTCGCTGGAAAGTCGACGAACGGCTTGTAGAGATCGCTCTCCTCCGGCGTCGCGACGGCGTGTGCCGCGGCGGTCGCGTCCACCCCGGCGATCGCCACCCGCGGCGGCGTCATCCCGCGCTTCAGACCGCGGCGCAGGAGGGCAATCGATTCGTCGAAGACGCGCGGAAACTGGCGCAGGCGCGCGAGGTAGTTCTCGTAG
>CAZQTL010000172.1:0-8772 GCA_964595975.1 uncultured Thermoanaerobaculia bacterium | reverse complement strand
GGCGCGGCGTCGTCGTAGAACTCCTCGAAGTACGACCAGTGGTCGTAGTCGATGTCGTCATCGGTGCCCAGGCCGCCCAGCTGAATGCAGCCGTTGGTGCCGACGTAGACCGTGGTGTAGGTGCTGTTGTCGTAGGGAAAGGCGAAGCTCAGGTTGACGCTGTCGGTGGCGTCGTCCTGCAGCGTCAGGCTGGCGATCGCGGGGCCGAAGTTCGTCTCCCAGATCGGCGGCTGGGCGAGGGCGGGCGCCGCGGCGAGCAGCAGCGCCGCGAGCAGCGCGAATCCAAGGTGGGTGCGGCGAGTCGTGGCCATGGTCGGTTCCCCCTGTAGGTCCAAATCTACGGCGACCTCCGTCCGTCGCCGTGGTGTCCGTCGGAGCCCTATTGTAAGCCAACGCCCCGGCAGCGCGCGTCTGACATGATGGCCACCGGTACCCCCCAGCGACTCGCAGGACCTGGAGATCGGAATGAAACTGCCCGCATCGCCGCTCGTCACGCTCGCCCTCGCGCTCGCGGCCTGTGCCGCCCCCTCCCCGGCCGCCCAGACTCCGGTCGCTCCGCCGGCGGCTCCGGCCACCGCGAAGGTGGACTACTTCGACAACACCGGCCGCAAGGACGTCCTCTCGGGCGGCACGCGCAAGATCCCGATCACGACGCCCAGAGGAACCTTCAACGTCTGGACCAA
This sequence comes from uncultured Thermoanaerobaculia bacterium, assembly GCA_964595975.1. Lineage (GTDB taxonomy): Bacteria > Acidobacteriota > Thermoanaerobaculia > Multivoradales > JAGPDF01 > JAGPDF01. The sequence continues at coordinate 8,089 of CAZQTL010000172.1, read as the reverse complement.
GCGGGTCGGCAACAACCCGCGGATCAAGGTGTTGCTGCTGCACGGCGGGCCGGGCACGACGCACGAGGCGTTCGAGGCCCTCGACAGCTATTTCCCCGCCGCCGGCATCGAGTACTACTACTACGACCAGCTCGGCTCGGCCTACAGCGACCAGCCGGACGAGGCCAGCCTGTGGGAGCTCCCGCGCTTCGTCGACGAAGTCGAGCAGGTGCGTCTGGCGCTCGGCCTGACGAAGGACAACTTCGTCCTGCTCGGCGTCTCCTGGGGCGGGATCCTGGCGATCGAGTACGCGCTCGCGCACGGCGAGAACCTCAAAGGCCTGGTGATCTCGAACATGATGTCGAGCATCCCGGCTTACAACGCCTACGCCCACGACGTGCTGATGCCGCAGATGGACCCGGCGGTGTTGAAGGAGATCCTGGCGATCGAGGCGCGCAAGGAGTACGAGTCGCCGCGCTACATGGAGCTGCTGCTGCCATCGTTCTACACCGAGCACATCCTGCGCATGCCGTTCGCCGAATGGCCCGACCCGGTGATGCGCTGCTTCGCCCGGCTCAACAAGTCGATCTACGTGCCGATGCAGGGGCCGAGCGAGATGGGGGCCTCGGGCAAGCTCGAGCACTGGGACCGCAGCGCCGACCTCAAGAAGATCGCCGCCCCGACGCTGGTCATCGGCGCCCAGCACGACACCATGGACCCCAGGCACATGGCCTGGATGGCGACCCAGTTCCCGCGCGGCCGCTTCCACCTCTGTCCCAACGGCGGCCACCTGGCGATGTACGACGACCAGCAGACCTACATGCAGGGCCTCCTCGCCTTCCTCGCGGACCTCGACGCCGGGAAGGTCTAGAGCCCGGGCGCTCGGCCGAGTCGCCTCCCCGCACACCGGCATGGCCGGTCTCCGCCGATTCTTCCGCGTGAAGAGTGGAGCCCGAAAGAGAGACCCGCCATGAACCCCTTTGCCACAGCCTTCCGCTGGGATGGTTCCCAGCCCTCCGCGTCGTTCCGCTCGACCCGTACGCTGGGCCTTTCGGCCCTCGCCTGCCTGCTGCTGGCCGCCCCGTCCGGCGCCGCCGTCGGGCTCGCGGCGCCGCGCGCCCAGCTCCTCTACGAGGATGGCGGCCACCCACTGCATCCGCCCAGCGTCTCGCAGGAGTTCTCGGGCAACGCCGTGGTCGCCGGCGACTTCGACGGCGACGGCGTCGACGACCTGGCGATCGGCATCCACTGGGACGATCAGGAGCTCTTCGCCCAGAACGAGGTCGGCCAGGTGCAGATCCGCTGGGGAGTGGCCGGAACCGGGGTCGAGCCGGGTCCGTTCATGAAATACCTCTGGCAGGGCGGCGTGAGCTCGGTGGACGCGCCCGAGGACGGCGACCGTTTCGGCGAGGCCCTCACCGTCGGCGACTTCGACCAGGACGGCTTCGACGATCTCGCGGTCGGCGCCCCGGGCGAGGACGTCGACGGCGTCTCGAACGCCGGTGCGGTCGAGATCCGCTACGGCGCCGCGGACCGCAATGCCGCCCTCGAGACGCGCCGGTTCCTGTTGCACGAGAACCTCTCCGGCGTCGGCGGCTCCTGCTCGACCGAAGACCGCTGGGGCGAGGTCCTCGCGGCCGGCGACCTCGACGGCGACGGCTTCTCCGACCTCGTCGTCGGCGCTCCCTCCGAAAGCGTCGACGGCAACGACGACGCCGGCCGCATCTGGATCTTCTACGGCGGCAACGCCGGCATCGTCGTCACCGGCTCGCAGACGCTCGACGAGAACAGCTCGAACATCCAGTCCGGCGCCTTCGGCAACGACCACTTCGGCCAGGCGATCGCGATCAACGACCGCGACGGCAACGGTTTCGACGACCTGGCGATCGGCGTCGACGACTGGGATTCGGTGGCCCGCGCCGGCGGCGTGCACCTCATTCTGTGCAACGCCTCCGGTCCGATCGGCACCACCGACTTTCTGGTCACCCAGGACACCTTCGGCTTCGCCGATCAGTCGGAGGAGTTCGACCACTTCGGCTGGGCGGTCGCCGGCGGCGACTTCAACGGCGACGGCTACGGCGATCTGGCGATCGGCTCCCCTTACGAGGACTGGGGGAACGAGGGTTCGGAGACGATCGACGCCGGGGTCGTCCACGTCATTCTCGGCTCGCCGATCTCCCAGACCTCGGGCGGTATCGCCTACTACTCGAAGGCGACCGCCGGCGTTCCGGGAGATCCGGTGGAGGACGAGAGCTTCGGCAACAGCTTCGCCGTCGGCGACTTCGACCACGACGGCTACGACGACCTCGCGGTCGGCGTCTTCGGCGAGCGCGCCGTGCCGGGCGCCGACGTCGGCGCGGTGACGATTCTCAGCGGCTCGGCGACCGGCATCACGGGCACCGGCGCCGCCAGCTGGAGCCTCGAGAGCCCGGGCATCCCCGGCAGCTCGAATCCCTTCGACTACTTCAGCTGGCGGATGGGCAGCGGCGACTTCGACGGCGACGGCCACGCCGACCTGGCGATCGGCGCGCCGAAGGACGAGGCCACCGGCATGCCGCAGGACTCGGGCACCGTGCTGGTGCTCTACGGGACGCTGTTCACCGACGGCTTCGACAGCGGCAACACCGGCGCGTGGAGTGCCGTGGCGCCCTGAGGGCAATGCGCCGTTTCGGCGCCACCTTCAGTTTCCGGTCTTGCCGAGATAGTCCAGCGGATCGACCCAGCAGGCGTAGGGGGCGGACTTCACGAAGTCGTTCAGGATGTAGAGGTGGCCGGAGCCGATGAGCAGCAGCACCCGGTCGCCGCCGCCCGGCTTCACGACGCGATTGAGATTGGTCAGGATCCGCAGGTTCCGCTTGTACCAGTTGCTGACCAGATCGGTCTGTTCGTACATCCCCTGCCCTTCGGGCGGCAGGAGCATGTTCATGTACCAGGTCTGAGAAGCGGCGATCGTCGCCGGATCGTGGAGCTCGCGGAAGAGGTCGAGCAGCGACGTCTCGCGGAAGTGCTTCGACGCCGCGATCTCCTCCGCACTCTGCTGCCGCGGCGCCGGCGGAGTCGCCGGAGCCGCCGGAGCCGAACCAGCCGGCGGCGCGGGCGGAGCCGGCGGATCCCCGATCTCGGACGGCGTCCAGCCGTTCATCCACATCGGATAGTCCACCGGCACGACCGTCGCGAGGCCCAACCGCCCGGCGAGCCGGAACCCGATCTGCTCGATCTCGTTCTTCCCCAGCTCGTACTTCCCCTCCCGCCAGAGCGCATACCGGTCCGGCCACTTCGGATTCCGATACGGCGCCTCGATCGCCACGACCGTCGGCTGGAACTTCTCGAGGCGGTCGAGAAGCTCGGAGAGCTCCTTCTGCCGGCGGGGGCTGCGGACGTCGTCGGCCTCGATATTGACTGCATCGAGGCCGGGGTTGTCGAAGTGGGAGGAGCCGAGGACCAGGATGGCGGTGCGATCGGGGGGGCAGGGGGTGGCGGCGAAGGCCGCGGGCGACGGGCCCAGCGCCGCCAAGAAAACCAGACTGCAGACCGAGATCCTACGAGAGCTCGACATGACGGGAGTGCCTCCAGGTTGTCTGTCGTCTCTACGGGGTGAGAGGCCGCGGGTTTCGAGCCCCAGAAGTCCCGCGCGCCGGGAAGGTGGTACCGCTTGCGACTGGACCGCCTAGAACGCCCACTCCCCGCTCAAGACCTCCGCCTTCTCCAGCACCGTCTGCGTCGCCTTCTCCTGCAGGTCGGGCGGTAGCAGGCCAAGGGCAACGTGCTTGTATTCCGCGGCGTCGATCTGCCCGCGAAGTTTGTCGGCCGATCTCCAGAGGATCTCGCCATGGGTGACGTCGGTGCCGTTCGCTTCAGTGGTCGCCATCAGGGCCCCGTCCCTGCTCTCATGGCTGAAAGGAGAACAGGCGGCGAGCTCGCTCCAAGAAGAGCTCTGCCGCCAGGAATCGACCTTGGATCTCCAAACATTCAGCCTCTGCGGCCGATTCTACGCTTGCGACGCGCCGCGCTATCGCTTCCGCCGAAAACTCCGATGCAGCTACTCGGCTGGGCAACTAGTCCAAGCGTTTCTTCAACGCTGGCGGCTCGGTGTGTAGCCAACTGCCGAATTCGCTCCGCGCGCTTTCTCGAGCGCGAGCGCACAGACAAGAAGCCTCGACGAAGTAAGAGGCTCAGAGCCTTCAAAGGGGGTGCATCCCAATGACACTAAGAATCTACTTCTCTCCAAAGCAAGAGTCCGCGTCAATTCCGTTTGCCTCGCAGCGCTCGAGGGCTCCACTCATGTCGTCTGCAATCTTCGGCCCGAGGACCTCAGATGCCCCTACGGCATTCAAGACCAATCCGATGTAGTTGTTCGAAACCTGGAACCAGTTTCGCGGCCTGATCGAGATACAGTCGTCTCCTGCCACCCTCTCCGCGGCCTTCAGCAGAAATGCGGGTCGCAGGTCGGCAGACCAACAGTACCTGTTTACATTTCCGAGCGGGACCAATGCTGCGCCGGGAGTTCCCAACTCAGAGAGAAGTGCAATAGTTCCAGTACTTTCGAATGTACCGCCCGCACACTGACCAGTCGGATCGAATTCCAAGGCCAGAGTTGCAGACCGGGCCATGTCAGATGGGTCTTGCTTCTGTACTTCGGCATCGATCACCTTATTCGCATAATCCAGGAGGTACATCCCGGCCTCTCTCGCGGGAGATGCTGGAATCGGAAGCTTGCTGGTGACAGCAGCAAGCATCTCCAGTCCCTTGCCCCAGGCGGTCTTACCCCTGCGGTTGAGAACCGTAACCTCTAAGCCTAGGCCCGCATATCGCACGGCGTCCTGCTGAAGCCTGAGTCCACCAACGACCATGTGCTCGATCGGAACCGACACTTGCCCAGCTGAGTAGGCTTCAAGGGTCGCCTCTGTCATCAGAGGAAAGCTCACCTGACTGCCCTGGTCGCCCTCCACTCGAAGGTTGGCTCGAAGGAGAACTCCTACTGCGGTGTCCTTGGTAAGCCAGCCGGATCGCTTGTCGACAAGCAAGCGCCGAAGCGTCAACCAGACGCGATCCTTCGATCCATCGATACACCGCGAAGCCGTTCCGTCTGGAACTCTAACGATTATCGCGCCGCCTTGCGCTCCGACTTGACTGGCGACAAGCACCGAGATTACTAGCAGTATAAACACCCTAGCTGCCTTCATCGTTTGCCTCCTTTGCCCGTTGGGGCGTAAGTTCCTACTGGGGAGCGCAGGGTCTAAGTCGACCATTGCCCGCCACAAAGAAGCTGAATACTTCAGGACCGAAACTTGGAAAGAGGTCCAGCGACGTTTCCCACCGAGCCATTCCGATGCCATAGGTAGGTTCATCCACATGAGCCGCCAGCAGCTCGAGCATTCGAGCGATGAATGCCCCAGCCAGCTGACCGTTGACCTCTGTACTCGTTGCTACTACGGCCCCTATACCCATCAGATTGAAACGCCGAACGAACTCGCTCGCACCCGCGGAGCCAGTGCCACAGCCCACCAGAATTGCGATCGATGGCGACTGGAAGGCGCGCCTGATGTCGCTAGCGACGACCAAGCCCTCCAACCTTGTGTAATAGAGCTGGTTGCCATCGTGATGGCTTACCGTGAGAATCACCGTTGGTTCCTCCGGGTCCGGGGCATCCACCGAGAGCCATTCTTCGAAGTCGAGAGGCATTGAGAACGAGCTTGCGTCCTTGCCCTCGCTATCTCTCGCGATGTCGGCGACGCGCGCAAGGAACTGAGAGATGGGTTCGACAGCCATCCGCAATGGGTCCCCGGAAGCCGAGAACCATTCCGCCTTCGGCGCAAACACAGCCCATTTGGAGATACATTCATCGCCCCGAGAATAGTCCTGCCGAGGAAGTGACGATTCAATACGAAGGCTCTCACCAAGGTAGAATCCCGAATTCCCTTCGAGCTGGCTCACGTAACTCAGCCCGAGCGGGTACTCGAGCAGCGCGCCTCCCTCACCCCGGGGCAAGATTCGAACAAAAAGTGATGGCCTTTTCGCAAGCGCAAGATTGGCGCCAGCCTCCCTTAGTCGGTGCACAGCGCGATTGAATTTCAGCTCCGCTTGCCTTGCTGAAGGATCCCTGGGGTTTCCGAAGAGAAGAGTCAAGAGTGAACGACCTCGATTTCGAAGCTCACTTGCGCGAACGGCTGCATCCTTGAGGCGCAGGCTCGTCTGAATCGCCGGCAGGACGGTTTCTCCGAGTTCCTGCTCCAGATAGTCGGCCGTAGTGCTCATGTCCCAGCTGGTGAATTCGCCGCCTGGCCAGGCGCACTCCCGGCAGTACAAGACGCCTACCGCTTTGCCGTCCTCCTGGTCGAGCACGTGAAGCGCCAAGTCGGGCTTCGCAGTCGGATCGGCCCCTAGTGAATCTGTGCCGCTTAGGTTGGCTGCAGCGAACGCAATTCGCCCTTGGCAATCGGCTGATGCTCTCGCTATGCAGTAGCTGACAGAGAGCTCGTCAACTGGGCGACCGTCTGCCCAAATCGAGAGAGCTAGCGATCCGGTTCCTTCCTCGTTGGTGGTTGAAAAGCGAAACTTCGCCGTCCCCGCGCGAAAGTCGCGATCGGGATTCTCCCTTAGCTCCTCCAGGGGATCTTCGACTCTTGGGCCCGTCGAACTGCTTCGATTCCGCAATCGCGCGAGGTCGACTGACATTTCTTGCACTCGCTCGCTGCTCGAAATGCGCACCAGCGCGTCTGGGATCGCGACGATCCTGAGATCTACAGTTTCGTTACCGGTACCTTCAAGCAGGTCGGAGACTGACTTGGATGCGAGCCGCGAGGAAACAGTCCCCGCAATTACTGAGTAGTCAATCGTCGAGAGATCCAATATCAAGTCGAATGAGTGTGCAGGGCTTAGCGAGACTAGAGGTTCGAATCGCTTCCAGGGGCGATTCGACTCAATCCAGGAGTTCCAGAAAAACGGAGTAGCCTCACCGGTGACTTCGGTGTCCGAACTCTCTTCCGCGCCTGTGAGGATAATTTCCTCGGCGGGGGAGGGAGAGACTGGCGAAGGCACGACCTCAGGGGGGTCAATGGTCAAGACCACCTCTGCGGCCGCTCCAACGAAAGCGTTCACCTCCACCGTGACCACTGCAAGTCCCTCGAGGCTTGCTTTCACGGTATAGCGCCCCGGTAGTACTTGAACGCGGAAGTGGCCGTCGGAGTCAGTGGTTGTGTGATAACGCCCAAGTGCCCCCTCCACCTCCACGTCGACGCCCGGAAGCAGCACGCCAGCGGAAAGTTGAACTCGTCCAGAGATGTACACTCGGACCTGCTGTGTCGTCGATATCAGCCGTGCGTCCTGAAGCACCTGTGCCTGCGCACCCAGGCAAGCCAATGTCGTTAGCCAGCCGGTAACCAACGTGAGCTTCAGGCCGAACCCTCGGTCAGGTGCTCGATCGCAAGCTGGTCGTGCCTCAAAGCGTTCTTCTTCGATCATCTGGTCACCCTCGGGCCACCGTGTGTTTCTGATCGCAACCGATCGTCGCCCGCGGGCGGCCCAAACTGGATGCAGAAATGCATGCGCGGCTATAAGCGGTCTATCCAATGAGTAGCGCCTATCTCTTGGTTCATCATCCGCACTGCCTAGAAGTAGCAAACGAGTCCGCCTAGTCGATCGAGCCGCATTCTCGCTGGTCCTATTCAGCTCTCCCTGTCAGCAGACCGCGCGGGGATTCACTTAGGTCCGGAGCCCCCACAAACCCCCTCACCACCTCCGCATTCGCCGGAAACCCACTCACCTCCTCCTCGCTCGCCACGTTCCAACTCGTCAAATGCGCCAGCAGGTTCACCTGCCTTGCGTTGAGGTGGAGCTGATCCACCGTGTAGTAGTTCGGAAACATCGCGTAGTCGAGCGGCTCGAGGTCCATGGCGAGCTTCACGGTGTCGTGCAGCTGGCGGTACCAGGCGTTCACCGGGTGGAGGTAGATCCACAGCAGATCGGTGGTGCCGCCGGCGACGCCGTAGTGGTCGTTCTGGAGGACGGTCACGTTCCTCTGCACGGCCATCGCGGTTGCGCCGGCTTGGGCGCGGTTCCAGAGTTGCTGGCGGAGGTCGTCGAAGGTGGCGCGGTCGAAGACCTGGTTGAA
>CAZQTL010000171.1:0-8833 GCA_964595975.1 uncultured Thermoanaerobaculia bacterium | reverse complement strand
CGGAGCGCGTAGCTGTAGTGGGTGAAGGCGCCGGCGTTGATGACGACGCCGGCGACCCCCTCCTGGAAGGCGCGGTGGACTCGCTCGCAGAGCGCGCCCTCGTGGTCGGACTGGAAGCTCTCGATCTCGACGCCGAGCTCGCGGGCGAGCGAGGCGAGCTTCGCGTCGATCTCGGCCAGCGTGATCGTGCCGTAGTACTTCGGCTCGCGCTTGCCGAACATCGCGTGGTTGACGCCGTGGAGCATCAGGAATCGTCGGGTCATGTCGGGTGTTCCGTCGTGCGGAGGAGATCGGCGGATCGGCGGTGGTCGGCGGCGACGGCGGCGCGCCGCTCGAGCCCCTTGACGCAGGCCACGAGCGTGCGGTTGACCGGCGTCGGGATGTCGCAGCGCTCGCCGGCGCGCACGACCGACCCGTTGATGAAGTCGACCTCGGTCGGCAGGCCTTTCTCGAGACTCTGCAGCATCGAAGTCTTGAACTCGGCCGGCAGGCCGGCCGACGCGTGGCGCCAGGCCTCTTCGGGCGCCGCCGTCGAGATCCGCACGCCGAGCGCGCGCGCGACCGCCATCGCCTCGCCGACCGCGGCGAGCGCGCAGGCCTCGATCTCGGGGACCCGGTAGAGGTCGCCGTAGGCGAGGCCGGTGACCCCGGCGAGCGCGCCGGTCGCGACGTTGATGAAGAGCTTGTCCCAGATCGCGCCGACGATGTTGTCGCTGACGCTCGTCGGCAGGCCGGCCGAGGTGAACGCCTCGGCGATCCGCGTCGCGCGGTCGGTCGTGCGGCCATCCAGCTCGCCGATGATCGACTCCTTGCCGCGCGTGCCGGCGATCGTATGCCCGGGTCCGATCAGCACGCCGCCGGCGTAGGTCTTGCCGGCCAGCGTGCGCTCCCGGCCGACGAGGCCGGCGATGATCTCTTCGTGACCGAGCCCGTTCTGCATCGACATCACGACGGTCGCCGGGCCGACGATCGGGGCGGCCGCCCGGACCGCGTCCGCGGTGTGGTAGGACTTCACCAGCACGACGACCAGGTCGACCGGTCCGATGCCTTCGCAGCCGGTCTGCGCGCGGACGCGGACGGTCCGGTCGACGCCGTTCTCGCGCAGCGTCAGTCCGCGCGCGTTGATCGCCTCGACGTGCTCGCGCCAGGTGTCGACGAGCCGCACGTCGTGGCCGCCCTCGGCGAGCACGCCGCCGAGCGTCGCGCCCAGCGCGCCGGCGCCGAGCATGCAGATCCGCATCGCCGCCGCCTACCCGCTCACGCGGTCGCGACCGCGCGTCCGGTGCGCGCCGACTCGACGATCGCCTCGACGACCCGCAGGTTGGCCAGCCCGTCGCGGGCGCTGACCAGCGGCGCGGCGTCGCCGCGGATGACGTCGCAGAAGTGCGCGATCTGGCGCTCGAGCGGATCGACCGGCTCGAGGGCGAGCCCCGTCTTGACGAGCGGCTTGTGCCAGGAACGTCCTGGCTCGTCCGGGTAGCGGGCGAGCCGCATCGTCGGCACCGAGAGCTGCCCCATCGTGCCGACGATGACGTAGCAGTCGTCGTCGGCGGTGTGGGCGGGGTCGTAGCGCGGATCCTCGCCGGACGCGTGCTCCCAGCTGCGGTCGGACGCCGCGGTGTCCGAGAGCAGGAACGTCCCGAGCACGCCGCTGACGAAGCGCAAGACGATCGCGGCGGTGTCCTCGACCGGGAAGCCGCGCGTCGCGTTCGAGGTGAAGGCCTGGACCGCGGCGATCTCGCCGGCGAGCGAGCGAAGGTTGCCGATCTCGTGGATCATGTTGAGCAGGATCGGACCGCCGCCCGGCTGGCGGCGCCAGGCGTTCGCGCCGTCGTAGTAGCCTTCGTTGTCGGCCTTGTAGAAGAGCGCGGTGCCGGTGACCGCGACGAGCCTGCCGAGCGCGCCGCTCTTCACCACCTCGACCGCGCGCGACATGATCGCGCTGTGCCGGCGGTGATGGCCGACGAGGATCGGCACCTTGGCGGCGTCGGCCGCCTCGCACAGCCGCACGCCGCCCGCGTAGTGGTCGGCCACCGGCTTCTCGAGCAGCGTCGGGATCCGCGCGGCGACACAGGCCAGCGCCTGCTCGACGTGCAGCTGATTGGGCGAGGCGATGACGATGCCGTCGGGCCGGTCGCGCGCGATCAGCTCGTCGAGCGAACGGTAGAGCGGAACCGCCTGCGCCCGCGCGGTGGCCTCGGCGGCCGGCGAGGGATCGGCGATCGCCGACAGGCGGCAGCCGCGCGAGCGGTTGCGTCCGATCATCTCGATATGGCGCTTGCCGATCTGGCCGGCGCCGGCGACGGCGATCTTGAGTTCGTTCATGGCTCGACGGGTCGGATGTCGTGACGGTCGTGGCGGTCGTGACGGGTTCGGCGCTACGGTCAGCGCCGGACCGGGGCCGGCGGCAGGCGCGCGTCGACCCAGGACCCGCCGGCGCGGTGCGAGGCGACCGCGGCCTCGACGAAGCGCAGGCCGGCCACACCATCGCGCGCGGTCGCGTACGCGGTCGCGTGCGGGTGCGCCGCGCGGCCGTCGCGACGGGCGCGGATCGCCTCGGCGGCGTGCGCGTAGACGTTTCCGAACGCGCCGAAATAGCCTTCCGGGTTGCCGGCCTTGGTGCGCGACCAGTAGCGCGCGGTGTCGCACAGGTACGCCTCGCCCCGTCGCAGCGTCCGGTAGGGAACGCCGTCGGTGCGCAGCTCCAGCTGGTCGGGGAACTCCTGGTCCCAGTGCAGGCTCGCCTTCTCGCCGAAGATCCGGATGCGCAGCCCGTGACCGTTCCCGGCCGCCACCATGCTGGCCCACAGCTGCGCGCGCGCGCCGCCTTCGAGCTTCATCGTCACGAACGCGTTGTCGTCGGCCTTGCGGCCGGGCACCATCGTCGAGAGCTCGGCGGCGAGCGATTCGATCTCGAGGCCGGTCATCCGCCGCAGCAGGTGGTGCGCGTGCGTGCCGATGTCGCCCAGCACCGTCGAGGGACCGGCGACCGCCGCGTCGACCCGCCAGGCCATCTTCTGGTCGCCCTCGGCCTCGATCAGCCGGTTGCGCGTGCCGTGGGCGTACTCGACGGTGGCGACGCGGATCGCGCCCAGCTCGCCGGCGTCGATCCGGTGGCGCGCCTCGGCGACCAGCGGATAGGCGCCGTAGTTGTGCGTCAGCGCGAAGACGACGCCTCGCTCGACCGCGGTGCGCTCCATCGCCAGCGCCTCGCCGAGCGAGTTCGCCATCGGTTTGTCGCAGATCACGTCGACGCCGCGGGCCGCGAACGCGAGCGTCGCCGGACCGTGGGTGTCGTTCGGGGTGACGATCGAGACGACCTCGACGCCGTCGGGACGTCGCGCCTCGGCCTCGGCCATCGCCTCGAACGTCGGGTAGACCCGCTCGGGTGCGATGCCGAGCTCGGCCCCGAGCGCGCGGCTCTTGGCGAGGTCGCGCGAGAACGCGCCGGCGACCAGAGCGTAGTCGCCGTCCAGCGCCGCGGCGCGGCGGTGCACCGGCGCGATGCCGGCGCCCGGGCCGCCGCCGATCATGCCCATTCTCAACGGTCGCATCGCAGGGTCCTTTGCGGAGTTGCGGAGGTCACTTGGCCGACGAGGGCAGCCACAGCGCGATCTGCGGGAACGCGATCACCAGCGCCAGCGTGGCGACGATCGCGACGAAGAACGGCAGCACGCCGATGAAGACGTCCTTGATCGCCGGGTTCTCGCCGCGCGCCGCGAGCTGCCTGCGCAGACTCTGGATCACGAACAGGTTCATGCCGACCGGCGGCGAGACGATCGAGGCCTGGATCAGGATGACGACGATGACGCCGAACCAGACCAGGTCGACGTGCAGCGCCTTGAGCAGCGGCAGGAAGATCGGGATCGTCGTGACGACCATCGACAGCTCTTCCATGAACGTGCCGAGGACGAGGTAGAGCACGCAGATCGCGATCACCAGCTCGACCGGGCCGAGCCCCATGCCCGTCACCAGGCGCGTCAGCGCCGCCGGCATGCCGAGGAACGCGAGCACGAACTGGAGGACGAACGCGCCGATCAGGATGAAGAGGATCATCGACGTCGTGCCCGCCGTGGCGAGGAAGACGTCGCGCAGCATCGTCCCGCTGACGCGCCGGTTGATCACCGCGATGACGAACGCGCCGGTCACGCCGAAAGCCGCCGCCTCGGTCGCGGTCGCGAGGCCGGTGTAGATCGTGCCCAGCACCAGGAACATCAGCGCGCCGATCGGCAGCAGCGAGACGAGGCCGGCGAATCGCTCGCGCCAGGTGCAGGCCGGCAGCGTCGGCGCGATCGCCGGCCGGACCAGCGTCATGCCGAAGATCAGCAGCATGAAGAGCCCGGTCATCAGCAGTCCGGGAATCATGCCGGCTAGGTAGAGGTGGCCGATCGACTCCTCGACCAGGACGCCGTAGATGATGAACGCGATCGACGGCGGGATCAGGATGCCGAGCGTGCCGCCGGAGACCAGCGAGCCGACCGCCACGCGTTCGCTGTAGCCGTACTTCTTCATGAACGGCAGCGAGACGCGGCCGATCGTCGCGGCGGTCGCGGCGCTCGAACCGGAGACGCAGGCGAACATCGCGCAGGCCGCGACGTTGGTGTGCAGCAGGCCGCCGGGCAGTCCGGTGAGCCATTTGGCCAGGGCGTCGTACATCCGGTCGGCGGCGCCGCTGCGCAGGAGCACCTCGCCCATCAGGACGAACAGCGGCAGCGCGACCAGCGTGAACGACGTCAGCGTGTTCCAGGGGATGAATCCGTAGATGTCCCAGACGGTGCGGTCGCCGAAGATCGTCACCAGCACGAGGCTGCCCAGCCCCATCGCCACCGCGACGTAGACGCCGAGGCCGAACAGCACGACCAGGACGACGAGGAAGGCGGCCGCGGTCATGGCGTCTCAGATATCCTGGACCTGGGTGGCTTCACCGCGATGCGCCTCGTGCAGGTCGTCCAGGTCGCGCCAGGGCGCGGCGAGCAGCGTGACGAAGGCGTGGAACGCCAGCAGCGTGAACCCGGCGGCCATCGCCGATTGCGGCCAGACCAGCGGCACCGACAGCTTCGACATGCTCACCGAGCCGCCGACCCAGGAGTCCCAGGCGAGCGACCAGCTGTTGACCGCGAGCAGCGCCGCGAACGCGCCCAGCAGCGCGACGCCGCCGAAGTCGGCGATCCGCCGCAGCCGCGGGGAGAACCAGTGCAGCGTCAGGTCGATCCGGATGTGCTTGCCGATCGCCGAGGTGTAGGCGAGCGCCCAGGTCGCGGCGAGCGCCATCATGAACACCGAGATCTCGTCGGTCGCGCCGGTGTACGGGCCGCCGTAGCGGCGTCCGAGCACGTCGACGGTGATGAAGAGCGCGAGCGCGACCAGCGTCGCGCCGGAGATCCAGCCGAGCAGGACCGCGAGACGATCGGCGAGTCCGATCGTCGTCGCGATCCAGCGCGGCATCGGCGGTCGCATCAGATCTTCACGCCGGTGATCGGCCCGAGCACGGCGTTGAACTCCTCGGTCGCCTTCGGCCCGACGCGCTTGGACCAGCGCGGCATCACCACCTCCTTGGACGCGCGGGCGAGCGAGGGGAGCCACTCCGCCTTGGGCGCGGAGACGATCTTCATGCCCTTGGCGACGCCCAGGTCGACGCCGACCTTGGTGTTGATCTCGCCCGCCTCCCAGCCGCGTCTGTTGAATTCGGGCGCGATCTCCTCGAGCGCCTTCTTGATGTCGGCCGGCAGTCGGTCCCAGCTTCGGCGGCTCACGACGCTGTAGCCGGGGGAGTTGCCGAGCGCGAGATCGGCCGCGAACTTGCACACCTCGTAGAGCCGCTGTCCCTCGATCTGGTCGGGCCCGGTGATCGCGGCGTCGACGGTGCCGCGCTCCATCGCCGTGTAGAGCTCGGACACCGGCATGTTGACCGGCTCGCCGCCGAACGCCCCGATGAAGTCCGAGAGCGCGGCGGAGTACACGCGCACCTTCTTGCCCTTGAGGTCCTCCGGCTTGGTGAGCTCGAACTTCGAGAACAGGAACACCGGGTTGTAGTTGAAATAGGCGAGCACCTTGCCGCCCATGATGTCCTCGCGCGGCGCGACCGCCTTCGCCGTCCACGCCTCGAATCCCTGGCGCGCGTGCGCGCCGTCGCGGTAGAGGCCGGGAAGCTGCGGCGCCTCGATCGCCGGGAAGTCGCCGGAGACGTAGCCGGCGACGATGTCGGCGAAATCGAGCAGGTTCGACTTCATCGAGCGCAGGAGCTCCTGGCCGGTCAGGCCGAGCTCCGGGACGGTCGTGAGCTCGATGGCGAGGCGCCCGCCGGTCTTCGCCTTGATCTGCTCGTGGAACCACGGCCAGCGGTGCGAGTAGGCGGCGCCGTTGCGATGGTTGGTGACCGCCTTCCAGGTCGTCGGCTTGTCTTGCGCGAGCGCCGGACCGGCGATGCCGCCGAGCGGCGCGGCCAGCGTCGCGGTCAGGAGCCCGGCGGAGCGTCCGAAGAACGCGCGGCGGGACGGGTGGAATCGGCGGATCGGATGGTCGTTCATCGCGGTGGTCTCCTCGAATGAAGGGTGGGTACGCTGCCGGGCGGTTCGCGGGTCGCTCAGCGCGACGCCGCCTTGTTCCGATAATAGTCGACGGTGGCCTTCAGGCCGTCGGCGAGGCTCGTGCGTCGCCGGCCCGGGAACGCGGCGTCCAATCCGGTCTCCGCGATGCCGGGCGCGATCGGGAGCGGCGGTCCGTCCACACGCAGATTCGCACCGGGAACGATGCGACGCAGCTGGTCGAGGACCTCGTCGATCGACGCGTCGACGCCGAACACGTTGAAGACCGACGCGCCCGACGGCCCCAGCGACAGCGAGCGGACGAACAGGTCGGCGCAGTCCTCGACGTAGACGAATCCGGACCGGCCGGAGAACGGGTGGACGTAGGCCCGGCCGCGCGCGACCTCGCGGCAGGCGATCGACGGACCGGCGCTCAACCCGGCGTCGCGTCCCGGTCCGTAGACGACCATCGGGCGCAGTCCGACCGACCGGATCCCGTGCACCGCGAGATACGAGCGCGCGACCCCTTCGCCGGCGAGCTTGTAGGCGCCGTAGAGCGTCGTCGGGAACGGGTGCACCGGATCGTCGGGCCCGAACACACCGGCGCTGCTCGCGTAGACGACCGACGCCAGTCCGTGGACCCGCGCCGCCTCGAAGACGTTGATCGTCCCGATCAGGTTGATCTCGGCGCCGCGGACCGGGTCGGCGATGCACGCCGGCGTGAGGACGCCCGCGAGATGGATGACGCCGTCGCAGCCTTCGGCGGCGGCCACGACCTCGTCGGTGCGCCGGATGTCGCCGATGCGCCAGTCGAGGCCGTCGGCGGTCGCGGCGCCGGCGATCTCGGCGACCTTCGAGCGGTCGGCGTTGACGTCGAAGACCCGGACGGCCGTGGCTCGGGCCTGCAGGCGTCGGACGATCCACGCTCCCAGGAATCCGCTGCCGCCGGTGATCAATACGCGCTTCATCTCGTTCGCTCCGTTTCGAGGTTCGTCAGGAACTTCGCGGCCGCCATTGCGCGAGCACCCGCATCGCCCCGGCGTGCGCGCGCTTCGCGCTCTCGAGCGGCGAGAGCGCCGGCAGGCTGCCGCGCGTCACCGCCTCGGTGGACAGCGGCACGCCGGCCGGCAGCGCGTTCATCATCTCGACCAGCGGCAGCCGGCCTTCGCCCGGCGGCAGCCGGCGCTCGCGCGCTTCCTGGGCGAGCGCGTCGTCCGGCGGCGCGACGAGCGGTCCGTCCGAGAGCTGGATGTGGCCGATCATCGACGTCGGCAGTCGCGCGAGATCGGCCGCCGACCCGCCGGAGCGCGCAACGTGGAGCAGGTCGACCAGGATCCGGCCGTTCGGTCGACCGGCGCGCGTGACCAGCCGGACCGCGTCGCCGATCGACGCGATCGGCGGCCGGAAGCGCATGAACTCGACATCGACACCCAGGCCGTGGCGGGCGGCGACGTCGCACAGCGCGCCGAACCGGTCGGCGGCGCGATCGAGATCGGGGTCGTCGCCGCCGGCGCCGCAGTTGACGCGACTCGCGCCCAGCGCGGCCGCGACCTCCATCCAGCCGTCGAGCTCCACGGGGCGCAGTTCCCGCGACAGCGGGATGAACTCGGCGTCGAAGATCGCGACGCCCGCGTCCTGCGCGCGCCGCCGCAGGACCGCCGCGTCCTCGAGCGCGACCGGGTAGAACTTGATTCCGGGCGCCGCGGCGAACATCCGCAGGCCGGTGCGCCGGTAGCCGGCCTCGGCGACGACGTCGAAGAGCTCCGGCGGCCCGATGTCGAGCAGCGGCAGGTGCGCGATGCCCAGTTCGATCGCGGCGGCGCCGGTCATGGCGCTCTCCATCGGCCGTCGGCGGCGGAGGCGAAGATCGCTTCGATGACGCGCAGCGTCGTCTGCGCGTCCTCGACCGGCCAGCTCGGCACGTCCTCGCCGATGAGCTTGCGCGAGAAGCGCTCGAATTGCAGCGCGTACTGGTTCACCGCCTCGAAGGTCCACGTGCGCGTCGGGATCGAGCCGGCGCTGCCTTCGTCGCCGACGTGCACCCGGCAGGCGGTCGGCCGGCCGTGCGCGTAGGGGAAATCGCAGGCGAGCCAGCCGCGGCTCGCGAGCACGGTGAACTGCTGGTGCGAGGCCCAGGCGTTGGGACCGCCCTGGCTCGACACCGAGAACGTCGCGTGGCGGCCGCCGTAGTCGAGGATCGCGGTGGTCAGACGGTCGACGCCGAACCGCGGATCGCGGTCGATCACGCCGACGACCCGCTCGGGCGCGCGCCCGAACGCGAGGGCGCAGGCGCTGATCGTGTACGAGCC
>CAZQTL010000170.1:3979-9070 GCA_964595975.1 uncultured Thermoanaerobaculia bacterium | reverse complement strand
CTCTTCTGGTTCTTCAACCAGGACAACGTCGAGATGCTGCTCAAGGTCGTCGACGGCTGCAACGTACCGGGCTTGAACGCCTACTGGGTCTTCTTCTCGGCCACCACGAACGTCGACTTCACCCTGACGGTGACCGACACCCAGACCGGCGTGTCGAAGCAGTACCGCAATCCGCTCGGCCTCGCAGCCGAGCCGGTTCAGGACGTTTCCACCTTCCGCGCCTGCCCGCAGTAACCTCCCCGCTTCACCCCACTCCCCCGCGGCCCCGGAGACTTCCTTCCGGGGCCGCCGTCTTGTCCGGCCTCCAGCGAATGGACGGCGACACCATAGGATTCACCGGTGCGCCGCCGCCGACTGCCGGGACTCGTCCTCCTCCTGATCGCGATTCCCGCAGCGGTCCGTGCGACCGCTCCGGCCGGCGCCGCCGAGCGCGCCGCCTGCGAGCGCCTCAACGACTCCGGAAGCTACTCCGAGGCTCTGCCGCATTGCCGCGGCGCCGCCCAGGCCCAGCGAGCCGCGACCGCCGCCGGCGAGCCTGCGGACGACGGCGGCGCCCTCGGCCAGGCTCTCACCAGCCTCGGCCTCGCGCTCGAGATGACTGGCGATCGGCACGCGGCCGAGGCGAGCTACCTCGAAGCGCTCGCGCGCCACCGGGCGCAACACCGGCAAGAGCTGGAGGCGCTGGTGTTGTCGAACCTCGCGGCGCTCGCCATCGGCGGCGGCGACTACGGCAGCGCCCTGCGCTGGCTCGGCGAAGAAGAGGAGGTTGCGCGGCGCGCGCTCGCCCAGGGCTCTCCGCCCTGGGCCGCCGCCGAGCTCGACTACGTGCGGATCAACCGCAGTGTCGCGCTCGAACAGCTCGGCGCCTACTCGGAGGCGCTGGCGGAGATCCGGCCGCTCGTCGAGCGACTTCCGGGAGAAAGCGCCGCGAGTCCGGATTCCGGCGAGTCGGCGGCGCTGCTGGTCAACCTGGCGGTGCTCTACCGCAACCTCGGCGATCCACGTCGCGCCCTCGTCCTGCTGGAACGTGCCGGACGGCTCTACGAGCGCCTGGGCGACCGTTCGGCGCTCGCCAACGTCCACCTGAACCGCGGTCTCGTGCAGGAGCTGAATCTGCGAGCGCCCGAAAGCGCCGCGACCGAGCTCGCGCGGGCGCTCACCCTGGCGCGGGCGGGCGGCGACCGCGGCGAGGAGCTGCGGACGCTCTGCGCCCTGGGCGATCTGCGCCGGCAGAGAGGCGATCTGATCGGCGCCCGCGAGTCCTTTTCCCAGGCGCTGTCCCTGGCGTCGGCATCGGACGCCAGAGCGGGCCGCTGGACGGCGGAAGCCGGACTCGGCCGGGTGGCCCGCGACGCCGGCGACACCGCCGCGGCGCTCGTTCACCTCCGGGCGGCGATCGCCGAGATCGAACAGACCGGCGAAGGGCTCGGCGATTCGACGCTGCGTGGCGGCCTGCTCTCCGACCAGCGCGCCGTCTATGCCACCGCCGTCGACCTGCTGGCCGAGCAGGCTGCAGCCGCCTCCGGCGCCGCGGCCGAGGAGGCGGCACTCGCCGCGCTGGCGCTCGCCGAGCAGGCCAAGGCACGCGAGCTCCTCGACGCGCTCGCCGGCGGCGGCTCCGGCGCACCGCTCGCGCCCGCCGAGCTCGCGGCCCTGGCGCCCCGCCTCGGACCGACGATCGCCTTTTTCTTCGGCGAGCGCCGGCTCTGGCGCTGGTATTCCGATGGCGGTCGCTGGGAGGTTTCCGCTGCCGGCACGCCGGGGGAGATCGCTGCGCTCGTCACCCGCATCCACCGGCGCCTGGCACGCGCCGAGCCGGCGGACGGAGACGACTTCGCGCGCCTCGGCGCGCTCCTGTTACCGCGCTCGCTCGCCGCCAGTGCCGAGCTGCGGATCGTCCCCGACGGCCGGTTGTTCTATCTGCCGTTCGAGCTGCTCCCCGATCCCCAGCGTCCCGGCGGTACGCTGGTCGAACGTCTGGCCATCAGCTATCTGCCCGGGCTGTCGATCTTCCCGCACCTGCGGAGCCCCGCAGCGGCCACCCGCTGGCGGCTCGCCGCGCTCGCAGATCCCGCACTGCCGGCGGTCGCAGCGTCCGCCGGGCCTGCAGGAGTGCGATCGCTCGCTGCACTCCTGGCGCAGCGATTCGGCCTGCCACCGCTGCCGGGCGCCGTGCGCGAGGCCCGCGCGGCAGCTTCCCGCCTCGGCGAGCCGAGCGCGGTCGATGTCGCGGCTGCAGCTTCGGAATCGCGCCTGCGCCAGCGGGCCGCCGAAGGCGCGAATGTGCTGCACATCGCCGCCCACACCGTCGTCGACGAATCGCTCGCCGGCGGAGTCGCCCTCTTCCTCGCCCAGGGGCCAGCGGGTGCCGATTCCGCCGGCACCGCCGACGACGGCCTGGTGACCGCGGAGGAGCTCGCACGCATGCCGCTCGCGGCGGATCTCGCCGTGCTCTCGGGATGCCGGACCGCACTGGCCGAGATCGCACCCGGAGGCAGCGACAGCGCCGGCGGAGGACGCGCGCTCGCCAGTCTCTCCGGCGCCCTGCTCGGCGCCGGCGCGCGCGGCGTGGTGGCATCGCTCTGGGAGGTCGGGGACGCCGCGACCGCCGCCCTGATGGAGCAGTTCTACTTCGAGCTCGCGCACGGGGCCAGGCCGGCGATCGCGCTGCGACGCGCCAAGTTGCGACTGGCCCACGACCCGCGCTGGGCGGCGGCCCCGGGCTGGGCCGGCTTCGTGTTGCTCGGCGATCCCGGCCCGGTCGCTCCCGGCGGACTCTCCCGCTGGGAGCTGGTAACGGGAGTCACGCTCGCCCTCGCGGCGCTGTCCCTGGCGGCCTTCGCCCGCAGCCGTCGGCTGCGCCGGGTCGCCTAGGTCACTTCACCGGCGGCTCGACGCGGAAGCTCGCAGTTGCGGAATGCCCGATGGCGCTCTGCGCGGCGTCGAGCGCGGTGACGTTCCAGCGGTAGGTGACCAGCGTTTCGAGCTTCGCCGCGAGCTCTCCCGGCACGGCGAGCGTCGGGCCGGTCGCGGTCCCCTGCCAGATCAGGTCGCCGGCCACGTCGCGCACCTCGACGCGATAGCTCGCCGCGGCGGCGACCGGGCGCCAGGCGAAGGCCGGCAGCTCGGCGATCCCGGCCACTTCGACGACACCGACCGGAGCATCGAGCCGCACTTCACCGCTGCGCACCACATCGGAAGAGAGGGCATCCGTTCGGTCGGGCAGCGCCGGCGCGAAGCTCCGATGGCCCCATTCGAAGACGAGACCCAGCCCGACGATGACCAGCGCCGCGGCCGCCCAGCGGCTGGCGAGCGACATTCCGGCCGATTGCCGCGCGAGCTTCGCCCGCTTCGCCGCATGCGGCGCCATCGGCAGCACGCGAGCCATCACAGGCGCCGGCGCCGCGGCCGGCATCGGCTGAAGCTGCGCCACGACCCAGGCGATCTCCTGCGCTTCGGCGGCGCTTCTCGGCGTGGCGTCGAAGGCGCCGGCAAGAGCGAGCTCGGCGGCGCAGGCGGCACAACCGGCGGCGTGCGCTCGCAGCTCGGCGGAGCGCGGACTCGTGTCGGCGGAGAGCTCGGCGTCGAGCAGCTCGGCGAGCGGCGGGCAGCCGGGAGCCGGTGCGAGGGCCTGACGCAGCAGGCGGTTGGCGTCGGAATCGATCGTCGTCATGACAGCCCCCTCTTGGCGATGGCGGCAGAAAAGCTGCGCTGCAGTTTGCGTTTGGCACTCACCAGATAGGCGCGCGCTCCGGACTTGTTGCCGAGCTCGAGCATCTGATCGATCGCCGCGAGCGTCAGCCCGTCGACGAAGTGGAGGTGCAGGATCTGCGCTTCGAGCGGTTCGAGATCGGTGGCGATCGCCAGGCGCAACTGCTGCTCCAGCATCGCTTGCCCGACGGACTCCTCGACGCTCGGGCCGGGAGCGGCCGGTTCGAGGAAGTTCTCGTCGTCGATCGAGTCGGTGTCACGACGCCGATTGGCGATCGAGCGGTTGATCGTGACGCTGCGGGTGACGAGGTAGAGCCAGGTGGCGAACGAGCTTTCGAAGCGGAAGGTCTCCAGGCGCTCGTAGACGCGGACGAAGACCTCCTGGGCGAGATCAGCGGCCTCCTCGCGCCGGCCGCTGATCCGCAGGCACCAGGCGGCGACGCGGGTCTGATAGCGGCGGAACAGGACGTCGAGGTGGCGAGCCGCGAGCGCGCGGTCATCCTGCGCCGCGAGTGCCGCCCGGACGAGCTCTTCGTCGCTTCTTCCTTCGGTCGTCTCCATCTCGCCTCTGGTCTCGCTGCCGGCTGGCGAACCGGCGGGCCGCCGATCCCCGGAAGCCGGAAAGGCGAGCAGCCGGGACGGCCCACCGGCGGGCCTCGGGGTCAGCCTAGCCGATCCCCCGACCGCGCCGGAAATCGGCGCCGGCGAAGCTCCGCTGTCGGCGACGGTATCCGGGGAACTGGAAAGAAGTGGCCTCACGCTGTCCTGAGACAGGCGAGAGTCCGCAGTGGAACACTCCACTGGAGGAAAGCGTGCTCATTTTCCCGGCCCGCCGCCGTCCGGCCGGTCGGCGCAGAGGTCCCAGAGGGCACCGAGCGTACCGAACGGCCCCCCCCAGACGGCACGCATCAGCACCGCACGCCACTCCTTGCGCGCCAGCCGGCGGAAACGGATGGCGAGCAGGAGGAGAACCGGCAGGACGACGAAGCAGACGACGTTGCAGACCACTGCCGTCCAGAAGAAGGGCGAGTTCTCCGGCGCTCCCGGAGCGGCGAGCTCGCGGATCACGGCCGCGAAGAACGAGACGATGGCCGCAACCAGCACGGACAGGCCGAGCCAGCGGTACCAGCGGATCGACGGGGCGCGAGAAGGCTCCACGGCGATGCCGCTCAGTCCGATCCGTCGGCGCGGGCCACGCTGACCCGGCGCTCTCCGCCCGCTTCCGCCACCCGCACCAGCCAGGGGTGACAGCAGACCTCGCAGTCCTGCACCAGGCTGCCGGCGATATCCGCTTCGAGATGAATCTCGACCTCCTCGCCGCAATAGGGGCAAGTGACCCAGAAGTCCTCTTCCATGCCGCGGAGTCTATGGGACGGCGTC
>CAZQTL010000170.1:0-3879 GCA_964595975.1 uncultured Thermoanaerobaculia bacterium | reverse complement strand
TTCACGGCTTCTTCCCCAGTCCGTCGAGGATCCCCTGGATACGCCCCTTCTGCGCCTCGGGGGCCATGGCCAGCGCCTTCCGGTACGTCGCCACCGCCTCGTCCGTCTTGCCCAGCGCGACGAGACCTTCGGCGAGGCTGTCGTGCGCATTCCAGGATTCAGGATGGCGCTTCACATTCTCGCGGAAGATCGCCACCGCGTCGGCCGCGCTGCCGCCACCCAGCAACTGATAGCCGTAGGCGTTGAGCTCGGCCTCGTTGGCGCCCGGGAGCGCCTCGTCCATGAGCTTCTTGGCGCCCGCGGCATCGCCCCTCTCACCCAGCAGGCGCGCCTTGGTGAAGCTGTTGGCGAAGTTCTTCTGAATGGCGATCGACCTGTCGACCCAGACCATCGCCTCGTCGAGGTGGACCTTGCTCGTGAGCAGCGTCGTCGCCGCCTGGTTCCACGGCTGCCAGAAGAACTGCGGCAAGCCGCGGAGCTCGCGCTTCAGGCTCTGGTAGACGATCTCCGGCGTGTCGACGGCGACCTTGAACGGCACCCGCAGCTTCTCCCAGCGCAGCGCGATCGTGGTCTCGCGCGCCGTCGCGTCATCGAAGGTATAGGCCAGGGCCTCCTCGAACGGCGCGGCCTCCGGCTTCACTTCGACCCGCAGCACGTCCTCCTTGGCGTCGTAGGCAAAGCTCCCCCAGTTGCTGTCGACGGCAGAGAAGATGAGCTGCCAGTTACCGGCGCTCGGCAGCGTGTGGAAGCCGTAGCGGCCGGCCGGCAGGGCATGCCCCTCGATCGCCACCGGAGTCGAGAAGGCGATGGTCGTGTTCTCGTTCGCACCGGCGCGCCACACCTCGCCGTACGGCACGAGCTTGCCCCAGATCTCGCGGCCCTGCACCCGCGGCCGGTGATAGGTGATGGTGATCTCGGTGAGGCCGACAGTCTGGGAGACACTGGCTGCCTGCGAAGGCTGGGGCAGGGTGAGCGGCGGGGACTGGGCCTCGGCGACCCGCGCCGCGGCGAGGACGACGAGGGTCAAGAGGGCACGAGCGGCAGCGGTTCGCTTGGGCATGTGGGTCTCTCCTCCAGTGCGGTCGGATGGAACTCGTCTGCGAATTCCCCTGATACGTCCCGACGCGCCTGAAGTTCTGGCCCCGGCTCAGGCGTCGTGGACCCGCTCCATCCGGCGATCGGGGACGATCCAGATCACCGCGACGACGACGTAGAGCGCCTGGGCGAGCCGCGTGTCGACGACCGCGAGCGCGATGGCCAGGGCATAGAGGACCACCGAGACGATGCCTTTCACGTCCTTGCCCAGGGCGCGCGCGAGCTTCGACTCCGGGCCGTGCAGTCGCGCGAGGGCCCGCGCCAGGATGAAGTAGGCGACGCCCGCCATGAGCAGGACGGCGCCGTAAGCGGCCGCCGGCACCACCTCGCGCGGGTTCTCTCCCATCCACGAAGTGACGAACGGCACGAGGGAGAGCCAGAACAGCAGATGCAGGTTCGGCCAGAGCACCGAGCCGTTCACCCGCGCCGCGAGGTGCAGCAGGTGGTGATGGTTGTTCCAGTAGATGCCGAGGTAGATGAAGCTCAGCAGGTAGCTCATGAAGACCGGCAGCAACGGCACGAGCGCCGCGAGCTCCGTTCCGTGCGGGGCGCGCAGCTCCAGCACCATGATCGTGATGAGGATCGCGATGACCCCGTCGCTGAACGCCTCCAACCGCCCCTTGCCCATGCTTTTCCCCCTCCTGGAGCTGCGAGTTCCGCGGAGGATAGCGCGCCCGCTGGAGGCGGCAGCCAGGCCTCTCAGCCGGTTCCGCCGGGGAGGCGTCGAAAGGCCCGACTTCCTTCCCCGCCCGGCTCGCCGGATAATGACCCTGCGTGGCCTCCCTCGCCGAGCTGATCGACGCCTTCGGGGCGGGTCTCTACCTGCTCTTCGGCGCGGCGCATCTCGATCTCTGGCTGCGGCGGCGCGACCGCACGGGCTACCTCTGGTTGACCGGCGCGAGCGCCTTCGCCCTGGCCGTCGACGCCACCGGCTTCGTGATGCGCCGCCAGGAGCCGGCGCTCGATCCCCTGCTCGCCGCGGCCAATCAGTTCGCGGTGGCCGCAGCCACCATCTGCGTCTACGAGCTGGTCGTCTCGCTCGGCCGCAAGCGCACCGGCGCGTGGATGCGCGCGATGCAGCTCCTGGCGGTGGTTCTCGCGCCGCTGCCGTTCTATGCCGGCGTGCCGCTCCTGGTGGCCCTGCTCGCCTGCGGCCTCCTGCTGTTCGGCGCGCTGGTGCGCGCCTTCCGCACCGGGCGCGAGGGCGACCCCGACTCCCGTCTCGTCGCTCGCGGGATCTTCGTCCTGATTCTCTGCCTGCTCGCCGACCTCGCGATGATGCTCGGCTGGCTGCCCCACGTTCCCGCCCTCGGCTTGGCCGGATTCGTCGCGCTCTTCCTGGCTTCCGCGAGGTCGCTCAGCAACCGCTTCGACCGCGACTTCCGCGAGCTGGCCGAGCTGCGGCGCGAGCTCGAGCAACGGATCGAGGCCCGGACCAGCGAGCTCAGGGCCGCCAATGCCCGGCTCGAAGAGGCCTCGCGCACCGACGCCCTCACCGGCCTGTTGAATCGCCGGGGATTCCTCGAGAAGGGGGAAGCCGAGATCGAGCGCAGCCGGCGTAGCCGCAAGCCGTTCTGCGTCGTGATGGCGGACGCCGACCACTTCAAGCGGGTCAACGACCAGCACGGCCACGCCACTGGCGACCTCGCGCTGCAGGAGCTCGCCAACCTGCTGCGCGGTTCGCTCCGCGCCCAGGACCTGGTGTCCCGCTGGGGGGGCGAGGAGTTCGTGCTGCTGCTTCCCGAGACCGACTCGCACGGCGCCACTTCGGTGGCCGAGTCGATCCGGCGCCGCATCGCCGAGCAACCGCTGCGCGCCGGCGACGTGGTGCTGCCGGTGACCCTCTCCTTCGGACTGGCGGAGCACCGTCCCGACAGGAGCCTCGAGGGGACCCTCGCGCACGCCGACGCGGCGCTCTACCGCGCCAAGGCCGAAGGGCGCGACCGGGTCGTCGCGCACCCGGCGGTGCCGGCGCCGATCCAGGTGCCTTAGGCCGGGCTAGCCGATCGCCGCCCGCAGCGCGCGCTCGATCGTTCCCGGCTCGCGCTCGACCAGCTCGTACGAGACGTTGACGATCGGCTTGTCCGACTTGAGGACGCGCGCCAGCTCGATCGGCGTGCCTTCGACGACGACGTCCGCCGGAGTCGCCCGGATCGTCGCTTCGAGGTCGCGGATCTGCTCCGCACCGTAGCCCATCGCCGGCAGGATCCCCCGGGCGTTCGGGTACTTGGCGTAGGTCGCGGCCAGGGATCCCACGGCGTAGGGAGACGGATCGACGATCTCGGCCGCGCCGTTGTCGTGCGCGGCATACCAGCCGGCGCCGTAGCTCATGCCGCCATGGGTGAGCGTCGGTCCGTCCTCGACGACCAGCACGCGCCTGCCGCGGATGGCGGCCGGATCGGAGACGCGGATCTCGGAGTTGCAGCGCAGGACGGTGGCGCGCGGGTTGAGCCGCCGGCAGGTCGCCTCGACCTCGGCGACCTTGGCGGGATCGGCGGTGTTGACCTTGTTGACCACGATCAGATCGGCGAGCAGGACGTTGACCTCGCCGGGGTGGTAGGTCGCTTCGTGGCCTGGACGGTGCGGATCGACCAGCGTGATCTGCAGCGCCGGCGTGTAGAAGGAAGTGTCGTTGTTGCCGCCGTCCCAGAGGATGACGTCCGCCTCCTCCTCGGCGGCTCGCAGAATGCGCTCGTAGTCGACACCGGCGTAGACCACGAAACCGTTGTCGATGTGCGGCTCGTACTCCTCGCGCTCCTCGATCGTGCACTTGTGCTTGTCGAG
>CAZQTL010000169.1:0-9224 GCA_964595975.1 uncultured Thermoanaerobaculia bacterium | reverse complement strand
GAGGATACCGTCGCCGTCCTGCCCCTGGCGGCGATGGCGCTGCTGGTGGCGAGCGAGCTCGCGGTGCGCCAGGTCGGCGGCACGGGGGTTCCGGGCGCGCTGCCCATCCTGCAGCACCTGACGCTGTGGCTGGGGTTCCTCGGCGCTGCCTACGCGGCGCGCGAGGGCAAGCTCCTCGCCATCGCCTCGAGCGCTCTCTTTCCCGCCGGAGCCTGGCGGGCGGCGGCGACGATCTTCGCCGGCATCGTCGGCTCGGCGGTTTCCATCCTCCTCGCCCGCGCTGCGCTGGAGATGGTGCGGCTCGACCGCGAGGCGGGCGGTGAGGTGGCGCTCGGCATTCCGATCTGGGTGGCGGAGCTGGTGCTGCCGCTCGCCTTCACCGTCCTCGCGCTGCGGCTCGCCTGGATGGCCTCGCCGCTCTGGCGCGGCCGGGCCGTCGCCGCTCTCGGGCTGATCGCCGGGCTCCTCCTCGGGCAGTATCCGCTGTGGACCGAGGGCGCGCCGAAGCTCGCCGGCCTCGTCGTCCTGCTGCTCGGCGCGATCGCCGGCGCGCCACTCTTCGTGCTGCTGGGCGGCGCCGCGGTCTGGCTCTTTCTCACCGACGGCGTGCCGATCACCGCCGTGCCGATCGAAAGCTACCGTCTGGCGGTGCATCCGACGCTGCCGTCGATTCCGCTCTTCACCCTCACCGGCTTCCTGCTCGCCGAGAGCAAGGCCGCGATCCGTCTGCTGGCCCTGTTCCGCGCTGCCGTCGGCTGGCTGCCTGGCGGCACGGCGGTTGTCACGGCCGTGCTGTGCGCCTTCTTCACGACGTTCACCGGCGGGTCGGGGGTGACGATCCTCGCGCTCGGCGCGCTGCTCTTCCAGACGCTCTCCGCCGAGCGCTATCGCGAGCGGTTCTCGCTCGGCCTGCTGACATCGTCCGGCGCGCTCGGTCTGCTGTATCCGCCGGCGCTGCCGTTGATCTTCTACGGCATCGTGGCGAAGGTGCCGATCCCCGACCTCTTCAAGGCCGGCATCCTCCCCGCCACGCTCATGGTGGTGGCGGTCGCCGCCTGGGGTCTGCGCGAAGGGCGGCGCTCCGGCATCGGCGGCCAGCCGTTCGCCTGGGGCGAGCTCCTGCGGGCGGTCTGGCTGGCGAAGTGGGAGATCGGCCTGCCGGTCGTCATCCTGGCGCTGATGCTCAGCGGCCGGGCGACTGCCGTCGAAGCGGCCGGAGCGAGTGTGGTGTATGCCGCCGTGGTGGGCCTCGCGATCCATCGCGACATCTCCTGGCGCCGGTTGCCGCACGTGTTGCGCGAGTGCGTGTTGGTCGTGGGAGGCGTGCTGCTCATCCTCGGCGTCGCGCTCGGCCTGACGAGCTACCTGGTGGACGCCGAGGTGCCGATGCACCTGCTGGCCTGGGCGCAGGAGAACATCCATTCGCAGTGGGTGTTCCTGCTCGGGCTCAACCTGCTCCTGCTCGTCGTCGGTTGCCTGATGGACATCTTCTCGGCGATCGCGGTGGTCGTGCCGCTCATCGTCCCGCTGGCGCTCGCCTTCGGCGTCGATCCGATTCACCTGGGCATCTTCTTCATCGCCAACCTCGAGCTCGGCTTCCTGACTCCGCCGGTCGGCGTCAATCTTTTCCTGGCGTCGTACCGCTTCGAGCGGCCGATGTCCGAGATCATCCGCGCCGTCCTGCCGTTCCTGATCATCCTCGCCGCCGGCGTGCTGGTGATCACCTACGTGCCCTGGCTGACGCTGGTCTTTCTCGATCGGTGATGCGCGGGCGGCGGCGGCGAGCACCGTGAGAGGCAAGTCCGAAGCGAAAAGACCGGTAAAGGAAGAAGCGAAGACCTACGACCGCGAATACTTCGATCGCTGGTACCGGCGCGGAGCTAGCCGCATCGAGGGCCCGTCGGCCCTGCGCCGCAGAGTGACACTGGCGGTGGCGATGGCCGAGCGCTTCCTCGAGCGGCCGATCCGCAGCGCCCTCGACGTCGGCTGCGGCGAAGGGAGGTGGCGAGCCGAACTACTGCGGCTGCGACCCAACCTCTACTATCAGGGAGTCGAACCTTCAACCTACGCCGTGAAACGGTTCGGAGCCCGCCGCAACATCCAGCTGGGAGGCTTCAGCGATCTCGAGGCCTTGCGCCTGGGCGGCCCCTTCGACCTGGTTGTCTGTGCAGATGTGCTGCACTACCTGGAGCTCGACGAGCTCGCGAAAGGCATACCGATCCTTGCCGGCCTCACCGGTGGGCTCGCCTATCTCGAGACTCTGACGCATGCCGAAGAGGTGGAGGGCGACCAGCGCGCGCTGAAGCTCAGGCCGCCCTCCCTTTACCGGAAGCTCTTTTCTTCGGCCGGACTCACCGGCGTCGGCTGCCACGGCTGGCTGTCGCCTGGCCTCGCCGACGCGCCCGCCGCGCTCGAACGACGGTAACCAGAGGCTTGCGCCGCGCTCGGAGAGCGCGGCCTGGAGCCGGTCCGTCAGATGTCGAAGGTGACGCCCTGGGCGAGCGGCAGCTTGTCGCCGTAGTTGAGGGTACAGGTCTGCCGGCGCATGTAGAACTTCCAGGAGTCGGATCCCGCCTCGCGCCCGCCGCCGGTCTCCTTTTCGCCTCCGAACGCGCCGCCGATCTCCGCCCCCGACGTGCCGATGTTGACGTTGGCGATGCCGCAGTCGCTCCCGTCGACCGAGAGGAACTTCTCGGCCGAACGCATGTTGAGGGTGAAGATCGCCGAGGAGAGCCCCTGCGGCACGCTGTTGTGCACCGCGATCGCTTCGTCGAGGTCTTCGAACTCGAACAGGTAGAGGATCGGCGCGAAGGTCTCTTCGCAGGTGATCGGCATGTGCGCCGTCGCTTCGACCAGCGTCGGCTCGACGAAGAAGCCGGGCCGGTCGAGGACCTTGCCGCCGTAGAGGATCTTGCCGCCCTGGGAAACCGCCGTCTCGAGGGCGTGCTTGTAGTCGGCGACCGCCTTGGCGTGGACGAGCGGGCCCATCAGCGTCGACGGGTCGGAAGGATCGCCGATCCGCACCGAACCGTAGGCCTTGACCAGCTTCGCCTTCATCTCGGCGGCGATCGACTTGTGCAGGAAGAGGCGGCGCGTCGTCGTGCAGCGCTGCCCGGCGGTGCCGACCGCGGCGAACAGCACCGCGCGCAGCGCGAGGTCGAGGTCGGCGTCGGCGGTGACGATGATGCCGTTGTTGCCGCCGAGCTCGAGAAGTGCCCGCCCGAGCCGCTCCGCCAGAACCTTGCCGATCGCCTTGCCCATGCTGACCGAGCCGGTGGCCGAGATCATCGGGAAGCGGCGATCGGCGGCCAGGGGGGCGCCCACCGCATGGCGGTCGCCGACGGCGAGGTTCCAGATCGGCGGGGCGTCGTTGGCGGCGAGGACCCGCTGGGCGATCTTCGTCACCGCGATGGCCGAGAGGGGCGCCTGCTCCGACGGCTTCCACAGGGTCGAGTCGCCGCAGACGGCGGCGATCATGGCGTTCCACGCCCAGACGGCGACGGGGAAGTTGAACGCCGAGATGACGCCGACCGGACCGAGCGGATGCCACTGCTCGTACATCCGATGGAGCGGACGCTCCGAGTGCATCGAAAGGCCGTAGAGCTGGCGCGACAGACCGACACAGAAATCGGCCATGTCGATCATCTCCTGCACCTCGCCGAGGCCTTCGCTGCGCACCTTGCCCACCTCGAGGGTCACCAGCTGTCCGAGGTCGTCCTTGTGCTGGCGCAGGGCCTCGCCCAGCTGCCTCACCACCTCGCCGCGGCGCGGAGCGGGCCAGCGCTTCCAGGCGTCGAACGCTGCGGCGCTGCTGGCGGCGACCTTCTCGTAGTCGGCGGTGGTGGCGTCGCGCACGGCGGCGATCGCCTTGCCGGTGGCCGGGTTGATCGACTCGACCCGCGGACCGGAGGTCTCGAGCCAGCTGCCGGCAAAGGCGCCGGAGTTCTCCTCGGCGAGGCCGAGGCGGGAGAGAAGGGACGAAACGTCGAGAGCACTGGCGACAGTCATTTGGATCTCCGCGTGAGGTTCGCTTGAATGGCCGTGAAGTGGGCGCCCGAGGCTTTGAGCGCCACAGAGGATTCTATCGCAGCCGCCCGGCACGCCACGGGGCACGACCGCTGCCGATACAATGCGGCCCTCCGATGCCCTTCCTGCCGGCCATTCTCCTCGCCTGTTTCGCTTTCTGGAGCGGCACCTTCCCGGGGGCCGCCGCCTTCCCGGCCGGTCCGGCGGGGCAGGCGCTGGTGCTCGGCGCGGCGCTCCTGGGCGCGGCCGCCTGGCGGGATCCGCTGGGACTCGGCAGGGCCGGTCGCTGGTTGGTCGGCGCCCTAATCGCCGCCGTCGCCCTCAGCCTGTGGGCCTCGCCCGTGCCGCGCGCCGGCCGGGTCGGCCTCTGCCTGCTGCCTGCCTACCTCCTGCTCGCGCCCTTCGTCGCCCGCTGCTGGTCGACCGCGCGGCGCCGCGAGCTCGGCGTCGCGGCCTGGAGCGCGGTCGTCGCCGCGACCGCGATCTGGGCGATCGTCGAACAACTGCGCCAGAGCACGTCGCGGGCCGCGATGCCTCTCGGGCACCACAATCTGCTGGCTGCTTTCCTGGTCATTGCCCTTCCGCTCGTCGTGCCGGCGCTCCGTCGCCGCGGATGGACCCGGGGACTGGCGGTGCTGGCTCTTCTCGCTGGCGTCGTCGCCCTGGTCGAAACGCGCTCGTTCCTCGGTGGCGCGGCGCTCGCTCTGCTGGCACTCGCCGGCGCAGCGCGCTTCGAGCGTGCCCGCCATCTCGTCCTCGGTCTGGCGCTGCTGGGAGGGGCGCTGCTCGTACCGCGCGGCGCGGCGATCGCGCGCGGCGAGGACTCCTCCGCGTCGGCGCGGCAGGTCTACCTGCGGGCAGGCTGGGCCGGGGCGCGCGAACGCCCCGTTCTCGGATGGGGACCCGGGGCGACTCCCTGGACTCTCGCCCTGCATCTCTCGCCGCGTCCCGGAGTGAATCCTCCTGGGGAAGTCGTGGGCGAGATGCACTCGCTGCCGCTCGCGCTGGCTTACGAGCTCGGTTTCCCCGGACTGGCGCTCGCCGGCGGCATCGCCGGACTCTTCTTCCTGCGCCTCTGGCGTGCGCGCGGCGCGGCCGCCGATCGCGGGCTCGTCGAAGCGGGCCTCGCCGGCGTCGCCGGCTTTCTCCTTACGTCTCTCGGCGGGGCGCAGGTCTCGGTGACGGCGCTGCCGCTAGCTGCCATGCTGGCTGCGGGCGCCGCGCTGGCGGGCCGCGGAGGGACGGAGGAAGAAATCGGGTCGGCGCAGCAGGAGGCGCGGCGTCGTACCGGCGCCCGGGCCGGCCTCGTCGTCTGGCTCTACGTCGCGGCGGCCGTGCCGGTGCTCCTGCCGCTCGCCCGCGCGCAGGCGCTGTACGAATCTGCGGCGCGGCTGCGGGTGCGGTCCCAGGCGGCGCCGCTGATGGCGCGGGCCGTCGCACTCGACCCGTC
This sequence comes from uncultured Thermoanaerobaculia bacterium, assembly GCA_964595975.1. Lineage (GTDB taxonomy): Bacteria > Acidobacteriota > Thermoanaerobaculia > Multivoradales > JAGPDF01 > JAGPDF01. The sequence goes on along the minus strand of CAZQTL010000169.1, from coordinate 3,748 downwards.
GTTTCCGCTCTATCGCGCGCGCTGGGCCTGGTCGGCCGAATTGCCGGCCGGCGAACGGGCCGTGGAGGCGATGGCCGCCGCGCGCTCCGCCCAGGGAGTCGCCGCCCTCTGGCTGCGTGCCGGCGCGCTGGCGCTCGAGGGCGGGCGGAGCGACCTGGCGGGTGAAGCGCTCTCGCGCGCGATGGCGCTCGACCCGCTCTCCGGGTTCGCACCGTTCCAGCTGGCGACGCTCGGTCCCGACGGCGGCGGGCGGATCGACTGCGCGGCGCGGGCGATGATCGCCGAACCGCGCCTCGCGGCGGCGAGCTCCTGGCGGGGGCACGAGTCGGCGCGACGGGGCGCCATCGCGCTCATCGAGCATTGGCCTGGGATCGACGCCGGATGGCGGGCCGAGATGCTGAAGCAGTCGCCGCTGGCAGCGTCGAACCCCGGCGGATCGTCGCCGGTCGACGAGGTCGAGCTCGCGGCGCAGATCGACAGCACGCCGGCGCTCGCCGTCTCGCTGCACCTGTTCCGCCGGTCGCCTTGGCCGGCGGATGTGGCCCGCATCCGGGTCGAGCGGGCGGGCGTGCGCCGGATGCGGCTGCCGAGCGCGGCGGTCGTCGAGGAGTCGTCGCCCGCAGCCTTCCCGGGCGATCGCTGCGCTCCGCGCTAGGGCGGCTTCAGCCGAGAATCGTCGCCAGCGCCCGTTCGATGCGGCGCAGGCCTTCGTCGGCCTCGCTCCGCGAGAGCACGAGCGGGGGGCGCATGCGGATGGCGTGATCGCCCGAGGCGAGCCCGAGAACGTCGCTCTCGTTGAGCGCGGTGAGAGTCCGGTTGCGGGTGTCGGTGTCCGGCAGGTCGAAGGCGACGAAGAAGCCGCGCCCGCGGCCGTTGGTGACCTTGCCGGGGAAGAGGCGCTCGAGCTGGCGAAAGCCCTCGACCAGATGCGCGCCGACTTCGGTGGCGTTGCCGAGCAGACCCTCCTCCTCGATCACCTCGATGATCCGCTGACAGCGCACCATGTCGACGAGGTTGCCGCCCCAGGTCGAGTTGATGCGCGACGAGATCTTGAACACCGAGTCGACCTCCTCGACGCGGGGGCCGGCGGCGAGCCCGCAGACCTGGGTCTTCTTGGCGAAGGAGAAGACGTCCGGCTCGACGCCGAAGTGCTCGAACGACCACCACTTGCCGGTCGTTCCGAAACCGGTCTGGACCTCGTCGAAGATGAGCAGGAACTCGTGCTCGTCGGCGAGCTCCCGGAGCTTGCGCAGGAACTCGGCGCGGAAGTGATTGTCGCCGCCCTCGCCCTGGATCGGCTCGATGATCAGAGCGGCGATGTCGTGGCCGTGCATCGCCACCGCGGCTTGGATCTCGGAGACGGCCTGGCGCTCCGCCGCCAGCGTCGCCTCGAGGTTTTCGGGCGTCGCCGGGAAGCGCAACATCGGGTTCACGATCCGCGGCCAGGGGAAGCGAGGGAAGTACTGGGTCTTCCTCGGGTCGGCGGTGTTGGTGAGCGAGAGGGTGTAGCCGCTGCGGCCGTGAAAGGCCTGGCGGAAGTGCAGGATCTGCGATCCCATCTCGCCGCGTCCGGCGGCGAGGTTCTTGCGCACCTTCCAGTCGAAGGCCACCTTGAGGGTGTTCTCGACCGCCGCCGCGCCGCCCTCGATGAAGAACAGGTGTTTGCGGAAAGCCTCGGGGACGGTGCGCGAAAAGGTCTCCACGAACTCGGCCATGAACGTGGTGTAGATGTCGGAATTGGCCGGCTTGTTGAACGCCGCGGGAAGGATGCGTTGCGCGAACTCGGGATTGGCGAGCTTGGGGTGATTGAAGCCCAGCGGCGAGGTGGAGAAGTGGCCGAAGAAGTCGAGCACGTCGCGCCCGCGGACGGCGTCGTGCAGAAAGACGCCGTGGCTCTTCTCGATGTCCTGCACCATGTGGTATCCGTCGACGAGGATGTGCCGGGCGAGCACCTCGCGCACCTCTTGCGGCGTGAAGCGAACGGAGTTGTGGACGGTGGTCGTCATCGGGGCCTCGCGTCGATCTGGCTTCTGGAAGTCATTGATTCGAAAGGCTGGAGAGCCTGCGTGGGGAACTCGAAGCGGCCTCAGCCTATCAGCCCGCCCGGAGACCGGTCAACGCGCCGCGGTGCGCGACAGGCCGGAGTTCAGGTCGGCTCCGGTATCGGCGAGCATCACGCGATTGCGTCCCGCCTCCTTGGCGCGATACATCGCCGAGTCCGCCAGCCTGAGGAGCTGACTCTTGGCGACGGCGAGGCTCTGTTCGTGCGCCACGTGGCGCGACAACGTGGCCACGCCGATCGAGCAGCTCAGACCCGAGAGGAAGAGCGGGTCGGGCTGGATCTCGCCCGGGGCGTCGCAGAACACGGCGCGCTCGATCTCGGCCCGCAGGCGTTCGGCGATCGCCATCGCTTCGGGAGCCCCCGCCTCCGGAATCACGATCACGAACTCGTCGCCGCCGTAGCGCGCCACCAGCGCGCGCGCCAGCCCCACTGCGCGCCGCAGGAGCTGCCCGGTCTCGCGCAGCACCTGCGAGCCCGCAAGGTGCCCGTGCTTGTCGTTCACCAGCTTGAAATAGTCGAGATCGAGGAAGAGCAGCGAGACGTCGCTTTCCTCCGGCCGGCAGCGGGCGAGCGTCTGCTCGAGCGCCGAATGCAGGTAGCGGTCGTTGTAGAGCCCCGTGAGGTTGTCGCGTTTCGCCGCCTCCTGCGCGAGCCTGCCGTCGAGGACGTTCTGGATGGCGATCGAGATGTAGTCGGCGAAGATCTCGAGCAGGTCGCGCTCGTGCTCGCTGTAGGCGGCGGCGCCGCGGCGGTTGACGAGCTCGAGGACCCCGCAGACATCGTTGCCGATCCGGATCGGGATCGCCACCAGCGAATGGGTACGGTATTGCGTCTCGGCGTCGACGGCGGCGTTGAAGAACTGGTCCGACGAGACGTCGGTCGAAGAGTAGGCCTTGCCGGAGAGATAGACGTGCCCGGCGATACCCTCGTCGGCGGGCAGCGTCTGACCGACGAGCAGCTGGGCCTTGTCGCCGAAAGCGGCCAGGAAGGTGAGGCGGTTACGGCTGCGGTCGACCTGCTTGATGCGCGGATTGTCGAGCAGGATCGACCCCGCCTCGGACGGCACGAACTCGTCGGCCTTGCGCAGGACTTCGACGAGGTTGTCCGCCAGGCTCATCTCGGGCTCGAAGTGCGGCAGGGACGCACGTCGGCGCTCGAGAAATTGCTCGAGAGCATGGGGGTCGAGACTGAAGACTTCGCTCATGACGAAGCACTCTGGACGCTGTAAGAAACCGCCGGAAAGATACCAGAAGTGCCGACGGTGCCCCTGTGCAGCCGGTCAGCGCAGGGCGCGAGCGAGGCGCCGTGCCCGCGAAAGGGTGTCGGCACGGAGCTCTTCGGCGGCGGCGAGCTCCGGGGCGTAGCGCAGATAGTGCAGCTCCTTGGTGAGGTCCGCGAGCTCGGTGGCGACCGCGGGATCGACCCTGGCGGCCACCAGCCGGTGCTGCCACTGCGAGACCGGCGTGCCCGGCGCGATCTCGAACCGCGTCTCCAGGTGATGCCGCAGAGCCTCTTCGACCTCGGCTGCGGTCTCGCGCGGCGTCGCTCTGCTGGCCCCGGCTTCGATGGTCCGCAGGGCCGCGGCGAGCGACCGGCCGGAGCCGCGCGTCCGCGACGCCGGCCGGATGCGCCGTGCGCCGGCGGCGAGCAGACCGGCCGCGAGCAGGCCGCCGCCCGTCCAGAGCC